>JAURGG010000002.1 GCA_030833905.1 Schleiferiaceae bacterium
CGAACGCCAGCGCCTGGTCTTTCAGCTGCGCTACTTTGACGAGCTGCCCTATGCCGACATCGCGAGCGTGCTGGGCACCCGCGAGGGCGGACTCAAAGCCAACTACCACCACGCGGTGGCCAAAATCAAAAAACAGCTCGCGGAATTAAACCTCGACGCCATTGAGGCATCCTAAGCATGAACGCCATGAAAACCAATCCCTCAACCCCCGGACCGCGCGACGGAATCCACGTGCCCGCCGACTTCGCGGCGGACCTTGCCGCCCGCGCAAGCGCGAAGGCCTTGTCGGCCCAGTCGACTCCGGCCCGCACCGTGACCCATCCGCGCTGGCGCCGCATTCTGTGGACCGCCGCCTCGGCAGCAGCCGTTGCCGCCGGAGTGTTTATGTTTCGCACCTCGGAACAGGGTCCCGCGAACCCAACTCCGCCCGCAACCCTGAGCGCCGACGACGCCTGGACCGCCCTCGACGAAGGCCAAGTAACCCTAACTGACGACGAACTCTTTGAACTCGCCGAAACCCACGGAATCACCACCCTTTAGTCCCACTCAACCCCGATTAACCCCATGAAAAACCTGCTTTTTGCCTTGGCCCTGCTCAGCCTGACGGCCGTGGCCCAAACCCGCCCCCAGGGCGCGCCCCGCGAAGGCCGCGAACGCCTGGAGTCCGCCAAAATCGCCTTCATCACGCGCGAACTCGACCTGACTCCGAGCGAAGCCCAGGCCTTTTGGCCCGTCTACAACGCTATGGAGGCCGAAATGAAGAAGGCGCAGCGCGACCCCATTCGCGAATCGATGAAGACCATGAAGGCCGAGGGCGGAATCGACAACCTGACCGACGCCCAAGCCCGCGAAGTGCTGGCCAACCTGGAGAAGGTGGCCGCCGAGCGCGAAGCGGTCCGGCGGAAGTACCAAAAGGAGTTCCTCAAGGTGCTCCCCGCCAAGAAGGTGCTGAAGCTCCACCTCGCCGAGCGCAAGTTCAAGCAAGAGGTCCTGGAGCGCCTCAAAGAAGGCCGCCCTCCGCGCGAAGGCGCACGCCCCCCAGGCGGACGACCCCCCGGCGGACGCCCTCCCCAGTTCGAGGAATGAAATACTAAATCCGGTTATACCCGGATTTTTTTTGTGCCGCCCCACGCCGGGTGTTCGGTTATAACCGGATTCCGCAAAACCCAAACACCCCCCGTACCTTAGCGGAATGGACGTTCGCCAAGGTTTTTTGCACCACCTCGCCCCCACCACCTTCAGCCCCTTGGCCCTAGAATTTGTGCGGGCTGAGGGCGTCTACCTCTACGACCCCCAGGGCAAGGCCCACATGGACCTCATTTCGGGCATCGGCGTGGCCAACCTCGGACACAGCCATCCCGAAATCGTCGCGGCAGTCCAGCACCAGGCCGCCCAGCACATGCACCTCATGGTCTACGGCGAATACGCCCAGCTGCCCCAGGTCGCCTACGCAGAAGCCCTGCTGGCGGCCCTTCCGGCCTCGCTCGACCAAATTTACTGGGGCAATTCCGGAGCCGAAGCCGTCGACGGCGCCCTCAAACTGGCCAAGCGCGCCACCGGCCGCAGCGAAATCATCTCGTTCGTCGGGTCCTACCACGGATCGACCACCGGCCCCCTCTCGGCCATGGGCAACGAGTGCATGAAGTCAGCCTACCGCCCGCTGGTGCCGGGCCACCGAATCCTTCCGTTCAACAGCAGCCAATCCCTCAGCGCCGTCGGCCCCCACACCGCCGCCGTCCTGGTCGAAGTCATTCAATCTGAATCCGGCTACGTGCCCGCCGACTTCGCCTGGTTGCGCGCCCTCGAGGCGCGGTGCCGCGCGGCCGGAGCCCTGCTCATCGTCGACGAAATCCAAACCGGCTTCGGCCGCAGCGGCGAGGCCTTCGCCTTCACCGCGGCCGGAATCACCCCCGACGTCCTCTGCCTGGCGAAGGCCTTGGGCGGCGGCATGCCCCTCGGGGCCTTTGCCGCCAACCGCACCCTCATGGCCACCTTAGCCGAACACCCCATGCTGGGCCACCTTACCACCTTTGGCGGACACCCCGTGAGCTGCGCGGCCGGCCTGGCGGCCTGGACCATCCTGGCGCGCGACCGCTTCGCGCTGCGCGCCCCCGCCCTCGAGACCCAGTTTCGCCGCGGCCTCCAAGACCACCCCGCCGTGCGCGAAATCCGCGGCCGCGGCGCCCTCCTCGCCGTCGTGCTCGACTCCTTTGACCGCGTCCTGGCCGTCCAGCAGCACCTCATTGCCGCAGGCTACCTTACGGACTGGTTCCTCTTTGAAAACCGCGCACTCCGGCTCGCTCCGCCACTAACCCTAACGAACGACCAAGCCGAACAAGCCGTTCAAGCCATCCGAACTGCACTCAACCAAACAATCAGTAACTAGTTACTAGCGACTCGTTACTAGCTAATGAGCAAACCTCGCCAACGAGCTATCCTTGCCAACCTTGCTAGCCTTGCTAAAACACCTCCTCCCCCACGACGGACGCCCCGGCCACCAGCCCGAACTCGACGGATTCCGTGGGCTCGCGGTGGCGATTGTGCTGCTAGCGCACAGCAGTAATGCGGGCTACCCGCTCTTTGGCGTTGTGGACTTTCACCACTACGGAAGCGTCGGCGTCTACCTCTTCTTCGTCCTGTCGGCCTACCTGATCGACCGTCAAATCATCAATGCGCTCGAACAGGGTAACGCAAACTTCCAATTTTGGATCCGCTTTGCCCTGCGCCGCTTTTTGCGCATCTACCCGCTCTACCTCGTGGCCTTGCTGCTCAACTGGGCGCTCTCGGCCCAAGGGCTTCAGAGCCCCATTCACAGTGCGTCGGACGTGCTTCGTCACCTCGCCCTGCTCGAGGGCCGGCAGGTCTTTTGGACGATTCCCGTCGAATTTCTATACTACATCCTTTCACCGCTGGTACTGGCCCTCCTTTGGCCGCTCTACCGTCGGCGACCGAACTTGGCCATCGCGGTACTTGCAACGGCCCTTGCGAGCCTTTGGTACCTGCGCCTGCAGCACGTCGCCATGCCCATCTTCTTGCGCTTCCTGCCGGTTCTCGGCTGCGGAACCCTTTTGGCCCTCACCCAGCGCCGCCTGCGCCTTCCGGGCGGAATCGGGCTCGCCCTGCTCGCCCTCGTCCTCACGACGGTTCCGACCCTCGCTCGACTCATCTACGGAACCTCATCGTTTCACGGACACAGCTTCACCCTCGCCTACGGAATCGCCTGGGCCCTCATCCTCTACCAGGCCCTGAACCACGAAATCGCGCTCTCAGCCCTCGGTCGGTGGCTTCCGCTTCGACTGCTCGGCGCCCTCAGCTTTAGCGTCTACCTTCTTCATAAGCCCGTGCTCGCCCTCGCCCAGCACTACCTGCCAGAACCTTGGGCCTTGCCCGCATTCTTGGCCGGAACCCTTGCGGTATCCCTCCTCACCTATACCTTCGTAGAACGGCCGTTGGCCCAACTGAAATTTCGACTATGAATCCCAAAATCCTTCGCGGCATTGTGTGGCTTTCGGCCTCCTTCCCCTTCATGTTTGGAGGACCTGCCTTCTTCTACTGGATTGCTGGACCCGCCCTTCAGGAGGGCAATTGGATTCCCGCGGCATTCATCGTCACCGCGATGTTCGTAGGCGTCGGAGTTCTCGTGCGCGGAATCGGAATCCTACTCGACGGCTTCTTCGGCCGATAGCCAGCAGCTAGTTACTCGCAACTGGCTAAACGCAAAAAGCCACCGGCGCAAGCCGGTGGCTTTCACATTCTAAAACCTTCGATTAGGCCTGTCCCGCGGGTCCGCCGAAGTGAATCGGCATTCCGGGAAGTTCCGTATCCGCAATCTCGCCGTGCGTCGCTTCGTAGCGGCTCACATTGTCTGCGAGCGCGCGCACCAAGCGCTTGGCATGCTGCGGAGTCAAGATCACCCGAGACTTCACCTTTGCCTTCGGCAAGCCGGGCATCATCTGGATGAAGTCCACCACAAACTCACTGTTCGAGTGGTTGATGATAGCCAGATTGGAATAAATCCCATCGGCCATCTCGGGCGAAAGCTCAATCTGAAGTTGGTTCGGATCCTGATCGCTCACTACTCCGCTGCTTCAATATCGACTGACTTGGCCGCCATCATGCGGTCGTACTCGTCCTTGTTGCCAACTACTGAATCGTAGTAGTGCTTCAAGCCCGTTCCGGCCGGAATGCGGTGACCCACAATCACATTCTCCTTAAGACCCTCAAGGCCGTCGCTCTTACCTGCGATTGCGGCTTCGTTGAGGACTTTGGTCGTCTCCTGGAACGATGCCGCAGAAACCCACGACTTCGTCTGAAGTGATGCACGAGTGATACCCTGAAGTACCAACTTGGCCGTTGCCGAGCGCGCGTCGCGTGCATCAACCAATGCCTTGTCCGAGCGCTTCAGTAGAGAGTTCTCGTCGCGGAGCTGGCGTGAAGTAATCATTTGACCTTCTTTGAGGCTCTCGCTGTCGCCAGCGCTCACCACCACTTTCTTGTCAAATACACGGTCGTTCTCGTGGATGAAGTCACCCACGTGCTCGTAGTGTCCTTCGAGGAACATGGTGTCGCCACCGTCCACGATTTCAACCTTGCGCATCATCTGGCGAACAATCACTTCAAAGTGCTTGTCGTTGATTTTCACACCCTGCAAGCGGTATACTTCCTGAATCTCGTTCACGAGGTACTCCTGAACTGCAGTAGGACCTTGAATCGCAAGAATGTCAGCCGGAGAAATGGCTCCGTCGCTCAACGGTGAACCCGCACGCACGAAGTCGTTCTCTTGAACCAGAATTTGCTTGCTCAAATTGATGAGGTAGCGGCGCTGCTCTCCGGTGCGGCTCTCGATTACGATCTCGCGGTTACCGCGCTTGATCTTACCGTAGGACACGGTGCCATCAATCTCGGCCACGACAGCTGGGTTCGATGGGTTACGTGCTTCAAACAATTCTGTCACACGGGGAAGACCACCGGTGATGTCACCTGATTTTGCTCCGCGGCGTGGAATCTTCACAAGTACCTTACCGGCCTTGATCTCTTCGCCCTCGTCGACCATGAGGTGGGCACCCACCGGCAAGGTGTAGTGCTTGATCTCCTCACCCTTCTTCGTCAGGATTTGAATCATCGGCACCAACTTCTTGTTGCGCGCATCGCTGATCACCTTGTCCTGGAATCCAGTTTGCTCGTCAATCTCAACCTTGTAGCTCAGACCTTGAACGATGTCTTGGTATCCGACCACACCGGCGAATTCAGAGATGATCACCGCGTTGTACGGATCCCACGAACACAGTGAGTCACCTTTGGCCACTTTCTGACCGTGCTTCACCACGAGGTTAGAACCGTAGGGAACGTTACCGGTCATCACCGAAATTCCGGTCTTCTCATCTACGATTCGAAGTTCACCGGTACGACCGATGACGATCGTCGACAGAGAACCATCTGAACCTTCTCCTTCTACAGTGCGAACCTCGTCGAGTTCAACGATTCCGTCAAACTTGGCGATCAAACTGTTGACCTCAGAAATGTTACCGGCCGTACCACCCACGTGGAACGTACGAAGCGTCAACTGCGTACCCGGCTCACCAATGGACTGAGCGGCGATTACACCAACTGCTTCACCCATCTGAACGCCCTTGGCCGTGGCCAAGTTGCGTCCGTAGCACTTCGCACAGATTCCGCGCTTGCTTTCGCACGTCAGAGCCGAGCGAACTTCAACCATTTCAACGGGCGAATTCTCGATTTTGCGTGCTGCATCGTCTGAAATCATTTCGCCGCGCTCCACGTACACTTCGCTGGTAAGCGGATCAATCACGTCCTGAAGCGACACACGACCAGTGATTCGCTCGAACAGCGTCTCAACGACTTCTTCGTTCTTGCGCAAGGACGTTACTTCAAGACCGCGAAGCGTTCCGCAGTCTACCTCATTGATGATTACATCCTGAGCAACGTCGTGCAGACGGCGCGTCAAGTAGCCGGCGTCAGCCGTCTTCAAGGCCGTATCCGCCAGACCCTTACGGGCACCGTGGGTCGAAATGAAGTACTCCAAGATCGAGAGGCCCTCTTTAAAGTTCGAGATAATCGGGTTTTCGATGATCTCTCCGCCACCTGAACCGGACTTCTGCGGCTTGGCCATAAGACCACGCATACCCGATAGCTGGCGAATCTGCTCTTTAGAACCCCGTGCACCCGAGTCAAGCATCATGTAGATCGGATTGAAGCCCTGACGGTCATTGATGAGCTGGCTCATCGCTGCTTGCGTCAGACGGGCATTCGTGTTCGTCCACACGTCAATGACTTGGTTGTAGCGCTCGTTGTTCGTGATCAGACCCATGTTGTAGTTGCCCAAAATGGCTTCTACCTCTTCGTTGGCCTCTTTGATCAGTGAATCCTTAGCTTCTGGAACCGTGATGTCGCCCAATGAGAACGACAGACCACCACGGAATGCCGTGCTGTATCCAAGGTTCTTAATGTCGTCAAGGAACTTTGCAGTCGTCGGAACGTCGGTCTTCGTCAAGATGCGCGCGATGATGTCGCGAAGCGCCTTCTTGGTCAACAGCTCGTTGATGAATCCAACGGTCTCAGGAACTACTTTATTGAACAGTACGCGGCCCACCGAAGTCTCGATAAGCTTTGTCACCAGTTCTCCTTGCTCGTTCTCTACGCGAGCACGAACCTTGACCACGGCACCAAGCTCTACGCGGCGCTCGTTAAAGGCAATCGTTACTTCTTCAGCAGAGTAGAACGTCATGCCCTCACCCATAACTGGGTCACCGGGCAGGTTGCGCTTGGGCTTGGTCATGTAGTACAGACCCAAGACCATGTCCTGTGACGGAACCGTAATCGGCGATCCGTTGGCAGGGTTCAAAATGTTGTGCGACGCGAGCATCAAGATCTGCGCCTCCAAGATGGCGGCGGGTCCGAGCGGCAAGTGCACGGCCATTTGGTCACCGTCAAAGTCAGCGTTGAAGGCCGTACAAGTCAACGGGTGCAGCTGGATGGCCTTACCCTCGATCATGCGCGGCTGGAACGCTTGAATACCCAAGCGGTGGAGCGTCGGAGCTCGGTTCAGAAGCACCGGATGGCCCTTCATCACGTTCTCAAGAATGTCCCAAACAACCGCTTCGCGCTTGTCGATGATTTTCTTCGCAGACTTCACCGTCTTAACGATTCCGCGCTCAATGAGCTTGCGAACCACAAACGGCTTGTAGAGTTCAGCGGCCATGTCCTTCGGAAGACCACACTCGTGCAGCTTCAAGTCAGGTCCGATAACGATTACCGAACGCGCAGAGTAGTCCACACGCTTACCCAAAAGGTTTTGGCGGAATCGGCCCTGCTTGCCCTTAAGGCTGTCGCTCAGCGACTTCAGTGGGCGGTTGCTCTCGGTCTTCACAGCACTCGCCTTGCGGGTGTTGTCAAACAAGCTGTCAACAGACTCCTGAAGCATGCGCTTCTCGTTGCGAAGGATGACCTCAGGTGCCTTGATTTCGAGCAGGCGCTTCAAACGGTTGTTGCGGATAATTACCCGACGGTACAAATCGTTCAAGTCGCTGGTCGCAAAACGGCCACCGTCCAAAGGCACGAGCGGACGCAGCTCGGGTGGAATCACAGGAACTACCTTGATGATCATCCACTCGGGCTTGTTCTCCATGCGCTCATTAGCCTCTTTCATGGCCTCTACGACCTGAAGGCGCTTGAGGGCCTCTTGCTTGCGCTGCTGCGAAGTCTCGCGGTCCGCTTGTGCACGAAGCTCAAACGAAAGGGCCGGAAGGTCCAGACGCTGAAGCAGCATGTACAGAGCCTCGGCACCCATCTTGGCGATGAACTTGTTGGGGTCGTGGTCCTCGAGGTACTGGTTGTCTTGGGTCGGCAGGCGATCCAATGCATCCAGGTACTCTTCTTCGGTCAAGAACTGCAAGCGGGTAAACGGATTTCCTTCCGCGTCCGTAGCCAGACCCGTTTGAATCACGATGTAGCGCTCGTAGTAGATAATCATGTCGAGCTTCTTGGTCGGGATTCCGAGCAAGTAGCCGATTTTGTTCGGAAGCGAACGGAAGTACCAAATGTGCGCAACAGGAACCACGAGGCTGATGTGGCCTACGCGCTCACGGCGAACTTTCTTCTCGGTTACTTCGACGCCACAACGGTCGCACACGATGCCCTTGTAGCGAATGCGCTTGTACTTTCCGCACGCACACTCAAAGTCCTTTACGGGACCAAAAATGCGCTCACAGAACAGACCGTCACGCTCGGGCTTGTGGGTCCGGTAGTTGATGGTCTCTGGCTTGAGGATTTCGCCACTCGACTTCTCGAGCAGGAACTCTGGCGAAGCCAGGCTGATGGTGATTTGATTGAAGCTACCTGTCGGAGCTTGTTCGTACTTTCTCATGTTCGTGTGAATTCGTCGTAATTCTAAATCCTTAGTCCAGTGACACTTTCAAGGCGAGACCTTGAAGTTCGTGGAGCAGTACGTTAAACGACTCAGGAATACCCGGTTCGGGCATGCGGTCGCCTTTGACTATCGCTTCGTAGGTCTTCGCGCGGCCCACAACGTCGTCAGACTTCACCGTGAGGATCTCGCGAAGGATGTTGGACGCACCGAATGCCTCGAGTGCCCAAACCTCCATCTCACCAAAACGCTGGCCACCAAATTGGGCCTTACCGCCAAGCGGCTGCTGCGTGATGAGTGAGTACGGTCCGATCGAACGTGCGTGCATCTTGTCGTCAACCATGTGGCCGAGCTTGAGCATGTAGATGATACCTACCGTCGCTTTCTGGTGGAAGGCTTCGCCGGTACCGCCGTCGTACAATTGGGTGTGTCCGTACTGCGGAATTCCAGCTTCTTCGGTATACTCGTTGATTTGGTCCATGCTAGCTCCGTCAAAAATTGGCGTAGCAAACTTGGTTCCGAGCTTCTTACCAGCCCATCCCAACACGGTTTCATAAATCTGACCGATGTTCATACGAGAAGGTACACCAAGCGGGTTGAGGACGATGTCCACCGGAGTTCCGTCCGCGAGGAACGGCATGTCCTCTTGGCGTACAATCTTGGCGACAATACCCTTGTTACCGTGGCGTCCTGCCATCTTATCACCCACCTTAAGCTTGCGCTTCTTGGCGATGATCACCTTGGCCATCTTGATGATGCCTGCGGGCAGCTCGTCACCTACGCTGATCGTGAACTTCTTGCGGCGGTTGACGCCCATGATGTCGCTCACTTTAATCTTGTAGTTGTGCAAGAGCGCGTCGATAAGGACGTTCTTGTCGTCGTCAGTAGTCCAGGTTCCGCCCGTAAGGTGCGTGTAGTCCTCTACCGCATTCAGTACTTTAAGCGTGAACTTGGTTCCCTTCGGAATCACATCTTCGTTCAAGTCGTTGAATACGCCTTGGCAGGTCTTGCCGCTCACCAACTTCGACAGTTTGTCGATGAAGATGTTGCGAACCTCCTCAAGCTGAGAAGCCAATTCGAGGTCTAGCTGCTCGAGCTCCTCCTTGTCGCGGCTGCGCTGGCGCTTGTCTTTCATGCTGCGGCTGAACAACTTCTTGTCGATGACCACACCGCCGATGCCCGGAGGCGTCTTGAGTGATGCATCCTTAACGTCGCCGGCCTTGTCGCCGAAGATGGCGCGGAGCAGCTTCTCTTCAGGTGACGGATCGCTCTCACCCTTTGGAGTGATCTTACCGATCATGATGTCGCCCGGTACGATTTCGGCTCCGACGCGGATCAATCCGTTCTCGTCGAGGTCTTTGGTCGCTTCTTCGCTGACGTTTGGAATGTCTGCAGTAAGTTCTTCCATGCCCAACTTGGTGTCGCGCACGTCGAGTGAGTACTCGTCGATGTGAATGCTGGTAAAGATGTCTTCGCGAACGACGCGCTCGTTGATTACGATGGCATCCTCGAAGTTGTATCCCTTCCACGGCATGAAGGCAACCAGCAGGTTGCGGCCGAGCGCGAGCTCACCACCCTGAGTGGCATAGCCTTCACAAAGTACCTGGCCACGCTCTACACGCTCGCCCTTGGTCACAATCGGCTTGAGGTTGATGGTCGTCGACTGATTGGTCTTCAAGAACTTAATGAGTGGGTACGACTTGGTCGCTGACTCGAAGCTCACGAGGTCCTGGTCTTCAGTGCGGTCGTATTCAATCACGATCTCGTTGGCGTCCACGTAGCGTACGGTACCTGAGCCTTCTGCATTAATCAGAACGCGGCTGTCACGTGCTACTTGCTGTTCGAGGCCAGTTCCAACAATTGGAGCTTCAGGACGGAGCAACGGCACCGCCTGGCGCATCATGTTCGATCCCATAAGTGCGCGGTTGGCGTCGTCGTGCTCGAGGAACGGAATCAACGAAGCCGAGATCGAAGCGATCTGGTTCGGAGCCACGTCCATCAGCTGTACATCTTGCGGTTCAAGCACCGGGAAGTCGCCCTTGTCGCGAACTTTTACACGCGGATTGACAAAGGTTCCGTCCGCGTTAATCGGAGCGTTAGCCTGAGCAATTACCTTTTCTTCTTCTTCTTCAGCGCTGAAGAACAAAGGTGCCCCTTCGAGCTTTACGCGTCCGTTGTCTACTTCGCGGTACGGAGTTTCGATGAAGCCCATCGAGTTCACCTTGGCGTACACACAGAGTGAAGAAATCAAACCGATGTTCGGACCTTCTGGAGTCTCAATAGGACACAGACGACCGTAGTGAGTGTAGTGAACGTCACGGACCTCAAAGCCCGCGCGCTCGCGGCTCAGACCACCGGGTCCGAGGGCCGAAAGACGGCGCTTGTGGGTGATTTCAGCCAACGGGTTGGTCTGGTCCATAAACTGGCTCAGCTGGTTGGTTCCGAAGAATGAATTGATCACTGAGCTCAACGTCTTCGCGTTGATCAAATCAATCGGAGTAAACACTTCGTTGTCGCGAACATTCATACGCTCCCGGATCGTGCGCGCCATACGGGCAAGACCTACACCAAACTGGTTGGCCATTTGCTCACCTACAGTACGGACACGACGGTTCGAAAGGTGGTCGATGTCGTCAATCTCTGCCTTTGAGTTGATCAATTCAATCAAGTACTTGACAATCATAATGATGTCCTTCTTAGTAAGTACTTGGCTTGAGTTGTCGATGTCGAGGCCGAGCTTTTTATTCAAACGGTAGCGACCCACCTCACCGAGGCTGTAGCGCTGCTCGCTGAAGAAGAGCTTGTCGATGATTCCGCGCGCTGTCTCCTCATCGGGTGGTTCGGCATTGCGAAGTTGGCGGTAGATGTGCTCCACGGCCTCAATCTCTGAGTTGGTGGGGTCCTTCTGCAGGGTGTTGTAGATGATCGAGAATTCGCCCTCAGCAATGTCTTCTTTGTGAAGAAGAATAGTGGCGACTTCGCTCTCTATGATGAGCTCCACATGCTCTTTCTCAAGAACCGTATCGCGATCGAGAATAACCTCATTGCGCTCGATTGACACTACTTCTCCGGTGTCTTCGTCCACGAAATCTTCCATCCAAGACTTCAGTACACGTGCAGCCAACTTGCGTCCCACTACACGCTTCAGACCAGCCTTGCTCACTTTAACCTCCTCTGCGAGGTCAAAAATTTCGAGAATGTCCTTGTCGCGTTCGTAGCCGATGGCGCGGAACAAGGTGGTAACAGGTAACTTTTTCTTACGGTCAATGTACGCATACATTACTCCGTTAATATCGGTAGCGAATTCGATCCAGCTTCCTTTGAACGGAATAATACGCGCAGAGTACAGCTTCGTACCGTTCGCGTGGAAACTCTGACCAAAGAATACGCCAGGTGAGCGGTGCAGTTGGCTCACGATCACGCGCTCGGCGCCATTGATGATGAACGTACCGCGAGGGGTCATGTAGGGAATCGTACCGAGGTACACGTCCTGTACGATGGTCTCAAAGTCCTCGTGCTCAGGGTCGGTACAGTACAGCTTCAAGCGCGCCTTTAGGGGCACCGAGAAGGTGAGTCCACGCTCAATGCACTCCATTTCAGAGTAGCGCGGGGGATCCACAAAGTAGTCGAGAAACTCCAGCACGAATTGATTTCGGCTGTCCGTAATCGGAAAGTTCTCGTTAAAGGTTTTGAACAGGCCTTCATCACTGCGGTTTTCCGGCTTGGTGTCAATTTGGAAAAAATCGCGGAAGGACTTGATTTGGATGTCCAGAAAATCGGGGCAGTCCGCCTGAGCGAAGGTGCTCGAAAAATTGATTCGCGGTTGTGCGTGCGCCATGGGGCTTGGACGTAATAGGATGGATGGAACTTGTGGAAACACGAAAAGGTCTAGGGCCCGGGGTCAAAATTGACCCCGGACACCTAAACCAGGTAGGTTAGGCGAGGCTCTTACTTGAGCTCAACCTCGGCACCAGCCTCTTCAAGCTGCTTTTTGAGGGCTTCTGCCTCGTCCTTAGAAACGCCTTCCTTGATCGGAGCAGGAGCTGCGTCAACCGCATCTTTTGCTTCCTTAAGACCAAGACCGGTCAGTTCCTTAACGACCTTAACAACAGCAAGCTTTTGTGCGCCTGCGCTCTTAAGGATTACGTCAAACGAAGTTTTTTCCTCAGCAGCAGCTTCACCGCCAGCAGCGGGACCAGCAGCAACAGCAACAGCTGCAGCAGCGGGCTCAATGCCGTAGGTTTCTTTGAGGTAGTCAGCGAGTTCTTTTACTTCTTTAACGGTGAGGTTCACCAAAGAATCGCCAAGTGATTGAATATCAGCCATGATTGGGATATTGATTAAAAATGAAACAAATGCACAAGTTGGAAGCTGAGTGCGTAATCGTTAGGCGTTGCGCTCTTCAAGAGTTTTAAGCAAGCCTGCAATGGTTTGACCACCGCCGCCTTGAAGGGCCGAAATAACGTTCTTCATTGGGCTCTCCAGCAATAGGATGATGTCTCCAATGAGTTCGTTCTTCGACTTCAAGTTGACCAGGGCGTCAAGTTGGTTGTCCCCAACAAAGATGGCCTCTTCGATGTAGGCCCCCTTAAGGAGAGGTTTCGTTCCTTTCTTGCGGAAGTCCTTGATCAGTTTCGCAGGAGCATTGCTCACTTCAGAAATCATGATGCTGGAGTTTCCTTTGAGGGCTTCGTAGAGCTCGTCAAAATTCTTTGACGAACGCTCCATAGCCTTCTTAAGAAGGGCGTTCTTTACTACCGTCATTTTGACGTCAGCCTTGAAGCACGCACGACGCAAGTCGCTGGTTTGCTCCGCATTGAGGCCCGACGTGTCGGCAATGTAAATAGTGTTGGTCGCTTCAAGAACCTGCATAAGGTCCTCGATGTGCTGGTTTTTCTCTTCGCGCGTCATGGGTAAAAATCTGCTTACGCGTTTTTAGGTTCAACCGGTACGCCAGGTCCCATAGTGGGGCTCAACGTAATGCTCTTAATGTAGGCGCCTTTAGCCGCTGAAGGCTTCATGCGAACCAGGGTCTTGAGTACCTCGTCAGCATTGTCGCGGAGGTTCTCAGCTGAGAACGACACCTTGCCAATACCGGCGTGAACGATACCGTAGCGGTCGACCTTAAAGTCAATTTTACCCGCCTTTACTTCGCGAACGGCCTTGCCCACTTCCATGGTCACTGTACCGGTCTTTGGGTTCGGCATCAAACCACGGGGACCGAGGACACGGCCCAAAGGACCAAGTTTACCCATCGCTGCGGGAACCGTAATGATTACGTCCACATCAGTCCAGCCGTTTTTGATTTTGTCGAGGTACTCGTCCATACCGATAAAGTCTGCACCAGCCTCTTTGGCCTCAGCTTCTTTATCTGGAGTAACGAGGGCCAGTACACGGATGGTCTTACCCGTTCCGTGCGGAAGGCTTACCGTTCCACGAACCATTTGATTGGCTTTACGTGGGTCTACACCCAAGCGTACTGCCAAATCCACACTTCCGTCAAACTTGGTAGTGGAGACTTCCTTCACAAGGGCCGAAGCCTCTTCGAGGTTGTAGAACTTGCCCGGCTGGATTTTCGCAACCGCGGCTTTCATCTTTTTCGTCATCGTTGCCATAGTTATTCGGATTAAGCTTGTGGCTTGGTACCGGTTACAATGAGACCCATGCTTCGTGCGGTACCAGCAACCATGCTCATGGCGCTGTCCATCGTGAAGCAGTTTAGGTCTACCATTTTGTCTTCGGCAATAGCCTTAACTTGTTCCCAAGTGACCTTGCCTACCTTGTTGCGGTTCGGAACACCCGATCCACTCTTAAGTTTTGTCGCTTCCAAAAGCTGAACTGCAACGGGCGGTTGCTTGATGATGAAGTCAAATGACTTATCAGTGTAAACCGTAATTACTACTGGAAGTAGCTTGCCCGGCTTATCTTGAGTACGCGCATTAAATTGCTTGCAGAACTCCATGATGTTGACACCCTTTGCACCAAGTGCGGGGCCAACGGGAGGAGACGGGTTCGCGGCGCCGCCACGTACCTGCAACTTAACCATCGCGCTGATTTCCTTTGCCATTGTTTGTTGATATTACTATTCTTTCTTGAGTGCCGCTGCGGTTGGAAGCTCCGCTTGGCTATCGGTTGCTCACACCGTTAGTTTTCTTTTTCTACTTGCATGAAACCGAGTTCAAGCGGAGTTTTACGTCCGAAGATCTTGACCATCACTTCAAGTTTGCGCTTGTCTTCAAGGATTTTCTCAACCGTGCCCACAAAATCGCGGAACGGTCCATCAATCACTTTCACACTTTCGCCGAGTACAAATGGTACTGATACCTGCTCTGCACTCTCAGCTAATTCGTCTACCTTACCCAACATGCGGTTTACTTCTGAAGCACGCAGCGGAGTTGGATCGCCACCCTTGGTCTCACCCAAGAATCCGATCACCCCTGGGATGTTCTTGAGCACGTGTACAAACTCACCGCTCAAAATGCCCTCAAGCATGATGTAACCAGGGAAAAAGTTGCGCTCTTTAAGTACTTTCTTTCCGTTGCGAATCTGGTAGACCTTCTCAGTGGGAATCAATACTTGACCCAAAAGTGAAGACATACCAGTGCGCTGAACTTCTTGCTCAATGTGCGCCTTGGTCTTGTTCTCTTGGCCGCTGATCGCGCGAACCACGTACCACTTCATTCCTTCAGTTGACATCGTATCAGGCCAAAAGATTGTACACAAAGTCGAGGACAGTCGAAAGACTCTTATCCATCGCAAAGACTAACAGCGCGAAGACAAGAGATGCGACGATCACCACCACAGTACTGCGTTGCAGATTAAGCCACGTGGGCCACGTGGTATGGTGGGCAAATTCTTCCCAAGATTCGCGGAGGTAAGAGCGGAGCGCTTCCATGCTTTGATTCGTTTCGTTCGTTAGTCAGCTTTTGCACGGGTGGAGAGATTCGAACTCCCATCAATGGTTTTGGAGACCACTATTCTACCCTTGAACTACACCCGTAGACGAGAAAAGGTACCCCGGAATTCCGGGGCACCTCAAACCCGTAACAGAATCCTCTTAGTCGAGGAGTTCCGTGATCTGGCCAGCGCCTACGGTACGTCCACCCTCACGGATAGCGAAGCGAAGACCCTTGCTCAATGCTACTGGTGCGATGAGGTTTACCTCGATCGTCAAGTTGTCACCAGGCATCACCATCTCAGTTCCAGCAGGAAGCATGATCTCGCCAGTTACATCCGTGGTACGGAGGTAGAACTGTGGACGGTACTTGTTGTGGAATGGAGTGTGGCGACCGCCTTCTTCCTTCTTAAGGATGTAGACCTCAGCCTTAAACTTAGAGTGGGGCTTCTGAGAGTTCGTCTTGGCGATAACCATACCGCGACGGATGTCACTCTTTTCGATACCACGAAGGAGAAGTCCTACGTTGTCACCAGCCTCACCGCGGTCAAGGATCTTGCGGAACATCTCAACACCAGTAATGGTTGAAGTGAGCTTCTCGTCACCGAATCCGATGATGTCTACACCGTCACCAGTGTTGGCAACACCCGTCTCGATACGACCAGTTGCTACCGTTCCACGACCTGTGATCGTGAATACGTCTTCGATAGGCATCAAGAAATCCTTGTCCTTGTCGCGAACTGGCTCTTCGATCCAAACATCAACTGCGTTCATCAACTCCATTACGGTATCAACCCAAACCTGCTCGCCGTTCAAGCCACCAAGAGCTGAACCTTTGATAACTGGAGTGTTGTCGCCGTCGTACTTGTAAAACGAAAGAAGGTCTCGGATTTCCATTTCGACGAGCTCGAGGAGTTCCTCGTCGTCAACCATGTCAACCTTGTTCATGAATACTACGATACGGGGTACACCAACCTGACGGGCAAGCAGGATGTGCTCGCGAGTCTGTGGCATGGGTCCGTCAGTAGCTGCTACAACGAGGATTGCGCCGTCCATCTGGGCAGCACCTGTAACCATGTTCTTTACGTAGTCAGCGTGACCTGGACAGTCTACGTGAGCGTAGTGGCGGTTTGCGGTCTCGTATTCTACGTGAGCCGTATTGATGGTGATACCGCGCTCTTTCTCTTCAGGAGCAGCGTCGATAGAATCGAAGCTACGAGCCTTAGAAAGACCAGCGTTGGCCAATACCGTAGTGATAGCAGCCGTGAGGGTGGTTTTACCGTGGTCGACGTGACCAATGGTACCGATGTTGAGGTGCGGTTTGTTCCGCACGAAATTCTCCTTTGCCATTGCGTATTAGAGAGTTAAGAGAGATTAATAAAACCTGTACTGTGAACGTTGAGCCAATGGCGGGAATTGAACCCGCGACCTTTTCCTTACCAAGGAAACGCTCTACCCCTGAGCTACATCGGCGGTGGAGCGGAAGACGGGATTCGAACCCGCGACCCTCAGCTTGGAAGGCTGATGCTCTACCAACTGAGCTACTTCCGCGGTAAGCTGTTGTGGGAGTAGATGGACTCGAACCACCGATGCCGTTAGGCGACAGATTTACAGTCTGCTGCAATAGCCACTATGCGATACTCCCATTGTACAGTTTAGTACATGTACTTCGCGCTCTGCAGTGCAGTTGAGCCAGCAGAGGGACTCGAACCCCCGACCTACTGATTACAAATCAGTAGCTCTACCAACTGAGCTATGCTGGCCTAGGGGTTAAACACCCTGCAGTGCGCGAAAAAGAACGTTGCTGCCCGTGCAGCACGGCCGCTTTTTCAAACGGACTGCAAATGTAGACAAAAATCTGATTAATTCAATACCTAACTAGCTCGTCGCAACTTTTTTGTCTTCGCCTTGGTTTCGCGGGCAATCCTACGGAGCCGGTCGACTGCCAAACTAAGTGCTTTCTCAAAGGTCTTAGCCTCTTTGCGTACAACGAGATCTTCACCAGGTATGTGTACAGTGACCTCCGCTATCTTATTCTCTGACAGATGATTGTTGTCGATACGAAAGAACACAGTTGCGTGCATTGCACGCTGGTAGACCTGGTTGATGCGCTCTAGGCGCTTGTGGGTAAAATCCACGAGGCGGTTGCTCGCTTTAAACTGAACCGCACGAACTTCTGTAACCATAAATGGGATTTGTTAGGGCGCCTCCCCTACCGGCCGCGGGGATGGGCGCGTTGGTAGACCGATTTGAGTTGTTCCACCGACGCATGGGTGTAGACTTGCGTGGCCGATAAATTTGCGTGCCCAAGAAGCTCGCGAATCACCGTAAGATCTGCTCCCATGTCAAGCAAGTGGGTGGCAAAGGTGTGCCGAAGGGCATGTGGACCTAAGCTATCCGCCGTGCTTGCTCTTTGAAGGTACGACTTTACCACGGAATACACGCTACGAGGATCTAACTTTTTGCCCTTGGGCGTGCAAAAAACTAGGTCACTAATAGGCTCCCACTCTGCGCGGTGGCGCGCCAATGCCTCGGTCCACTCAGGGAGCAAAGGGAGCTCCCGCTCCTTGTTGCCCTTGCCGAGTACGCGAAGCGTGGTTCCGTGCACCTGAGCATAGGTCAATTGAAGTAATTCCGAACGACGAAGGCCGGTAGCGTAAAGCGTCAGTAGGATAAACTGATCGCGGCGCCCCACCGCATCGTCTTCAAATGCACTGGGGTCTAGTAGCGCCTCTACCTCAGGAGCAGACAGTGCGCGCACAATTCTACTTGGCGTTCGCAAAAGGGGAACCCCCAGCGCAGGATTTGCACAGGTCGGATCCGCAGCAATACGCCAGTGATAAAAGGTACGCAATGCGCTCAACTTGCGGTTTACCGATCGGGCATTTGAACCTGTCTGAATGAGTTCGGACACCCATGAACGCACATGGGAACGCTCTGCACCTTCTGCACCGGGCATGCCGAGGGCGTGCTCGGCAAAGAGAAGCCATTGGGCCACATCTGAAGCATAGGCCGTTACGGTGGCTTCGGAACGGCGACGTTCCCAGCGGAGGTAGTTCGTGAAGGATTCGAGCATAAAAAAAGCCCCGAGGGTTCTCGAGGCTTAAATTAGGTCATGGACCAGCTTATTCGGCGTCTTTCAAACGAAGACCCTGAACGTAGGCTGCCTTGATAATTTCTTTGCGGCGGTTCACCGAAGTCTTGGTGAATTGCTGACGACTGCGCAGCTGGCGCATCGTGCCGGTTTTGTCGAACTTTCGCTTGTAACGCTTTAGCGCGCGATCAATTCCTTCACCTTCTTTAACTTGTACTACTAGCATAATGGGGACACCTCCTCTCTTTGGGCTGCAAATGTACAACTAATTACCCACGTAGAAGTAGTTTGTTAATCGTGCCTTTTGTGCGGAATCGAAGGGAGCCAAGGCAAACACCTCGTCCCAGTTGCGCAACGGACGAACCCTACTGCGGAACCGGTGGACCGCGCGTACCTGAGGCGCCCGCCACAATGGGTGGGCATACAGTGCATCTTCTGAAATACTGTTTAGGTCGAGGGGACTTGGCGGGTACAGCAGCCAATCAAATTCCGAGCGGTTGTCCCATCGCGCGCACAGGGCGGAATCGACACCCCCCCAACGCTCCCGATCGCGAACGAAGCCCTCTGCCTTCCACTGGGGCCACCCCTGGGCGCGCAGCCATTGGTCCGAAACCGTGTCTGAGGCAACCACGGCCCGGGAGCGAACCATCTGTGGGGATTCCACGATGTGGCGATCCCATTTCTGATCGCGGGGCCATTGGGGTTCGTTGAACTCCGCTCGGGGCACTTCTGGAAACGAAGCCCAAATTGGCTCAGGTGCCGTTTGAATCGAGTGCCACCTGTAGTACACGAAAAGGGCGAGGAAGAACCCCGCCCATACGATGTCTGCAACCCAGGGTTTGGGTTGCCGCCCCATTACTCAGGGTCGTTCTGTGAAAAGGAATCCGGCTCTCCCTTAGGCGGAGTCCGAAGAACCTTAAAGAAAAAGTATGCGGTGATGACCGTAACCAAACCTTGGGTGGTGAGCATCATTGCCCATGCTGCTGTTGTCATGGCTTATGCGTTTTGAATTCGACGGCGGTTGGACGAGAACACGAGCACCGAAAGGAACACAAACAGTGCAACCAAGAGCAAACGCGCTAGGTGATTGTAGAAGATCTTATTGACAAAGAAGCCCGTGGCGATTTGATCTCCGGCACGTACCACCTGCCCAGTGGAAACTGCAACTTCAATGTCGGCGGGCCACTCGTAGGCCGCGAAGCTTCCGTCCTCGGCGACAATGCGCACCGACGTGCGGTCACCCGCCCGCTGTACGTCTGCAACTCCGGCGACCTCAGATTCAAAGTAGTTGGCCCAAGCTTGACGGTTGTGTTTGATGTCCACGTTTTGAAGCTGGCCAATAATACTTGAGGAATCAAATTCCCAACCGTTGGTAATGGCTCCCTTCCAGTCGTTGCCTTTGGGCGAAATCAGGCTGAGTACGAAGACCAACATTAAAATGGTCGGGGTAACGTACTTAAGGATCGGCTTGTAAATTTTAGGCAAGGTGATGTCGGAACCGCGGTTGATTTCTTCCCAGCCCTTGTCTACGCCCCACACCCATGAGAAGAGGATGGCTTCGACCAGGCCGAAGAACACGAGTCCTACTGTACCAGCCCAGTAGTCGTATTGGTCAAAGACGCCTTCTTGGTAGAAGAGCACGGTAGGCATACCTACGATCAATGTGACCAGTCCAAACGACCAGGCGGCCTTGTTGAGGCTGAACTTGAACTCGTCTTGCATGAATCCGACCCACGGAGAGCCCATGGCGAGCGAACTTGTAATTCCGGCGAAGAAGAGGAGGCCAAACCACATGACGCCGGCTACGGTTCCGAGGACTGCACCCCACTTGCCAAAAAGGAAGGGCATGGTCTGAAAGGCCATCGCAAAGCCAGCATTCTCTTTGACCCAATCTAGACCGAGGTAGCCTACAGCAATCGGAATTACGATGCTTGCACCGAGAACGATTTCAACAAAGCCGTTCATCCAACCGGCTGCCATTGCGTTGAGGGCAATGTCGTCCTTGGGCTTGACGTAGGCGGCGTAGCAGTGAATCGTTCCCATTCCGACCGAAAGGGTAAAGAAGATTTGGCCCGCAGCCGCCAACCACACGTTGGGATTGCTGAGCGAGTCAAACTGCGGATTCCACAAGAAGTTGAATCCGAGCATAGCGTCGCAATCGGCGCATCCAAGGGGAGCCCCAGAGTCGCCCAGGGTAAAGGCGCGGATGGCCAAGAAGACCCCAAATATGAGCAGCAGTGGCATTCCAATTTTCGCCACGCGCTCGATTCCGCCCTCAAGACCGCGACTGAGAATCCATGTGTTGAGCGCAAGTACCAAAACGTAAAATAGAACAGCCTCGTACGGAATCCCTGTAGTGCTGTGCCCAATGTCGACATAGCTTGTAAAGAAGTCGGCAACCTGCGACTGGCTTAGCCCACTAAACGTTTGTTTGAGGGAGTGAAAGACGTACGACATCGTCCACGACTCGATGTATGTGTAGTATGCAGCTACGGCAATATTGGTAAAGATTCCGAATACCCCGAAGTACTTCCAAAAGCGCTTGCGCCCCATCGTGTCGAGGATGAACGGCGTGCTGTGGTCACCCCTTGAGCCACCAAAGCGGCCCGAAGACCACTCGATCCAAAGGAGCGGAATACCCAATAGAAGAAACGAAATGAGGTAGGGAATAATGAACGCCCCGCCACCGTTCTTCACGGCTTGGACGGGAAAACGCAAAAAGTTTCCGAGGCCGACGGCATTACCGGCCATGGCTAAAATGAGACCGACCCGGGTTCCCCAGGACTGTGTGTTGCTACTCATTGGTGATTGGGCTTAGCTAAGATTCCCAAATATAGGTATCTCATCTAAGACCGCGCGGAACGAATGTGGATTGAAGTCCAATTCTTTTCGCGCCTTGCTGATGTCAAATCCAGTGACGGGCGGACGCTTCGCGGGCTGGCCCAAGGATTCGCTGCTCACCACGTCAATGAGGCTGGCATCGAGCTCTGCATGTTCTGCAACCTGTGTGACGAGTTCAAGGATGCTCATGGTGTCTGGGCCGCTTAAGTGGTAGATACCTTCGGCTCCGCGTTCGGCAATGCGCAGGCAGCCCTCGGCGAGGTCCACGCTCCACGTTGGGCTGCGAACTTGGTCGTCCACGACGCGGATGCGTTCGCCGCGCTGCAGGGCTCCGCGGGCCCACAGAATGATGTTAGAGCGGCTGAGCCCTGGGACGTATCCGATTACCAGGACGGTGCGCGCAATAGTGTAGCGGGCGCCACTGGCCTTTACCGCTTCTTCGGCGTGCAGCTTGGACCACCCGTAGACACTGAGCGGAGCCGCATCGGCTTCTTCAGCATATGGGCCGTTTTTGCCATCAAAAATGAAGTCGGTACTGATGAAGATTAGGTGCACCCCGTGGCGCGCGCAGGCCTCGGCGCAGAAGCGCGCGGCATCCACATTGAGCAGGTGGCAGGTTTCGGGTTCCTTTTCGCAGTCGTCCACTTGGGTCATGGCTGCGGAATGGATCACGACGTCCGGCTTAAACTCGGTCAGAACGCGTTCGAAGTCCTCGGGGCGGGTGGTGTCAAGTTCCGCATAGGGGAATCCGAAGTGGTTGCCCCGAGCCGGACCGCGACCGGTGGCAAGTAGTTCATGCCTACCCTGAGCCAGGTAGAGCAGGGACTGCCCAAGAAGGCCGTTGGCCCCAGTGACGAGGATGCGCAAAGGACCTTGCTTAACCACGGTAGGCTGTTTGGATTTCGCGGGCGAGGTCATCAGCTGCAGTCGCAGCGGCGGCTTGCCAATCCCGACCTGAGGATGCATACATGATGCTCCGTGAGGCGTTGATCAGCAGTCCCATGCCGGGCTTTCCGCGAAAAGAACCGTGGCGCACTACTTCGGCGGCACTGCCGCCTTGGGCTCCGACACCCGGAACCAAAAAGAAGGTATCTGGCATCCGGTCGCGCAGTGCCCCAAGTGCCTCAGGACGCGTGG
This sequence comes from Schleiferiaceae bacterium, assembly GCA_030833905.1. Lineage (GTDB taxonomy): Bacteria > Bacteroidota > Bacteroidia > Flavobacteriales > Schleiferiaceae > TMED14. The sequence goes on from JAURGG010000002.1 coordinate 22,351, forward strand.
CGCCTGCAACAACCATGAGGTTTTCATGCGATCCCCACTGCAGGTAGGTGTCAGCTACTGCCTCGTACACCTTGCGCCCGTCGCGAAGCTCGAGCTGCTGCAGGTCGTCGGCTCCAGGGTTGCTGGTAAGACCGAGTCCGACTACCCACTTGTCGGCGCGCATAAAGGGTTCGACGCTGTCTCGCCCCATGTAGGGAGCCACCGTAATCGCATCGTAGCCCATGACCTCAAGGATTCCCTGGGCGTAGCGGTTGGCGGTGTTTCCGATGTCTCCGCGCTTGGCGTCCGCAATGAGCAGGGGCTCCTGGGGCAGTTGGCGAAGGTGGGCGGTCACGGCATCGAGGGCGTCCCAACCCGGGCGACCGAGGGCCTCAAAGAAGGCAAAATTCGGCTTGTAGGCAATGGCCACATGGGCCGTGGCATCAATGATTCCGATGCAGAAGGACGCCAAATCGGTTCCTGCCGGCAGCTTGGACGGATCAGGGTCGAGGCCTACACAGAGTCCGTGGCCTGCGGTTTCAATACGTTGGGAGAGCGTGGTATAGTTCATTCGTCAGCTCCTTGCTTGAGGCGCTCGGCGTGGTCGGCAACGCGCAAGCCCTCGATGAGGGTCTTGAGGTCGCCATTCATCACGTCGGGCAGGTTGTACACGGTGAGGCCGATGCGGTGGTCTGTCACCCGGCTCTGCGGAAAGTTGTAGGTTCGGATCTTCGCACTTCGGTCTCCGGTGCTTACCAGCGTCTTGCGGTGTTCGGCAACAGCGGCGTCGCGTTCAGCGCGGGCCTTGTCCCAAATCCGCGCGCGAAGCACGGTAAGGGCGCGGTCGTAGTTCTGGTGCTGCGAACGGCCATCTTGGCATTCCACTACAATACCGGTCGGAAAGTGCGTCAACCGAACGCCCGATTCGGTCTTGTTGACGTGCTGCCCCCCTGCCCCACTCGAGCGAAAGGTGTCTTTGCGAATGTCCACATCGCGGATTTGCACGTCGAGCTCGTCGGCTTCAGGCAGTACCGCTACCGTCGCTGCCGAAGTGTGCACGCGTCCTTGGCTTTCGGTGGCCGGAACCCGCTGCACTCGGTGCACTCCGCTCTCAAACTTGAGGATTCCGTATACCTGCTCGCCGCGAATTTGAACGCTGGCTTCTTTGATTCCGCCCACGGAACCTTCGGTGAGACTGAGCATTTCGGTGTTCCAGCCCTTTTCTTCGGCGAAGCGCAGGTAGGCGCGAAGCAGCTCGCCTGCGAAGAGTCCGGCTTCGTCCCCGCCCGTACCCGCGCGAACTTCAAGAACGGCATCCTTGGAATCCTCGGGGTCCTTGGGAATGAGTAGTTCTTTGATCTCGGTCTCAAGGGCTGTGATGCGCTGGCGGGCCGTATCGAATTCGTCTTGGGCCATCTCGCGCATTTCGGGATCCTTTTCGGATTCGAGCATGAGTTGGGCCTCGTCGCGGTTGGCGAGCGCCTCAAGGTAGCGCGCACGGGCCTGGACGAGCTCGTCGAGTTCTTTGTACTCGCGGTTGAGGCGAACAAACCGCGCAGGATCCGCCGCCAACTCGGGAGTCATAAGCTGGTCGTGCACGTCCTGGTGCCGAATCCAGATGGCCTGGAGTTTCTCTACAAGATTCATGCGCGGCGGTAGGTGTGAATTCCGTCGGGCGCGTGCACCTCGACCTCGGGGGTTGCTGAGGCCTCCACGCGGCCTACGATTTGGGCATCGACGGCCATTTGCTTCGAAATAGCGATGACCTGCTCTGCTGCCTGAAGGCTGTCGACGTAGAGCTCCATGCGGTGTCCCATGTTAAAAACTTCGTACATCTGGCGCCACGGGGTCGCGGACTCCTTTTGAATCAGGTCAAACAAGGGCGGAACCGCAAAAAGCTGGTCCTTGACCACCTTGCCCTGCTTCAGAAAGTGCAGCACCTTGGTCTGGGCACCGCCGCTGCAGTGCACGGCTCCACGCAGCTGCGCTCCGAGCTCTTTAATGACCGGAATCATCACCGGTGCGTAGGTTCGGGTCGGAGAAAGCACCAATTTGCCGGCATCCAATGGGCTACCAACGACGGCGTCGGTGAGCTGCTTGGTCCCGGAATAAACGAGGGCCGAATCAGTCTCGGGCGCAAAGCTCTCTGGGTAACGCTGCGCCAAGAGGTTGCTAAATACGTCGTGGCGTGCTGAAGTGAGTCCATTCGAACCCATTCCACCGTTGTATTCGCGTTCGTAGGTGGCTTGGCCGTACGAGGCGAGGCCCACCACGAATTGGCCGGGAGCAATGCGAGCATTGTCGATGACGTCACTGCGCTTCATCCGTGCCACTACCGTGCTGTCGACAATTACCGTGCGCACGAGGTCGCCCACGTCAGCAGTTTCGCCGCCCGTACTTTGAATGTCCATGCCTGCGTCTCGCAGGTCCTGAAGAACAGACTCGGTTCCCTCGATAAGTGCTTTAATTACTTCGCCCGGAATCAAGTGCTTGTTGCGCCCTATCGTCGAGCTCAGCAAGATGGGCCCTGTAGCACCGACGCACAGCAAGTCGTCGGTGTTCATGACTACGGCGTCCTGGGCGATTCCGCGCCATACGCTGAGGTCACCTGTTTCCTTCCAGTAGAGGTAGGCGAGCGACGACTTGGTGCCCGCGCCGTCGGCATGCATGACAAGGCAGTGGTCTGCCGAGCCGCTCAACGCGTCGGGAACAATTTTGCAAAACGCGTTCGGAAACAGCCCTTTGTCGATTGCGGCGATCGCCTGGTGAACTTCTTCTTTGCCTGAGGAAACGCCCCGGCCGGCGTATCGGTTGCTCGAACTCATAGGTGCAAAAATAAAACTTCCCTTCGGCTCAGGCCGAAGGGAAGCTTAAAGGTTATCAACGCTACTTCGTGCGAATGTAGGTTCCGACGGGCGGGTCTACTTTCACCCACTCGGGGTTCAGCTCGCGTAGCTCCTTTTCTTTGACTCCGAGGTCCTTTGCCAACGTCTTCCACGTCTCTCCGAGGTTCACCTGGCGGTGCTTTGAATCAAACTCAGCGTAGTCACCATTCGGCGTAACCTTCAGGATCATTCCAGGCTCAAGGCGCACACCACGTAGGCCACCGTTGAGCTTGCGCAGGTCAGTGATGCCGACGTTTGCGTTTCGGCAGACCGTGGCGAAGCTCTCCTTGTCTCCCACCGTGTACACTTCACCTTTAACGGGCTTCGCGGGCTCGGCGTTCTTGGCCTTCTCTCCCATCTCCTCAGCTAGGGCTGCAGTATCCACGGGCGGAGTGTAGTCGTCGCGGATTACGCGGAAGTCAGTACGGCGGTTGATCTGGTTGGCCGTCTCCTGCTGCGCAGAAGGCATCTTGCGGATGTTCGACTCCGTAAGTAGCGTGCCTGCCGGAAACAAATCTTTACCCAGTCCTTTGTAGTTCTGCGGAATCTCAAACGGCTGCGTTTCACCCATACCGAGCGACACGAGGCGCGCAGGATCGATGCCCTTGCTGATGAGGTACTTCACACAGGTATCAGCACGCTTTTGCGAAAGGGCCTGGTTCTTGTCGTCCGCATCGCGGTAGTCCGTGTGAGAGCGGAGCTCAATCACAATGTTCGGATTGAGCGCCAACGTACGGTAGACTGTATCGAGGGCCGCGCGTGACTTCTCGTTCAGGTCCCACTTAGCCAGTGCGAAGTAGAGCTCCGGAAGAATTACGGGGTACTCAATCGGCGCCATCGTAGCCGCAATGTCCATGGTATGGCGAAAGACGTTCTCGTTCTCTACAAACACAAAGTTGTCAAGGTTCAATCCTACTGTATTGGCCTTGGCTCCGCCGTTCAAAAACTTTTTCTTTTCGAATGCAAACGAGTAGTTGACGTCAGCGCTCAACTTCTCATCGATCAGTTCAAATTTGCCCAACTTGTCGGTCATCACAGTGGCGTTAAAGCCGTCGCTGCCCGAAATTTTCACGGTGGCGTTGGCAAGCGGAGCTTGGTCTTTTTCACTCTTTAAGGTTCCGCGCAAGCCGTACTTCAACGGAACCTCGTAGATCGTCCAAATGTCGTCGCCGCCGGTTCCACCCTCGCGGTTCGTTACGAAGTAGCCATCGCGAAGTCCACCTGGACGCAAAATGATATTGAAGTCGTCCCCAGAACTATTGAGCGGTGACTTCAAGTTTTCGGGCTCACCCGTGGGCAGTCCGTCTTCACCCACAGCAACTCGAAAGAGGTCAAAACCCCCCATTCCTGGCAGGCCGTCGCTCGAGAAGTACAAGAAGCCATCGTCGTGAATGAACGGAAAGAGCTCGTCGCCTTTGGTATTGACGAGTGCTCCGAGGTTCACTGGATTGCTCCAGCTACGGCGGCGCTTGTCGTAGGTTGCGACCCAAAGGTCCTTACCACCCACAGCACCTTGAAGGTCTCCTGCAAAGTAGAGCAACGTCTCGTCAGCGTTAATACTCGGGTGACCGACCGAGCGCGATGAGTCGCTGGTGAGTACCACAGGAGTTGGATCCTGCCACGTCTGGCCTGCGCGGCGGGTCACATAAATAGCACAGCCGAGCTGGGCACGCTTCACGTCCATACAGCGCGTGAAGTACAAGTTGCGTCGCTTGCCGTCAAATGCAGGCGATCCCTCGTGGTCCATGGTGTTGATTACCTCGGGAAGGAGTTCAGGAGCCGAGAACTTTTGCGCTCGTGCCGCTGTCGGATCGACTTTGGAAGCGCCACCCTTTGGCTTTTTGCCACCTCGAGCCGAACCGTCCGCATTAAGCCGCTTCGTCGTGTAGATATCTGCAAACTGCTGGCCGGTCCAGCCATCTTTGCGCTTACCGATTCCGCCTTCACGCGTCGAAGAAAACAAAAGCTCTTCGTAGGTATCCTGGCGTCCGTCAAAAGCCAATCCGTACTCGTGAGCCTTGGTATTTAAATCGGTGAGCGGTCCCACCTGGTAGCGGGTGGTTGCAGCCAACCAGGCTACAGCGGCCTTCGAGCTTTCGATCCCTTGCTTCGCGCGCTCGTCACCTGGAAATACTTTGGCCATGTCTTCGTAGGCCACAAGTGCGTCACTGTACTTGTCTTGGTACTTGAGCATTTCAGCCACACCCAAATACGCCTCGGCCTGGGTGTAGCCCGCCTTGATCGCACGGCGGTACTGGGCTTCTGCAGCCTTGTACTGCGCGGTGTAGCGGTAGCACTCGCCGAGTCGGTAGCTGATCTCAGCCTTTTCAGGTCGCGACTTAACCTTACTGTAGGCCTTTCTATAGATTGCGATCGCCTTGCTGTATTCTTTGCCCAAGTAGTAGTCGTCGCCTTGACGGGCTATTTTGGGTCGCTTGGGAGCGTCGTCGTCGGATGATTTTTGGGCCCACAATGGCGTCGCCACTACCCCGAGGGCAAAGGCTAAACCGAGCGCAAAATGAGTTCGTTGTGTCATGAGGGAGGTGGCGTTTCAGGCGCTGAAGTCACGAAAATAACAAATGCTAGCGGATAAAACGAGAAAAGCCCCTCGCGCACTTGCACGAAGGGCCACATTTCTCAAAATTTTATTGATTCTAGCGGATGTAGAGTAGTTCGCGGTACTTCGGAAGCGGCCACGTTTCGTTGTCTACAATCAGCTCCATTTTGTCTACTTCGTAGCGAATTGAAGACAAGAAGGGCTTCACGGTATCGCAGTACGCCAAGGCGCGCTCACGAGCAGATTCAATGGTGTTGGCCTTTTTGCGGGCCTCGGTCATTTCCTCTACATGGCGAAGCGCTTTTGAGATGCGCTCGCTGAGCTCTTCGATAATGTCAAGTTGCTCTTTACACGTCTTCTTAAACGTAGCCTCGGGAAGCAGGGCCTTGAGTCGGAGTAAGTTTTCACTCATCACACTCTGGTACTTGATGGCAGAAGGAATGATGTGGTTGTGCACCAAATCACCCAGGGTGCGGCTCTCAATCTGAAGGTGCTTGAAGTACTCCTCTTGCAGGATCTCGTAGCGGGCATGCAGCTCTACTTTGCTGAGGACGCCGTGCTTCTCAAAGAGGCCCTCGGCATCTTTGGTCACCAAGAAATCCAAGGCACGCGGAGTGTCGGGCGTATTCTTCAGACCGCGCTTCTCAGCCTCTTCCTTCCAAGCGTCGCCGTAGCCGTCTCCTTCAAAACGAATCTTTTTAGAGGCCTTGATGTAGTCCTTGAGCACATTAAAGATGGCGTCGTCCTTCTTCAAGCCTTGAGCAATTTGGGCGTCTACGTCCTTTTTAAACTGAATCAGTTGGTCGGTAACCATCAGGTTTAAAGTGGTCATGGCATGCGAACAGTTGGCCAACGAACCCACTGCGCGCAGCTCGAACTTGTTGCCCGTGAAGGCAAATGGCGAGGTGCGGTTGCGGTCGGTGTTGTCCAGCAGAATTTCTGGGATTTTGCCTACCACATTGAGCTTTAACTCGGTCTTCTTCTCGGGCGACATTTTGCCGCTCTCGAGCTTTTCGAGCTCGTCGAGCACTTCTGTGAGCTGGCTACCGATGAACACTGAAATGATCGCCGGAGGGGCTTCGTTGGCACCAAGCCGGTGGTCGTTGCTGGCGGATGCAATGGCAGCACGAATAAGGTCAGCACGGTCGTGCATCGCCTTGATCGTGTTCACGAAAAAGCTCAAAAACAAGAGGTTGCGCTTCGGAGTAGAACCAGGAGCAAGCAAGTTGATTCCGGTGTCTGTGGCCAGAGACCAGTTGTTGTGCTTTCCTGAACCATTCACACCTGCAAACGGCTTCTCGTGGAGGAGTACCCGGAAGTTGTGGCGCGAGGCCACCTTGTCGAGCAAGTCCATAAAGAGCGAGTTGTGATCTACTGCCACGTTCGCTTCTTCGAAAATGGGCGCAAACTCAAACTGGCCGGGAGCAACCTCATTGTGGCGGGTTTTCACCGGAATTCCGAGAAGGTGGCTTTCAAACTCAATCTCGCGCATGAACTGAATGACCCGCTCGGGAATGCTGCCAAAGTAGTGGTCTTCCATTTGCTGCCCCTTGGCCGGAGAATGACCGACCAGAGTGCGGCCCGTCATCACGAGGTCAGGACGCGCATGGTACAGAGCCTCATCAATTAAAAAGTACTCCTGCTCCCAGCCCAACGTCGCGTGAACCTTGCCGATGTTCTTGTCAAAGTACTGGCACACAGAAGTCGCTGCATGATCAACCGCCTGGAGCGACCGCAGGAGTGGCGTTTTGTTGTCGAGTGCCTCACCCGTATAGGCCACGAATACAGTTGGAATACATAGGGTGTCTGCAAGCACAAATGCGGGAGAGGTTGGATCCCACGCGGTGTATCCGCGGGCCTCAAACGTATTTCGGATTCCGCCGTTGGGGAAGCTCGAAGCGTCGGGTTCAGCTTGCACAAGCATTCCACCGTTGAACTTCTCGATGGCGTAGCCGTCGGCAGTTGGCTCAAAGAATGCATCGTGCTTCTCAGCAGTCGCACCGGTCAAGGGTTGAAACCAATGGGTGTAGTGGGACGCACCCTTTGCCATAGCCCATGCCTTCATTGCGGTCGCCACTTGGTCGGCGATTCCGCGGTCAATTTTGTCGCCGCGGTCAATGGCCTTCATGACAGATTCAAACGCCTCTTTAGGCATGTACTCGCGCATGGCCTTTTGGTTGAAGACATTGGCTCCGAAGTACTCAGAGGCCTTACCTGCGGGCTTAGCAAACACTGACGGTTTGTGGCTCAAGGCCGCCTCGAGGCCTAAATAACGAGAAGTGGGCATAGCAAATTGGTTTTTGATGCCACAAAACTACCAAAAATCCACAACAAGCTGAAATAAAAACTATAATTTTTTATCAACACCCCCTAAATTTTAGGGGTGTCGATGTGAAAAACTACTTTTTTCGAGAAACCACCCCCTCTATATCGCTTTTAACCTCTTCAACTGCCTTAGAAACTTCCTTGAGTCCTGGTTGGTCTTCGGCCATCTTTGTCATTTGCTGGGTAAGGTCAGCCTGAGCATTCTTTACGGTGCGTATCCCCTTTGCGAGTGAACGCACGAATCCAGGAAGTCGGTCTGGCCCAAAAAGCATCAGCACCGCGAAAAGCAGAATAACTACTTCTCCGGTGCTGATAAAGAGCATGGTCATAGAATCTTACTTCTTCTTCGAGCTGTCGTAAAGCACTGGTGAGGCGATGAACAGCGAAGAGTACGTACCAATTACGATACCAAACAAGATGGCGAAGATGAATCCGCGAAGGACTTCACCACCCAAGAAGAAAATTACCAAGAGCACGACGATGGTCGTCATCGAAGTGTTGAACGTACGGCTGAGCGTCGCATTCAATGCATTGTTGATGACCGTCTCGTCGGTGCGCGAACCCTTGTGGCCCGTGATGAACTCGCGAATACGGTCAAAGACGACCACGGTATCGTTGAGCGAGTATCCAATTACGGTCAAAATGGCTGCAATAAAGGCCTGGTCAACCTCTAAAGAGAACGGTAAGATTCCGTCGAGGAGCGCAAAGGCTCCGAGGGTGATCACCACGTCGTGCACGAGTGCTGCCACCGCACCCAGAGAGTACTGCCAGCGGCTAAAGCGAACCAAAAGGTAGATAAAGATTCCGAGGAGTGAGAACAAGATTGCCCACACCGCTGAATTCGCAATGTCGTCGGCGACTGTTGGACCTACTTGGCGGTAGGCAACGATTCCCAATCCAGCTTCGCCGGGATTGTCAAACTCAGCCTCAGCAGGAGCTGACACATAGAATTCCTTGACTCCACCATAAAGTTGCGCACGAAGTGCTTCTTCTACTTCTGCACCAGACTCCGACACGCGGTAGTTGGTGGTGATGACCACCTGGTCAGGCGTGCCCAAGGTCTTGACAATCGGCGTGAATGACTTTCCGTTGGCGTCTACAAAAACTTTGGACAAGCTCGAGCTCACCTTGGACACCTCAACCGATTGGTCAAAGCGAACTTGATAAGTGCGACCGCCCTCAAAGTCCACGCCGTAGCTCAATCCCTTGGTAAAAAGTACTACCACACTTGCGACAAGCAGCGCACCTGAGAACAAGTAGGCTTTCTTACGGCCGCCCAAGAAGTTGAACTTGGTATCCACAAACCACTTCTCTGTGGTCTTGGTGGTGAAGTTTACGGTTCCACCTTTTGCCAAACGCCACTCGATGTACAAGCGGGTCACGAAGATGGCCGTAAAGAGCGAAGAGAGAATACCAATAATCAATGTGGTAGCAAAGCCCTTGATGGGACCAGTTCCGACCATGAAAAGAATGATTGCGGTCAGCAATGTGGTCGCGTTGGCATCCAAGATGGCCCCGCGAGATCCACGGTAGCCGTCGGCCACTGCAGTCCGCACGTCCTTACCAGCAGCAAGCTCTTCGCGAATGCGATCAAAGATGAGTACGTTGGCATCCACAGCCATACCAATCGTGAGCACGATACCCGCCATACCAGGAAGGGTCAGTACTGCCGAAATGGCGTCAAGAATACCAAAGATGAAGAACATGTTGACCAAAAGGGCGAGGTTTGCAGCGATGCCGCCACCCGAGTAGTAAAACACCATGTAGGCGAACACTACCAAAAACGCAATCAAGAACGAATTCATGGACGCAGAGATGGCTTCTTTACCAAGGCTTGGACCGACTACGTCGGCTTGAATGATGCGGGCAGGAACTGGAAGCTTACCTGCCTTAAGAACATTGGCCAAGTCAGAGGCCTCGTCGAGACTAAATCCGCCTTCAATTTGTGTACGACCACCGGAAATCTCGTTGATGACACGCGGGTAGCTGTAGACCATGTTGTCCAGCACGACCGCAACGTGGCCCTTGGGATTCTTGGCACTTTCTTCGGCGGTAATGCGCTGCCAAATTTGTGCTCCGTAGCCGTTCATCGCCATGGTAACGATTGGGTTGTTGCCCTGGTCGAATTCGCGGCGCGCGTCGACGATGACGCCTCCGTCGAGTTCGGGTTCCATGGTGCGGTTGCCATTCAGGGCAATCAAGAAGGTGATGCCTGCTTTGGGATCAGGACGGGTCCACGCAAAGCGCACGTAGCGCTTGTCACCGGGAATCAAACTTTTAACCACATCACTCTTGAGGTAGGCATTGATGGTAGCCGTATCGCGCGGAAGGGCGAATCCGATGATGGGCCCTTCGAGCGGAGTGAAGGTTTGTGGGTCAACGTTGAGCTGGAAAATATTCAGCAGCGGATTGTGCTGAAGTGCACTCGAATCAGTTGCGGCCACAGCCGTTGATTCGGGACTCGTTACGTCGTCGGCATCAAGGGCGGTGGGAAGGTCGATCGCCTTAGGAGCATCGGACTTGACCGAGGACTTGTTCGGATCAGGAACTACGCTACGCAAGCGCTCGTTGGCGTCCACCATAAACTGCATCCATGCAGCACCGTAGTCGGCACGCCAAAATTCAAGGCGGGCAGTAGACTGAAGCAGGCGCTGTACGCGAGCTGGATCTTTTACGCCGGGAAGCTCCACGAGAATGCGACCCGTATTGCCAAGGCGCTGCAGGTTGGGTTGTACGACTCCGAACTGGTCAATACGAGCCTTGAGTACCGTGTACACGTTTTGAACCGACGCCTCAACATCTGAGCGAATGGCTGCTTGCACCTCATCGTCGGTTGCGTTGAAGCCGAGGCGGTCTGACATGTCTTTGGTTCCGAAAAGGCCGGGATCACTCCACGACTTTGCGCCGAGCTTGCTATCTAATGCTTTGATAAAGAGATCAATGTAGGCTTCGCCACTGTTCTCTTGCTCGGCATCGGCCGCCGCGAGTGCAGCATTCAATGTCGAATCGTTGGGGTTGGCCGCCAGACCTTTGATGACGTCGCGAACCGAAACCTCGAGGATTACGTTCATACCTCCACGCAGGTCAAGGCCAAGGTTCATCTCTTTTTCTTTCACTTCTTTGTACGTGAACGAAGCCACACCGAGGTTGTATACCTCTTGGCTGGCCAGCGAATCCAGCACGCGATTGAGCTTGGACGGGTCGTTTCCGGCTATCTCAAGCGCTTGTTTTTCAACGCGCTGCGCGATAAACGTAAAGGACAATTCATAAAGGGCCGCAAGCGCAAAAGCGACTGCAAACAGGCGGATTACCACTTTATTCTGCATAGTATGGGTGACTTTAGTACGAGGCGGCAAATATAGGTGAATTACCTTTGAGAAATGCGCGCACTTCTTCGGACCGTCCTCATCCTGACCCTGTGGGCTGCTCTGCCCCACTCTGGGGCTTCTCAAGTAAACTGGTCGTTTTTTGCGACCAACTTGGCCGGAATTCAAAATTCCGCCGGTCAGCCGCTCACCCTAGGCACTTCGGGCGGCCTCAACAACCCACAAATGTTCAACGCCGATGTGGATGGAGACGGTAATGACGACCTCGTAGTCTTCGACCGCGAAGGCGGACGCTGGCTGGCCTTTGAGCGTACCAACGGAGAGTGGGCCGAGCGTCCAGACTGGACCCATGGCTTCCCAAAAAACCAGCAATGGGTTCATGTTGCAGACTTTAACTGCGACGGCGTACCCGATATTTTTGGCTGGGTCATCAACGGAATCGGGGTCTGGCAAGGTACCCGAGTCGGGGGCGGTCTTCAGTTCAGCTGGGCTTTGGGCAACCAAACGGAGCTCAGGTCCGTGTACGTTCAAGGTAATCCGGCCTACAACCTCCAGGTAATTAGCGTAGACCGTCCATTCATCACCGACGTGGACCAAGACGGCGACGTGGACGTACTCACGTTTGATATGGGCGGAACCAAAATTGAGTGGCACCAAAATTCCGCACCCTGCGGATTGAATTTCGCGCTCGCCGACGGATGCTGGGGCGACTTCGAAGAGGGCGGATTGAGTAACGCCCTTCAAATTGATGCATGCACGGGTTCCCGGGTGGCGTCCCCTGCCCTTACTGAGGACATCAAGCACGCCGGGTCCACCGTGCTGATCCACGACCTCGACGGCAACGGGCTTCCCGATATTTTGCTAGGTGACGTGTCGTTTGCGACCGGCGTTGCGGGCTACAACGTAGGCAACTTGGCTGTAGCCAATGTAGAAAGTCAGGACAGCACCTGGCCTTCGGGCGGAACCCCGGTTAACCTATGGTTTCCAGGGTTTTCACTGATCGACGCCAACGGAGATGGCATCAAAGACATCGTGGCCAGCCCTACAGAGCGCGTGGCCCAGTCTGATTCGTGTGTGTGGCTCTACCCAAATGGTGGTTCAACGACTTCGCCCAGCTGGCAACGGAGCCAAACCCAATTCCTGCAAGATGAAATGCTTGAACTGGGGTCGTATGTGGTTCCGTACGGTGGCGACTTAAATACCGACGGACTTCAGGATTTGATCCTGGGAAGCCGACTTGGGCTGCGCTACTACATTAATGTGGGCTCGGCTCCCAACCCCGTGTGGCGCCATACCCTTGTTCCGTTTCCGAGCAATTTGACTCCCAACCCCACGTGGACCGCACCCTGCCTCGGCGACCTGAACGGAGACGGCCTACTGGACCTCGTCGTGGGTCGCGCCGACGGCAAGGTGTACTCCACCTTGAATACCGGAAGCATTTTTGGACCCAACTTCAGCGGATCCGCCGTGCAGCTTGGCACGCACGACGTGGGACAAAATGCCAGCCCTGAGCTTTTTGACCTCGACGGAGACGGCGACCTCGATATGCTGGTGGGCAACGAACGCGGAGAAGTCGCTTATGTGCGCAACGATGCCGGCACTTGGGTGCTCGCCACCGAGCGCTTCGGGTCGGTAGACGTGGACACCGCGCGGACGTACAGCGGACGTGCGGTTCCGAGGGTGGTTGATAACCAAGGCAGCACGGAGCTCTGGGTGGGCAGTGCCTACGCCGGCGTGCTCGCGTACCCGAACATCTCTGGAATCATCAACCAACCCGCGGAGCTAACTCCGCAAATCGTGAATTCCGCCACCGCCACCGCGACGAGCACCACTTTGGGTACGCCTTTTGGGGGAAGTAAGCGGGCCGGACGCCACCAGTACCTGATTCGCGGAAGCGAACTGGCCGCCGCCGGAATCGTGGGCGCTACGCGTATTCAGGGACTTAAGGTCAACTGCGTAACGCCGAGTGCTCCGTACCTCAGTCAAGGGTTTACTGTGAGCATTCGCCAGACGTCCGATACCGTGCTTTCGGCGATGGGCCCCAACGGCGACGTGGCATTTGCCTACCTCGCGGTGCTGAGTCAGGGATGGAATTTGATTAGCTTTCAAAATGCGTTTGACTACGACGGAACATCAAATCTGGTGGTGGAGTTTTGCTTCAGTAAAAACCTTCCGAGTAGCGACGTGCACTTGGCGGCTCACCGCACTCCGTACCTGAGCCATGCGTTTGGCGACGTAGCGAACCACAACAGCATTTTGACCAATGGGTGCGCCATGCCGGGCCTTGGGTCCGATAGTTTGCGCATTGATTTGGAATTTGTGATGACCCCCCGCATGGTGGCCTCGGCGACTGTGGCACACGACGGCAACCTCAATGCTCCGTGGATCAAGGATTTGGACCAAGATGGGATTCCCGAAATGGTTTTGGGCCTGTCTACGGGCGGAATTCGCTTTATGAGCGCCGACACCAACCGCATCGGATTGCCCGAAGCGGATTTTGAGGTGGGCGATCTTGTGGTTTGGCCCAATCCCGGGGCTTCGGAGTTTTTTGTGGGGGGTACCGGAACCGTGCGTGTACACGGTTTGGACGGACGCTTCATGGGTCAGTTTGCAGCAGGAGCGCAGTCGCCGATCTCAACGCTCGGATGGGCTCCTGGGGTGTACGTGATTTCGAGTCCATGGGGGCACGCGCGGTGGGTGAAGCTTCCGTAGTCGGACCTCGGAGTACGTTGGTACTCTACGACGGTGACTGTGCGCTATGCCAGCGCTCGGTGCGGCTGCTGAATGCACTGGACCGAAATGGAGTACTGAGCTATGCGCCTCTTACCGATGAGTGGCGGCAGGCCTACCCTGGCGGAGTGGTTGTTTGGACGCATACAGCGGTGTATTCAGGTGCCGACGCCGTAGTTAAAGCTCTTCAAGGTCTTGGCCCACGGGGGAGAGTGGTTGCCGCGTGGGTACGGTTCACCCCAGGGTATAAAAAAATGTACCGGTGGGTTGCGGCCCACCGGTACCAGATTTTTGGACGCGCCAAGCAGGATCTTACAAGCTGTCCAGCACCGAGTTCATGGCGCGGACGGCCGTTGCGCTTTTCGCAAACTCCGCCGCTTCCTCTGAGTTGAGCTGGTAGTCCACAATAGATTCCCAACCGTTGGCGCCAATCACTACGGGAACACCCATGCAAATGTCAGATTCGCCGTACTCACCCTCGAGGTAGACCGAACAGGGGAACACCTTCTTTTGGTCGCGCACAATGCTCGCTGTCAAGGCAGCACCCGCTGCGCCTGGAGCATACCATGCTGAGGTTCCGATGAGGCCAGTAAGCGTTGCACCACCGACCATCGTCGATGCCTTTACCTCGGCCAACTTCTCGGCGCTGAGGTAGTTGCTCACGGGAGTGCTTTGGTAGGTTGCCAAGCGAGTCAACGGAATCATGGTGGTATCACCGTGCCCACCGACTACAGTCCCCTGAAGGTCGCTCGCAGGAACGTTCATTGCCTCTGACAGGTAGTACTTGAAGCGCGCTGAATCGAGGATTCCGCCCATACCGATGATGCGGTTTTTGGGAAGTCCGCTCTGCTTGGCCGCCAAGTAGGTCATCGTGTCCATCGGGTTCGAAATCACCACGATCACTGCATCAGGAGAGTACTTGAGCGCATTTTCAACCACGGACTTCACAATGCCCGCATTGGTTCCGATGAGCTCTTCGCGGGTCATGCCGGGCTTGCGCGGAATTCCGCTCGTGATCACCACCACTTTTGAACCCGCCGTAGCAGCGTAGTCGTTGGTGACACCGCGAACCGTGCTGTCAAACCCGTGTAGGGTCGCCGTCTGGTTCATGTCCATGGCCTTGCCCTCGGCAAAGCCTTCTTTGATGTCGAGAAGAACGATTTCTTTGGCGAGTTCCATGCGAACCATCGCCTCGGCACACGTAGCACCTACGTTTCCTGCGCCTACAACGGTAATTTTCATCAGTTTGGGGTATTAAAAAAGGGCCGCCGAAGCGACCCTTCAAAGGTAGTACGCAAACGCGTCGACTTAGGCGTCGATTCGGGCGTAGCGCGCGTTTTTCTCGATGAATTCGCGGCGTGGCGGAACATCGTCACCCATAAGCATCGAGAAGATGCGGTCGGCCTCAGTAGCATTGTCTATGGTCACCTGCTTCAGCGTACGTGCCTCGGGGTTCAGTGTGGTCTCCCACAGCTGCTCGGAGTTCATCTCTCCAAGACCCTTGTAGCGCTGAATAGTCACACCTGTTTGTTCTTCTCCGCCCAATTCGCGGGCCACTTGGTCGCGCTGGGTTTCGTTCCACGCATACTGGGACTTTTGGCCCTTCTTCACGAGGTACAAGGGCGGTGAGGCGATGTATACGTAGCCACGCTCCACCAACTCTTTCATGTAGCGGAACAAGAACGTAAGCACCAGCGTCGCAATGTGTGAACCATCTACGTCGGCGTCAGCCATGATGATGACCTTGTGGTAGCGAAGCTTCGCCGTATTGAGGGCTTTGCTGTCCTCTTCGGTACCAAGGCTTACGCCCAATGCCGTGAAGATGTTGCGAATTTCTTCGTTTTCGAAGATGCGGTGCTGCATGGCCTTCTCGACGTTCAGGATCTTACCGCGCAGTGGCAGAATTGCCTGAAAACGGCGGTCGCGGCCTTGCTTGGCCGTACCACCAGCCGAGTCACCCTCGACGAGGAAGATCTCACACTGTGCAGGATCGGTTTCTGAACAGTCGGCAAGCTTACCGGGAAGCGAATTGGATCCGAGTACGGTCTTGCGCTGCACCATCTCGCGCGCCTTACGGGCAGCGATACGTGCTTTGGCCGCGAGGACCACCTTAGACACGATGATGCGTGCCTCGTTGGGGTGCTCTTCGAGGTAGTTCGTGAGCATCTCGCCCACGATTCGATCTACCGCACCTGAAACCTCGCTGTTGCCGAGCTTCGTTTTGGTCTGGCCCTCAAACTGAGGCTCCATAACCTTAACACTAATGACCGCAGTCAAGCCTTCGCGAAAGTCGTCACCTGCAACCTCAACCTTTTCTTTGGTCAAAATTCCGGACTCGTCCGCGTATTTTTTGAGCGTGCGGGTCAGTGCGCGGCGAAAACCAGCAAGGTGGGTACCACCCTCGTGCGTATTGATATTGTTAACGTACGAGTGAATGTTCTCGGCGTACGTGGTGTTGTAAGTCATTGAAACTTCTACCGGAATTCCTTCGATCTCGCCCTCCATGTACATCGGCTCGGGGATCAGGCGTTCGCGGTTCTGGTCGATGAACTCGGTAAACTCCTTCAAGCCTCCTTGGCTGTAGAACTCTTCGGTGCGGAAGCTTCCGTCCTCTTGGACGTCGCGCTCGTCGGTCAGCTGAATGCGGATTCCGCGGTTCAAGTAGGCCAGTTCGCGAAGGCGTGCTGCAAGAATGTCGTACTGATAGACACTCTCGTAGAAAATGGTAGTGTCGGGTTGAAAGTGGACGATGGTACCTCGGTAGTCTGAGGGCCCCACTTCTTTGACGTCGTACATCGGTTTGCCGATGTTGTACTCTTGCTGGTACTCTTTGCCGTCGCGGTGCACGTTGACACGCAGCAGTGTAGAAAGTGCATTCACACAGCTCACACCCACACCGTGCAGACCGCCAGAGACCTTGTAGGAATCCTTGTCGAACTTACCCCCAGCGTGGAGTACCGTCATTACGACCTCAAGTGCAGACTTACCCTCTTTGGAGTGCATAGCCACGGGGATTCCGCGACCGTCGTCTTTCACTGTAATTGTATTGCCCTCGTGAATGATCACACTCACCATGGTAGCGTGGCCCGCAAGGGCCTCGTCAATAGAGTTGTCTACAACCTCATAGACGAGGTGGTGAAGGCCTTTTTGGCCTATATCACCGATGTACATCGCGGGGCGCTTGCGCACCGCTTCTAAACCTTCGAGGACTTGAATGCTGTCCGCGCCGTACTGATTGTTTTCGCTCATGATTCCGTAAAATGGACTACCTACAAAGATAACCCACGCCTTGAACCGGGGAGTCCATAAGCTCAGAAATTAGCCCCGTTTATCAACATTTTTTTCAACAAGCCGCACGAACGGCAACCTGTTGAGTTCCGGAGCCCTAAACGCTTAAAACTTGTAAACCAGGCCCAAATTTGCGCGAATTCCCTGAACGGGGTAGCCCATCCACCATTCGGCGCGCTGGTTGAGCAGGTTGTCGATGCGAATCACCGCGTCGAGTTGGCTGTTGTATCGGTATTGCGCTCCGAGTCGAACGTCCATAAACGCGGGGAGGTCGTACTCCATCATCAATCCGCTTAACGTGGTGCGGGCGCCGCGAAGTACCATGGCTCCATCAAGGCGGATTTTGTCGCCAAAGTTGGCACGCGCCTGAGCGCCCAATTCGTACTTGGGAAGGTGGTACACCGCCTTACCTCCCTCGTCTTGCACGGCAAAGCGCAGCACCCCGTGAAGGCGCACGTCCCAAACCTGCTTGAACTGAAAAGTGAGTTCTCCAGTCGGTTCGAGCGAGGTCACCTTGACGTACTGCATGCCGACACGGCCGCTGTCGTTCAAAATTCCGAAGTCTACGTCAGGACGAACGACCATAGGGTAGTTGTCCCAGGTCATAAATCGTCCCCCGAAGCGGTAACCGATAATGCGGCTCCAGCGACCAGTGGCTCCGCCGTAAATGCTACTGCTGCGAATGGCTTCGTACGCAACGGTTTCAGATAAGAACGGAACCGCGTCAACACGGGCGCGCATTCCGCCATTGTCCACGTGGCCATCCATTCCGCCATAGAGGTAGAGGACGTCGCGTACCAAAGGCACCTCGACATGGACGACAGGTGGAAAGTAAGGAAGCGTTTTTTGCCCCGGCCCACCCGTCGCAATAATGTTGAGGCCGAAGCGGAACTTCACCCCCTTAATGCTGTCGGATAGGGACGGACTGAATTGCAGGGCCCAGGCGGCGCTCGAGGTGTCTGGTCGCACAGTGCCTTGGAGCTGATTGAACGAGGCATTAATCGGTAGGTTCAGCACCAAATTTTGCACGGGTAAGGCTGATTCCAGCTGCATGCGTCCTCCGGTCTCAAACTGGCGGCCACCCTGATCAATCCAATGGTGTCCCGAAAGCGATAGAGAGCGAAACGTTTGCGTACGGCGGTAGCGAGTGGCTTGGTAGCGTGCGCCAGCGGTGTAGGTCTGGATTCCGCGGCCGGGAGCGGCATTGGCGGTATCGGCATCGTTAAAGCCGATGGTGTGGCGCTGCCCATAGTAGGGAATCCGATCCCATGCTCCACCCCCTTCGAGGCGCAAGCGACCCCGGTTAAAGATGCGCTCGTACGAGGCGTCTAGCTTGCTTTCGGACCACAGAAGGCGGTCGAACACCACGTAGTCTTTGTCGAATCCTCCGCGGGTGGAACGGTGGCTTCCGCGCACCGACCAGTGGTTGACCGCACTGCGCACGCTTCCGATCGCGGCCTCAGCCTCGATTGAGCCATAGTTGCCCGCAATGAGCGATACGTAGCGCGACGGCAGACGCTCGAGCTTGGTCTTGGTGATTTTCACGGGCGGAATCAGTTCCATTACCGGATCAACTGGAACCACCGAGGGACGCACCTGAATGCGAACCGGAAGCTTTTGGACTGTCGTGTCCGTCAAGCTCGGTTGGCCAGAGATCTTGACTGCCTCTGCAACTTTTGCGCGGTACTTGTCGGTCACCGAAACCTCGACATCCCCTACTTGTGCGGCTGCGGCGTAGCTCGCAATCGCGAGGCCCAGCATCCACTTCATCTTATTCTGCATCGTCTTCAGTTGTTTGGGGTGCGTTGGATTCGAGTTGGGCGGCATTGAATTCCGCGAGAAGGGCCTGCGCCTCACGCACAAGCTCGTCTGAAGGATGCTCGGCAATCACAAAATCCAAGGTGTAGCGGGCCTGGAACCCATCGTTGAGGCTTGCATAGTTTCGCGCGAGCACAAGGAGTGCTTTAAAGCGCCAATCTTGCTGACCTGGGTAGTTGTCGAGCAAGGCAAACACCGCTTCGCTCGAAGCCGTGTACTGCCCACGAATGCGAAGGATGATCGCCTTGGCGTACATCGCTTCAGCCTGGATTCCGACGGAAGCCTCAGCCACGGCGTCTTCAGCAGCCTGCTTCCAGAGTCCGAGACGTACCGAATCAGCAGGCTGAGCGCGGTACTTTGACTCAAGGACACGAAGTCGCACCGCAAAGGCCTCACTGCGGTCTTCAGGCGACTGGCGCAAATCTGCGACAATCCCTTCAGCGTAGGTCAACGCTACATCCTCAGCTCCTTCGGCAAAGTGCGCGCGCATCATCGCACGGTTGGCCTCACTGCGCAAGCTCGCGTCCTCGGCCAAGGCAAGTAGGCGCTCGGCATAACGCTTGGTCTCGTTGCCGTCCTTGCGCTGTTCTGCATCACGTAGTAACCACTTATAGGCCGAAACCGTATTTGACCCCACGGGCTGGCGCACCACATTGCGGTAGTACGGAAGCGCGTTGGCCATCTGCCCGCTCATCCGTGCCGATTCTGCGGTTTGAAAATTTGCATCCGCAGCGAAGTATCCGTCGGGGAATCGCTTGAGGTACTTCACCAAAGCGTCGTAGGCAGCTTGATTTTGACCTTGGGCAAATTTGTCGTAGGCCGACATGTAGGCCACAGAGTCCAGTTCGCTTGCGCGGATTCCCGACGAAGGCATACCCTGTACCCACTCGAGGTAGTCGTCGATTCGGTTGGCCTCGTCGTAGACTGAGCGTGCCACCGAAATCGCCTCACGCGCCTCAGGGGTCCCCGGGTAGTCCCGAACGACCGTTTGGAAGGTGGCGATGGACGCACTGAGGTCGCCGTCGTTGCGCTGAGCAAGGGCGATGTTTAAGCCCGCCCTACGGCCCTTTTCAGTATTGGGTTTTTTGCGCTGGTAGGCGGTGAATGCCTCGGCGGCCTCGCGGTTCCGCCCCATGCGAAGCAAGGTTTGGGCGCGTTCAAAAAGGGCATCGTCAGCTCGAGCAGACCCGCGCTGTTCGAGCTTGGCAAGCTGTTCGATTTTACCCGGATTGTCGCCGAGCAATCCACGGCAGAGTGCCTGCTGAAAGCTGGCGTAGTCCACATCGGCACCGCCAAGCTTCACGATACGGCCGTAGTAGTCGCGCGCCAAAGCATGGCGACCGAGCAAGAAGTACAGGTCGGCCACACGCAGTTCGGCGTCCTCGCGGCGGCGGTCGTTCTTGGGTGCGTCCTCAAGAAACACGCGGAATGTGGCCGCAGCTTCCTCAAGTCGGTCAAGGCGGTAAAGTGCATAGGCCTTGTTGTACTGGGCGGCAGGACGCTCTGTGAGCGTAAAGCTTCCGGGGGTCTTCAAAAACAAATCGGTTTCGGCGAGCGAAGTCCGGTAGTCACCCTGGCGGTAGGCCATTTCAGCCTTCCAAAAGTGCGCAAGTGCCTCGTATCCACGATCCAATGGGTAGCTTAGAGACTGGTCGAGGAGTTCCTCGGCCTTGGCCCACTGGGAAGCTTGGTAGAGTTCCACTGCGCGGAAGTAGGCCACCTTTTGGTAGGCTTCGCGCATGGCCATAGACCCCATACCCGTCTGCACAATCGCTTCGAGTGCACGACCGTAGTCGCGCGAAGTCAGGTACAAATTGGCCAAGTACTCGTTGGCCTCGCGTCGGTATTCGGTGCGCGGAAACTCGCGCAAAAACTGATTAAGCACCTGAATTGCGTCGCCAAATGGGCTTGCACTTCGGTAGGTCAACTTGGCGTACTGGTAGGCCGCCTGCTCGCGCGTTGCGTCGTCAGCTTTGCTCTGCCACACCGAGCGAAAGGCCGTTTGCGCCTCTTCCCAACGCTCGAGGCGTGAATAGCTATCGCCCAGCATCAAACGGGACTGGAGTGCCCAGTCCGCCGTACCCTCAGCGGGCAGTTGGTTGAAGGCCTTTACTGCGCCCTCGTAGTCCTGAGTTTGGTAGGCACAGACGCCCATCTGGTAGGCCACTTCGGGGGACATCTTTCCTCCCTTGGCGAGGTTGAATTCAAAATAGTCTTTAGCGTCCGAGTAGCGCTTCTTGCGGAACATGCTTTGGCCAATGAGCAGCGAAATCTCCGGTGCACGCTTCGCGCTCGCCTCCTTCATGAGTTTCTCGCCAAGTACGAGCAGCTCGTCGTCTTTGCCAGTGCGGGCGTAGATCTGCGCGAGGTAGTACGGTACCACTGGTCCAAACTCTTCGTGATTCTGAAGAGGCTCGAGGTTCTCGAGTGCCGTTTGGTCGGACTTCTCGAGGTAGGCAATGTGTCCGTAGTAGTACTGGGCGGTCTTGGCGACGGCCGACTTGGACTTTTTAGCCTCAGCCAACTCGGCCTTAGCTTGGTCGAATTCATTCAGCAAAAAGTGCGCATAACCGAGCTTGAATTGGATTTCGGCGCGAAGATTTCGCGCGAGGTCGACTCCATCGAGCATACGCAACCAACGCTTCGCCTCTTGGTAGCGACGGCGGTTGAATGCTTGCTCTGCGGCGTCAAGAATAAGGTCAATTCGGCGCGACGACGACGGATAGGTTTGTAGAAATGACTCCGCAAACTCCTCAGAATCACGATGAAGCAAACGGATCGCACACAGGGCCTGGTAGTACATCGACTGCTCTGACCAGTCGCTTGCCACGGGAGTCACTGCGCGGACTTCGGCAAAGTATTCGTAGGCGGAACTGTAGAGCGCTCGGTCAAAGCGCGCGCGAGCTTCCGCAAAAAGTGCTTCTGGCTGACTGCCAGTGATGGGCTGTTGGGCGTACAGCGTGGCGCTCATCAAAAGCGCGGTTAGAATTCGAATCCTCATGTTGTTCAAAAGTACATCGTGCCTTTGGTTCGTCTCTCGTTACTTTGCACAAACTGTGCCCATGGAATCTACTGCCGTCTTATCGCTTCGAAATGCAAGCATCCTTCAGGGTGACCACCGGGTGCTCAGCGACGTCAATCTTGAGATTGCCCCAGGAGAATTCATTTACGTGATTGGCGCCACGGGCTCGGGTAAATCCTCACTGCTCAAAACGCTCTACGCGGACCTACCCCTCGAATCTGGCGAAGGCAGCATCGTAGGCTACGACCTGCGCAACCTAAAGGAGCGCGATATTCCCTACTTACGCCGCCAATTGGGCATCGTATTTCAGGACTTTCAGCTTTTAATGGACCGAAGCGTGCGCGACAACCTCGACTTCGTACTTCGCGCAACAGGCCAAGAGAACCGCACTGAGAACGACGACCGCATTGACACCGTACTTCGCCGTGTCGGCATGCCCACCAAGGGCCACAAGATGCCGCACCAGTTGTCGGGCGGAGAACAGCAGCGCGTTTCGATTGCGCGTGCCCTGCTGAACGACCCTCCCCTCATTTTGGCAGACGAGCCCACGGGCAACCTCGATCCGCACATGTCTGAAGAGCTGATGCACCTTTTGGAAGAAATTCGCGCAAGCGGCCGCAGCATTTTGATGGCAACGCACGACTACGCGCTGCTGCTCAAGTTTCCGCACACGACCTACCGCTGCGCGAACGGCACGCTCACGACGACCGTCCAGAAGACGCTTTAATTTGAGTGCGGAACCACGAATCGGGCCGCAACTTCTCTGGCACGCACGGCACATTCAGGGGTCCAGTGTTCTTCTTGGGCCTTGCGAATGAGTGCATAGGCCTCAGGCCACGTCGTATACGTCTGCACGCGACCTTCTAAGCCAAGTCCCTCAACCGCTTTGACGTGGGCTACAATATGGCGTCCCTGAAGCAATGCTTGGATGAGTTTGAACTTGATTCCGAGGCTGTGCTCTGCATGCACCACGACAACTTGTGCATCCGCGTACAGTTGGTCGAGTTCAGTGTCTGTAGGGCGATCTATGTAGTGCGGCGTACCAGAAGGCGCATTGTGCCCCGCAAAGCACAGTGGAGCAATGGGGGGATTTGCAGCGAGCAAGCCCTTGATCGCCGCGGCATTCTCTTCGACGCTAAACTTACCTACCGCCAGTACCAGCGGCGTTGAAGCGGCGTCAACAGGCACCGACTGCGTAAAGGGGTGGTGTGGCGGAACCCAAACGGCCGACGAACGTGGGCTAAGGGCATTCCACGCGTCGGCGTCCAGCGGAGTAATCGCTGAAACCGGACCCGACCACGCTGCCGCCACATGCCGTTCCCAAAGGCGAAGGGCCCAGGTCTCGGCTACATAGTACCCCTTTTTAAGTCCGGATGCTTGATGTGCCAGACTGGCATAGTAGGCGGATTCGGGGTTGTGAAGCCGCAAGGTTCCGTCGGTCGAAAGCCCGCTGCAGTGAAGGCCGTGGTAGGTGACGGTTCCGCGCTGGATAGCGGCCTGGTGGCGCGCGATTCGGGTTTGACGGCTCTGCACGATCCATGGCCGTAGGCTGCGCGGGAACCGGGTACGTTGCAGGACGTTGGTGTGAACTTCGGCGAAGGGCGCATCGGATCCTAAGGCATAGCGGGTAAAGGCGTGAACGACCACCTGTTGGCCCGTGGACGCTACAGCGCGAACGTGACCCAGAACCTCAAGGGTACCGCCGTAGCGGGGCGGCTCGAGGCGGTCCATGCTCCAAATGTGGTGCGTGGCGCGGCCCTCAAGTCGGTCGATCAGGCGGTGCCAAACTTGGCCTTCGTGGCCCCAGTGGTAGTGGTGGGCGGCCTGGCGGGCAGCTCGGGTTGCGGCGGCATAAGCAGTGGGCTGCATGAGCGCGCGGGCGGCATTTGAGATTGCGGCGGGGCTGAGCTGGTCGAGCACGATTCCGGCACCGGAATCGCGCACCACTCGGGCTACTTCGATGAGGTCGCTTGCGACGACGGGGATTCCAGCCTGTAAGTAGTCAAAGAGCTTGTTGGGCAAGCTCCATCGGTAGTTCTGCGACTTGGGCTTGTCGAGGCTGAATCCAAGGTCGGCTGCTTGGGTGTAGCGCTGAAGTTGTTCACGCGGAACCCGGCCGACAAAGTGCACATTGGACCATCCTTGGGCCGCAGCATGCTGCTGAAGTTGGGGAATGGCGTCGCCGCTACCGACCACCAAAAGTTCCACTTCGGGGCACTGGGCCGCAGCCTCCACGAGTTCCTCTGCACCGCGGTCGACATTGATTCCGGCACCTTGAAGGATCCAAATTGTTTGATCAAGGGGGAGTCCAAGGGATTCGCGCATCGCGCGCTTGTGCTCCTCGGCATCAGGCCGTTCTCCGTCAGTACCCCATGGCAGATCCGCGGCGAGGGGAACATTTCGGACGACGTCCCAGGTTCCGCCGTATTCACGAGCGTACTGGTCGGCAATGCTTTGGTTAACAGTGACCCGAAAATCAGTGCGCGGAATTCCGTAGCGTTCCACCAGACGCCACAGGCACTGCACAATGGGGCGTGCCTCGAGTTCAG
This sequence comes from Schleiferiaceae bacterium, assembly GCA_030833905.1. Taxonomy (GTDB): domain Bacteria; phylum Bacteroidota; class Bacteroidia; order Flavobacteriales; family Schleiferiaceae; genus TMED14. The sequence continues at coordinate 46,830 of JAURGG010000002.1, forward strand.
GGGCACCCAAAAAGTACTCGTGGCTGTCGTAGACAAGGGGCTTGGCGCGACGCATGGCCCACAAGGCATTGGGCGCCAAGGTATCAAGGTCGTTGGCAAGGTAGACGTCGGGCTGAAGTCGTTTTAGGGCGAACCACAGTCGGACCTGAAATTCCACGTAGAACAGAGGGCCTCGGTTCACGCGGCAGCTCATACGATGGGTTTCGTAGGAACGATCCAAAGGTGCTGGATTGGGGTAGGTTCGGCCCACCAGGACCACTCGGTATCCGCGCTCGGCCCAAAGCGTCGCCGTGCGGTGCACGCGCTGGTCGCTGTGCAGGTCGTTGATGACGCTCAGTACTACAGTTGGGCCCATGAAGCGAAGGTAGCGCAGGCATCTTTTGAACGAACTTTGCGGCTATGACGACGGATCCACGCCACATTCGCATCACTGACTACGACTACCCCCTACCCGACCACCGCATCGCTCAAGAGCCCTGCAGCCCGCGGGATGCCGCAAAACTGCTGGTGTGGGACCGCGGAACGCTTCGCGACCTTGGGGTTCGCGATGCCCCGGATGTGGTCGCCAACTGGGGTCCCTATCGATTGGTGGTCAACGAAGCTCGGGTGGTTCCGGCGCGGATTTTTATTCCGCGACCCAGCGGAGAAGGACACTTCGAGCTCTTTTACCTCGACGCCGAGGGCCTCTCGGTCGAGCAGGCCATGGCCGAAACTTCTACGCTTCAGGCATGGTGCAAAGTCCGCCCCAGCAAAAAGTGGAAGGATGGAGTGATGCTCGTGCACGAATGCGGGCTGACAGCGTCGCGACTGGCCCAGCGGGACGGTGAGTCCTTGGTTGAGTTCCGGTGGTCGTCGGGGCAGACTTGGGCTCAAATCTTGGGTGACGTGGGCCGAATACCCCTGCCACCCTACATGCACCGCGCCGATACTGAAGCCGACCGCGACCGCTACCAGTCCGTATTTGCACGCCACGAAGGTTCGGTCGCAGCACCCACAGCAAGCCTGCACTGGACGCCAGAACTCATGGACCGCTGGCGCGAGGTATGTACCAATACCCAAGCGGTCACGCTGCACGTTGGAGCAGGCACCTTTCAGCCCGTCAGCGCCGACGCGGTAGGCGACCACCACATGCACGCCGAAGAGGTCGTGGTGGGACGCGCGGTCATTGAATCTTTGGCCGACGGCCTCGCCGTGCTCGCCATGGGCACCACGGCCGCCCGCACCCTCGAGTCGCTCTACTGGTGGGCCCTCGACTGGCAGCGCAGCGGAACCATGCCTACCTACGTGGACCAGTGGGCTCCCTACGCGGGGCTTCTGGCTCACGGTTTCTCGGCGCAAGGCGCGGAGCTGCCGGCTCACGGTTTCTCGCCGCAAGGCGCGGAGCTGCCGGCTCACGGTTTCTCGGCGCAAGGCGCGGAGCTGCCGGCTCACGGTTTCTCGGCGCAAGGCGCGGAGCTGCCGGTTTCTGGTTCGACGCCGCAGGGCCAGGCGGCTGCGGGGAGCGATTCACTGGATCCCGAAGTGTGCGCCTTGTTTGCGTGGGCCGCGCAGGAGATGGTAAAGCGAGGGCAAGACGTCGTTTCATTTCGGACGGCATTGATTATTGCTCCCGGCTATTCGTACAAAGTGGTTAAGGCGTTGATCACGAATTTTCACCAGCCCCAATCCACCCTTTTGCTGCTGATTGCCGCAGGCCTCGGAACCGAGTGGCGCGCGATCTACGAGCACGCGCTGGCGAACGACTACCGTTTTTTGAGCTACGGCGACGCGAATCTTTACCGGTTCTAAACGTCTGCCCCGACTAAGGGTTGCAGCTTGCGGTCATGAATCGCATGCTGGTTTGGTTGCTTTTGGGGAGCGGAATTTGGTGCGCCGACGGTCGGCTTGAGGCAAGTCATGGACCAAGGTGTGCCATTGCCTCCGGTTTTGATGGGTCTCACGGACTCCGTTGGATTGAGCAAAATACCGCTGCGAGTGACGGTATCCCGGCATTCCAAATCGAGGCCAGCCCATCAGACGGGTCAAGCACGTCAGATTCGTTGCTTTTTGTGTGGTGGAACCTTCAAAATTTGTTTGACACGGTGGCGAATTCAGGTCCAAGGGATCGGGATTTTTTGCCCGACGGGCCGTACAAGTGGGATTCGAAGCGGTACTTCACGAAGCTGTACGCGGTGGGCCGCGGCCTTGCCGCGGCCGGGGGCGGCCGCATCCCCGACGCGATCGGCGTGTGCGAGGTGGAGAACGCCGATGTACTCGACGACCTTGAGCGGAGGTGGCCGCCCTCATGGCGCCTGTGGCGCCTGCACCGCGACAGCCCTGACGGACGCGGAATCGACGTCGCCGTCTGGTACAACCCCGAGCGCCTGCGCGTGGACAGCGTCGCATGGATCCACCCGGGGCAAGACTATCCCACCCGCGAAGCCCTCTGGGTCCGCTGGAAACTCCCCGACGGAACACTACTCACTTGGCTCTGGCTCCACCTACCCTCGCAGCGTGCTCCCTCACCCAATGCGCGAACGTCTGCCTTATCTGCCGTCCTAAAACAGATCTCCGGACCCTTGGACGGCCTAACTGGCGACCTCAATGAAGGATTAGATGGACCATTGGCCGAATGGCTCCGCACGAAGAAATTTCGCCCGCACTACCCCACCAATCTACCTGGTAGTTATGCGTACCGCGGTCGCCTCGAAGCCCTTGATGGAGTATGGACTCACACCGCAAGTCGTTGGACTTCAGACACTCGATCAGTTCCCTACGGGCTAAAGCACAATAAAACCGGCTACCAAATCCGAGGAAGCTTTGAAGGCCTCAGATACCGCGGTGGCGCATCGGACCACCTTCCGCTTCGACTAACGATTGTTCGCAACTAAAAAGCACGTATTTTAGCGCAACGATGGGATTAACCCCAAGTCATTTATGAAACAACTCGCCTACCTCAGTCTCGCTGCAGTCGCCTTGGCCTCGTGCCGCAAGCCTGAACCCGAACCCATTCCCGAGGTCTACATCACGGATTCACTTACGGTAAATCCTGAGCAAAAAGTTCTTGTGATTGAAACCACCGGAACATGGTGCCAGTACTGCCCAAATGGTGCTGAGCTCATGCTCATGGCCCACAATATGTTCTATGATTCTGTCGCAGGAGAGTCAATGATCATTCCGTTTGCATCGCACACCGGCGACCTTTTTGAGACCAGTGTTCAGACCGGCCTCAATACCGCCTTTCCGACCACGGGTGTCCCTAACTTCTACGTTCAAAATTCTGATGCTGGCCAAGACATCCTTGGCCCCATCGCCGGAGCTCTTTTGAACGAGCCTAAAGTCGGCGTAACTCATGCATGGCAGTACAACGCAAGCGGCGACACCATCTACGTCTACCCAAAGGTTCAATTCTTTCAAAACGCCAAGGATGCGAAGTACTATGTTCAGTCGTACTTGATGGTCACGAACATTGACGCCAAAGAGTACAATGCTGCCGGAACACCTGTAAATCTGAACCAAGTCTCTTCAGTACCCATCGTCACGACGGGATCTGGAAACACCCCCACCCGTTGGACTTCGCAAGTCGATCCACTTTCAGGTAAAGTAGGTGATGACATCTACCAGCACGACCACGTACCAATGGTAGCTGGTTTGACACAGAACCCATACGGAGTGGAGCTCGACAGCATCAACCCACTGGGTGATGACTTCTTTGAAGGCGACATCTTCGGTTCAAAGTACACCCCGATTGTGATTAAAATCCCAGTACAGGGCAACGTTCAAATGCAGGTCGTCAAAGGTTTGATGCCCAATGTGAAAATAGAAATCGCCACCCTTCTTTGGGAGCCCCGCACCGACGGTGAGCTTGGTGTACTCTTCACCAACGGATTCATCGACAAGAAGTAATTCACGTCCACTGACATTGAAGCCGGCCCTGTGCCGGCTTTTTTTGTGGGGTCAATGTTCACCTGATTGTCGTTTTTGATTGAACTCCCAATGGCGAACGCGTCGTGCATGGACGCACACAACGGGGAATTCCATACGTCTGCAGCATCAGTACAAAAAGTAAAATCCGGTTATACCCGTACAGCACAAGTGAGGCATTGCCCTTCGCGCCTGCGGCGCTAGGGCTGTTTCGCGGCCGACCGCCTGCAGCGCTCGAGCTAAGACGCTATGTGCATTGAGCACTTCACACACTTCGGTGCCAAACTACTTCAAGGCTTCACGCCTTGGCGCTCACGCCAGGGCGCTATTCACGTTCAGCGCCGCTGCGCGGCAACAAGAAACGAGTAGCAAGAAACAGAATTAAGCTTAGCAATGGCCAACAAGCTAACCTCGCCAACCTTGCCAAATGGCCAACCTTGCCAAACCGGCTATTTACTGCGGCGCGCGCGGCGGTTGCCCGCCTCCTTGTTGGCTTCGAGCATGTCGTTCATCTTCTTGGCGAAGCGCGACTGGGATCCGCCCTTGGCCTTCGTTTCGTCGATCTTGGCGCGAATGGACTTCTCGTCGATGACAAACTCCTTAATGATCCACTGCTGGCCAAAAGTCAGGACGTTCGAGATGAAGTAGTAGTAAGACAGACCAGATGAGTAGTTGTTGAACCACACGAGCAGCATGAAGGGCATGAGGTACTGAATGATCATCATCTGCTGCTGCATCATACTGTTGCCAGAGGTGGGCGTCATTGAGTTGTTGAACTTGGTGTACAAGAACGTAGAAATGGCCATCAGCAGTGTGAACAGCGACACGTGGGCTCCATAGAAGGGAATTTCAAACGGAAGACTCAGGATGCTGTCGTAGCTCGACAGGTCGTCGGCCCACAAGAAGGCCTGCTGGCGAAGTTCAATCGATACAGGGAAGAAGCGGAACATCGCAATCAGGATAGGCAGCGACAAGAGCTGGGGAATGCATCCACCGAGTGGGTTGACGCCGGCCTTCTGGTAGAGCGCCATGGTCTCCTGCTGCTTTTTGGCGGGGTCGGCATCTTTGAACTTCTCGTTGAGCTCGTCCATCTCGGGCTTGAGCACGCGCATCTTGGCCATGCTCTTGTAGCTCGTGAAGGTGAGCGGAGAAAGCACGAGTTTGATGAGGGCCGCCATCAGCAAGATGATCAAACCGTAGTTAAGGCCGTATCCGTCCAAGAAATTGAACAGTGGTGAAACCACGTACTTGCCGATCCATCCGAAGATGCCCCATCCGAATGGAATAACTTGGTCGAAATTCTGGTCAAATGCCTTTAGAATTGCATATTGATTCGGGCCGTGGTACCAGATGCCCTGAGCTGAAACAACGCCGTTTTCGCTCGCAAAAGTGAGCTTGGACTCGTAGTTCAGGGTGTGCGCCGTGTCAGACGCGACGCGAATTTGCATGTCAGCTTTTTGGATGCCCTGGTCGGCTTGAAGAATACTGCTGAAGTACTGCTGCTTGTGCGCAACCCACCCGAGGTTCTCTGCACTCTCGTCGTCGTCGCGGCCGTCACTCATACTGCTGCGGTCCTCGTCAGCGTTGCTGTAGTAGTACGTGCTCGAGTTGGTAGTCTCGTTGGTTTTGCTCTTTTCGTGGCGGATTCCCTGCTGCTTCCAGGTCAGCGTGAGGTCTGTAGCGCTTGGGGTTTGAAGCGCCCAGCGGAGGCCGTAGCCCTCGGCCGGGAGTTCATAGGTCCATGTGGTGCCTTGGTCGCTTGTCAACTGGAGCTTTGAGCCGTTCTGGCTCGCAATCATAGCATCATTGGTAGGTCCTTCAAGAACTTGGTTGCCATCTATGACGCGTAGCGGTTTGCCTTGCCAGTCAAGGTATTCCTTGAGCTCGGCGTACTTGATTTGGCCTCCTCGGTTGCTGATTACGTAGCGGACTTGGGCATTTTCAAGAGTGAATTCTTGCTCTGGACCATAGGTGTCGCCGGCGGCGGCAGTGGAATCGACCACGGCAACTTCTGGTTGCGAGGCTGTCGAGGTAGAAGTAACTTCTTCGGTAGCCACGGGCTTTTCGGCGGGGTCCATGGTGCTGGCCCAGTACGAGGTTCCGAGTAAAATAGCCCCAATGAGGCCAAAACCGATCAGCTGGTTGCGATCCAAAAACGGACGTTGTTCCATGATTTAAACGTGTGCGTGCTGAAGCGCGGCCTCGACAAAGGAGGTGAACAGCGGGTGCGGCGCTTCGACAGTGGAGCGGTACTCCGGGTGAAACTGCACACCCACAAACCAGGGGTGCGTCGGAATGGTTACGATCTCTACGAGGTCGTTTTGAGGGTTTATGCCCACAGGCTGAAGGCCTGCAGCGGTAAGTTCTGCGCGAAAGGCGTTGTTGAACTCGTAGCGGTGGCGGTGACGCTCTGAAATGAGCTCGCTTCCGTAGAGTTGGGCAAGCTTACTTCCGGGCTCCAGAGCGCAGTCGCAGGCGCCGAGGCGCATGGTTCCGCCCTTATCGGTGATGTCCTTTTGGCCGGCCATGAGGTCAATCACCGCATGGGGCGTTTGGGGATCCACCTCACTTGAGTTGGCTCCCTGAAGTCCGAGGACGTTGCGGGCGTACTCAATCACTGAGGCCTGCATGCCGAAGCAGATTCCGAGGAAGGGAATTCCATGCTCGCGAGCGATGCGCACCGCTTCAATTTTGCCTTCGAAGCCGCGGGCTCCAAATCCGGGGGCCACCAGCACGCCGTGTAGTCCTTCGAGGTGCGAAGCGGCATTTTCGGGGGTCAGCTCCTCAGAGTGAATCCACTCGATCTGGACTTTGGCGCGGTGCTCGGTTCCGGCATGAATAAGGGCTTCGCTAATCGACTTGTACGAGTCCTTGAGCTCGACGTACTTGCCAATGAGACCAATGCGCACTTCGCGCTCAGGATTGAGTAGGTTGGCCACAAACGACTCCCACTTATTGAGTTCGGGGTTACCCTCGGCAGAAAGGCCCAGCTTGCGCAGTACTACTTGATCCATCGCCTGATCGCGGAGCAGCATCGGAACCTCGTAAATGGTCTGTGCATCGAGTGACTCAATGACCGCGTCGGGGGTAACGTTACAGAACAGCGCGAGCTTGCGGCGCACGTCCTCACCGAGGCTGTGTTCGGCGCGGCACACGAGAATGTCGGGCTGAACGCCGGACTCTTGAAGCATTTTGACCGAGTGCTGGGTCGGCTTGGTTTTGAGTTCGCCAGTGGCGCGCAGGAACGGAACTAAGGTGAGGTGCACGCTCACGCAGCGCGATCCCAGTTCCCAGCGAAGCTGGCGGACCGCCTCAATGAACGGAAGGGCTTCGATGTCGCCCACTGTTCCGCCAATTTCAGTGATGACAATCTCGTAGCGGCCGTCCTCGCCCAAAAGCAGCATACGGCGCTTGATTTCGTCGGTGATGTGCGGAATAATCTGTACCGTCTTGCCCAAGTAGTCACCGCGGCGCTCTTTGTCAATGACGTGCTGGTAGATGCGTCCGGTCGTCACGTTGTTTGCTTGTGAGGTCGGGCGGTTGAGGTAGCGCTCGTAGTGGCCGAGGTCGAGGTCGGTTTCGGCTCCGTCGTTGGTGACGTAGCACTCGCCGTGCTCGTAGGGGTTCAGGGTACCCGGATCAATGTTGAGGTAGGGGTCAAACTTCTGAATGGTTACCGAAAAACCACGAGCCTGAAGAAGTTTGGCGAGCGAAGAAGCCACAATGCCCTTGCCCAATGAAGAGGTGACGCCACCGGTGACGAAAATGTATTTTGCCTGATTTGCCATGCGCTGCGAGGTTCGCGCAAAGTTAGGGCATTAGAAGGCGTAGCTCAGCAACAACGTTGGCATAATTGGCAGCTGGTTGACCCGCTGCGCCTTAGGGGTGTCGTAGTAGAAAATATTACGGCGGTTGTAGACGTTGGTGATGGCCAAAGAAGCCTCAAGGCGCTGGTGTTCTTTGAGGTCCCAAGCCTTTTTGGCGGTCAAGTCAAGGCGGTGGTAGTCGGGCAAGCGCTTGCTGTTGAGGTCGCCGTACAAAATGCCCATCTGGCCGTTTTCGGTGGGGTACGGAAAGTCAATGTACGGGCTACCGTCTGGGTTGGTGAACGGAAGCTGCTCGAAGTAGCCGCGAATCGGAGTAAAGGGGAATCCGCTACCGTAGTTCCAGCGAAGGTTGACCTCGAGCTGCTTGGCGAATTTGCGGGCAACCACAAAATTGGTGTTGTGGCGGCGGTCAAAAAACGGAGCATAGGTCTGCTCACCGTCGTAGCGGGTGCTGCGGCCCAATGAGTACACCGCCCAGAGGTACCACTTCTTGTCTTCGTAGGTCACCAGGGCGTCGATTCCGCGCGCCAAACCCCGTTCTACCATGAAGTCCTTGCGAAGGCGCTCGGGCTGGCTGGCGTACTGCGGAATGTCGTCGTAGAGCTTGAAGCGGTTGACGTTGGTGATCATTCCAAAATTCTTGACGTAGGCCTCGAGCTCGACATTCCAGCGCGGAGCCGGGTTGAATTCCACGCCAAACACCGCGTGGTCGGCAGTTTGGAGCGTGCCTTGAACGTCCTCGTCGCCAATCTTACTGGGAAGGTCGATTCCGCCTCCGCTCAAGAATCCGTAGAAGAGGTTGACTACGTCGCGGTCGCTGTTTGCGGCAATCAAGTTCTGCGAGTACCGGCCCGCAGAGCCTTTGATGCGGAAGTTTTCGGTCGCGTTGTACTTGAACCCAAAGCGCGGCTCGATGCGCACGACACCCATGGTCGAGTAGTTGTGGAGGCGAATGCCGGGCTGAATCAGCCATCGACCCTGCTGGCGCTTGTAGTCGAAGTAGATTCCAAGCTCAGTGGTGTTGTCTTCTTGCTGCAGGCTGCGGCCCACCGTGTTGGTGAACTGGTAGTCAGTGTAGTACCCGATGAATTCAAGGCCGTACTTGAGCTCGTCCGCCTTGCGCAGCAGGTAGGTGAAATCCAATCCGCCATTGAATCCGTTGATGGTAGAGAAGCGCGGACGGTTCTCGATCTCAGTGGAGGTGATGGTGTACGAACTCTGGGCGAGGTGGCCCTGCAAGATTGTGTTGGACGATGCGGGAACTACGGTAAAGTCGGTTCCGTAGCCCACTGAATTCCAGGCGATCGACTTGCCTCCGGCGAAGCGCACCGCGTCGCTAAAGTTGAATCCAAAAATATTGAGTTTGTTGCCGCCGTTGGATTCCACCGTGTACTTGCTAAAGATGTCGCGGAATTCAAATGGAAGGCCGTCGTACTCTGTGGCGACGTAGGGGTAAAAGATCGGCGCCGCTTGGTCCAGCAGTGATTCTTTGAACGAAACCAGAAGTGAGCTGGGGGCGATTCCGTTCTTTTTGCGGCCAATCGGAACCTCAAGGAGCGCCTTCGCAAGGTAGGTCGAAGCACTTACCTTGCCCGAAATGCGGTCGCGGCGCCCGGTGCGGGTGCGAATGTCCATGACCGACGAGGTGCGGCCGCCGTACTCGGCTCCGAAGCCCGCCGTGTAGACGTCTGCAGACTGCAGGATGTCGGTTTCAAACACCGAAAAGAATCCGATGCTGTGAAAGGGGTTGTACAGAATCATCCCGTCGAGTTTGACGAGGTTCTGAATGGGGGCGCCACCGCGAATGTAGAGCTGGCCACCCTGGTCACCCGTGGTAATTACACCCGGCATCACCTGAAGGGCGCGTACGAGGTCGGGTTCGCCACCAATCGAGAAGGTGCCGATAGACTTGGGGTTGAGCTGTACCACTGCCGTCGAAACCTTGGTCTGCTTCTCTTGCTTGCGGGCGTCAATCACCACGTCATCGAGCTCGATTACGGACTCTTTCATGGTGACCCGAGTAAAGGTGTTCTTATCTTCAGAAACCTTGATTTCAAGGGTTTGCGGAGCGTATCCGGCGCGGCTGAAGGTAACTTTATAGGTTCCGACAGGGATTGCGTTCACCTGATAAAAACCGTCGTTGTTGGTGTAGGATTCCTGGGACTTACCTGCAACGGTAAGGGAAACCTTGGCCAAATTGAGCGGAGACTGGTCGGCCTGATCGACCACGAGTCCACGAAGCCCACCAGTTTGAGCAGCAAGGCCAAGGCTGGCCAAAGTGAGTACGAGCGCAGTAAGCGCCTTAGTAAAGGATTTTGAACAGAAGCTCATCGAGGATGTCGGAATCACGTAGGTTGGGCGACGCCATGCCTTTAGCTTGGCGATCAGCTTCGCGAAGATAACCCACGATGCGCGCCAAGTGCCCTCCCGAGTAGTTTTGGGCCGCTTTGGCGATGTCTCTGAGTGCAAATTCTGAGACACCGAGTTGTGCGGACGCTGTTTTAGGGTTGGGATGGGCACCCATGCCCTGGTAGATCAGGGCTTTGAAAAAGGTTCCGTAGAGCGTGGCAACGACCAAAATGAGCGGGCTCGAACGGCTGTGCTTCATCATGCTTCGGGCGATCATGTAGCTGCGCTCGGGGTTGTGGGCGACGAGGGCCCGCAAGAGTTCGAACTGGTTGTACTCGCGGCTCGAACCCGTGTACTTCTCAACCGTTGCAGCGGTGACTTCGCCGCCCTCGCCGAGCACCACGGCGTACTTGCCGAGCTCTTGGTCGATGGCCGAGAGGTCCACTCCCAGGCTTTCAACGAGGACCGAGGCGGCTTTTTCGCTGATTTTCAGCCCTCGCTGGCGTGCGAGTTCAGCGACGGTTCCGGTGATTTGGTATTCGGGGATGCGGTCGAACTGAAAATAGGTTTCGCCAGGTTTTAGGGTTTTGTAGAGGGCCTTGCGCTTGTCCAAGGCCTTGCCGGTAAGGCTAAGGAGCAGCACGGTCTGGGGCTGCGGGTTCTTGACGTAGGCCGCGAGGTCCTCGAGGTTGCGCAGGTCTTGGGCCTCGCGCACCACCACCACCGTCCGTTCGGCCATCATCGGGAAGCGCTTCGCTTCGGATTCCACGGCCCGAGCATCGACGTCGCGCCCGTAGAGCACCGACTGGTTGAATGCGCGGTCCGCTTCAGGAAGCGCCCGCTCGAGCAGCGCGTCGATCAGCGCATGCGCAAAAAAGGGCTCTTCGCCCCCTACGACGTAGACCGGGGCGAACTGCCCCTTGTCCCACTGGGCGATGAGTTTAGTGACGACCGACTGCACGGGGCAAACCTACGAATTCAACCCTCGTGGTGGTAGGGCTCGTTGCGCAAAATGCTGAGGGCGCGGTACAGCTGTTCGGCAAAAAGTACGCGTACCAGGTCGTGCGGAAACGTCATCTTGCTCAACGCCAGCTCGTACTGAGCTTGGGCGCGGAATTCCGCACTGAATCCGTAAGCGTCACCTACCGCAAACAGGATGCGCTTTGGGCCTGAATTCATCCACTTTTGGAGCCGCTGCGCGAGCTCGACAGACTTGAGGTGCTGCCCCCGCTCGTCAAGAAGGACCAAAAGATCACCGGGCTTTAAAAACGCGTGCTGGGCGGCGCGGTCGCGTACCGATTCCGTTCTGAATTTGGCGTAGTGATTAATGCGCTGCGCAAAGTCAGCCAATCCCGCCTTGGCGTAGTCCACTTGGGTGGGCCCGACGACTAAAAGAATGATCTCCACGGCTGGCGTAAGTTTGGGTTCCGCTCCACGCACCTGTTGCGTGACGACGATGCAAAGATGAAGCTGATCCGCGATTACCTGACCGAACCCGAGCTGGCTGCCCACATTCAGCGCAGCCTTGACGAGGATTTGGGCCGTGGCCCCGCATCTGGAGACCACTCTTCAGCGGCCAGCCTCGACCCTGAACACCAAGGGATTGCTATGCTCCGCGCCAAAGAATCACTGGTATTTGCCGGGTGCGAAGTGGCTGAACAGGTGCTGCACGCGGTCGACCCTCGCCTCAGCATTAAATGGGCGCACCGCGACGGCGAACACCTCGAACCCGGAACCGCCGTAGCCCACGTCGAAGGCCCGCTTCCCTCCTTGCTTCGCGCGGAGCGCACGCTTCTGAACTATGTGCAGCGCCTAAGTGGGGTGGCTACGATCACCCAAAGCTATTCCGCACTCATTGCCGACCTGCCCTGCCAGCTCTTGGATACGCGTAAAACGACTCCGGGCTGGCGCGCCCTCGAAAAATGGGCCGTGCACGTCGGCGGAGGCAGCAACCACCGGATCGGCCTGTACGATATGGTGATGCTCAAAGACAACCACATCGACCTCGCGGGCGGAATCACCCAAGCCGTCCGCCGCACCGAGCGCTACTTGGCCGACCGCGGGCTCGACCTCGCCATTGAAGTGGAATGCCGCAGCTTGGCCGACGTCGAAGAGGCCCTTGGCCTCGAATCCGTCACGCGCATCATGCTCGACAACTTCACTCCGGCCCAGTGCCGCACTGCCGTAGAGCGCATTGCCGGCCGCAAAGAAACCGAGGCCAGCGGCGGAATCACCCGCGAAACCCTGCGCGCCTACGCCGAAACCGGCGTGACCTTCATTTCGGTGGGAGCCCTCACCCATTCCGCCCCCGCCGTCGACCTCAACTTCAAAGCCCGCCTGCTGTGAAACGTTTGCTCGCACTGCTGCGTCGAAGCGCCCAAAAGATCACGCTCCCGCTGTTTGACGGGCTGAGCTTGTACGACGTCGCCATCTTTTTCTGGAAGGGGATCTACGAAGGCGCCGTCACCAGCCGCGCCGCCAGCATCAGTTTTAGCTTCTTCTTGGCGTTGTTTCCGGGGGTCATCTTTGTCTTTACCCTCATCCCCTTTATTCCGATTGATGGGTTCCAGCACGAACTCTTTCGCCTGCTGCGCGACGTCCTTCCGCCCAATAGCTTTGACGCCGCCTACTCCACGATTACCGACATTTTGACCATCAAACGCGGCGACCTGCTCGGTATTACGGTGGCGGCTGCGCTGTTTTTTGCCACCAACGGAACCTTAGCCCTTATCGGCAACTTCGGCCAAACCATTCACCACCTGAACGTGCGCGGATACTGGTCCCAGTACCTCGCGGCGTTCTGGCTCACCTTGGCATTGGCCCTACTCCTCATCGGCGGAATCGCCGTGCTGGCGCTCGGCGAAGTGTGGATTCCGTCGTTGGTACCCGGTGAAAACGGTATTTGGATTACCGCATTGGCCCGCTGGGTGGTGCTCTTGGGGCTCGTGCTCTTTGCGATTTCACTGCTGTTTTACTACGGCCCCATGCGCTCTGCCCCGTGGCGCTTCATATCACCTGGTGCCCTGCTCGCCACCGTCCTCGTGTGGCTAACCTCGTACTTATTCGGAATTTATGTGACCGACTTTAGCCGCTACAACCAACTCTACGGCTCGATCGGAACCCTCATTATCATCCAGCTTTGGATTTACGTGAACGCCATCGGACTCATCATTGGGTTCGAACTCAACGCGTCGATGGCTCGGGCAAAAAAAGATGTACATTTCGAGGCTTAAATAAAAACCCTATGTACCAAAAATTCCTCGGACTCGGCATCGGACTAGTGCTCAGTCTCACCGCACTCGGCCAAACCTCTGAAGCCATTCTCGGAACCTGGTGGAACGCCGAAAAAGATGGCCAAGTTGAAGTCTACAAAGTGGGCTCAGAATACCGCGGCCGCATTGTATACGTCAAAGAAAACGTCAACCCCGACGGGAGCAGTCCCAAAAAAGACAACCTCAATCCGAACGAAAAGCTCCGCTCGCGAGTTCTCATGGGGACGATTATTTTGACCGGTCTGAAGTTTGACACCGACGACAAAGAGTGGGCCGAGGGCACGATTTACGATACCAAGTCGGGCAATACCTACTCGTGCTACGCCAAGCTCAACGCCGACGGAACCCTGTTCTTTAAGGGCTACCTCATGGGAATGAGGTTTATCGGTAGGTCCACGACGTGGACGAGAGTCAAGAAATAGCCCTGTCGGCCTTGAGGTAGGTAAACTCCTCGTAGTGTGCAGAGTGCGCGACTAGCCAGTAGCCGGCGGCCACAAGTGCCTCATGTACCTCCTTGGACGGAATTCCCTGAACCCAGCGGTCGTGAAACTCAATGAGAATTTGGTCGATCTCGATTCCGTCCGCGAGAAGTGCAGGCAGGACTTCGTACTCCGCGCCCTCAATGTCTATTTTGAGCACGTCCAAGCGAGTATGGCCCAATTGCTTCATGAGATCCTTGAGCGTACTGAGCTGAACCTCGATGGGTCGGGTGAGCGTTGATTGCACTGAAGCATTAAGGCTTCCGCTCGTCGCTTTCTCGGATTCCGGCAGGTGAAAGGTCGCCGTGCCGGTATAGGTTCCGAGTCCGATGGCATGAAAATCCATAAAATCAACCTCGGACTGGCGCTCAAACCACCGCTTTGATTTCGGCGTCGGATCAAAGCCATGTATGCGGCAACCCCATGCGCGGTGAAAGGCGCGGTCAAAACTGATATCTTGACCAATTCCGACTGAATACACCACCGCCTCGCCGCGATTTTGGGGCGGAACGGCATAAAAGCCGCCATAGCTGTTGCCGTACCACTGGGCACGCGCATCGGGATGCACGACGAAATGAGAAACCTCTGAGCGGTCGAGGCTGCGAACGAGTTCTGCGTTGCGGGTTCGTGCTGCGCGGTCCTGCTTTGCTGCGGTATACCAGTCCTTAAGTCGTTGTATCATGATGCACAATAGGGTTTATCCGAAGATCTGAACTCGTTTGCGAATCCAGTTTCCGCCGACAAAGGTGGTCGCAAAATAGAAGATGACCGCAAGTGACCAGTCTGACCTCAGAAAGTGATGGCGGGCTTTAGCAAATTCGCCGACGGTGTACCAGTAGCGCCCGTAGCTGCCGTGCCAGCGGGCTCGCGAAACCTTGACTTCTGACGGGTATCGTAGCGCTAACTCATCTAAAGTTTGCTGGGCAAATTCAAAATCGCGAGCGCGGTAGGTCGAATTCAGAGAGAGGTTGCTCCCCTCAACGTGCCGAATGAACAGCGGACGGCACACTTCACGGGTAGCACAACCCTCAGTAACCCTTAAAAGCCAGTCAAAGTCCAATTGGCCATGGACTTCTTCAAAAAGGACGTGTGCACGATCTGAGCGGAGCAGCAGTCCACCGATGTACATATTTTGCCCCTTCTTATCGCGAAGCAAGCGCTGTAGGAACGCCTCATTAGGGGCAAAATTCCGTTCCCCTTGGGCGCACGAACGAACTTGATCTTGGCCCAACGTCGCGTTGCGCAAAATAAAACCAGAACTCAAAATGGGCACCCCTTCAGCATGCATCAATAGCGATTCAAGGCGGTCCACGACCCATTCGTCGTCGTGGTCGGCGATCGAAATCCAGTCCCCTTTTGCCTGGCGAAGGCCGCAATTCCGGCCCCAGTTCGGCCCTCCGGAATTGGTGGTGTTCACCACAGCAGCAACGCCCCGCTCTGCGAGAAGTGCCACCGTCTGGTCGCTTGAACCGTCGTCGAAGGCAAGAATTTCAAGTTCAAACTGGGTTCCGCGCCCTTTTTGACCCACAATAGAGTACAACAAGCGCAGAATCGTGCGCTCAGATTGGTAGGTCGTGATAATGACGCTGATGAGCGGAATCGAGTTCATGACGCAAACCGAGCGATGAGGGATGGGACGCGAAGGTCCGGAGCAAAATTCAGCAGTGCATTTGCCACTACAAACAGCACACCTTGCACACTGAGCTCTAATCCTGCGGTATACCAAACGTCCATCCCTGCACTAGGAAGAACCCAATGCAGTGCGGCCGCGGCACCCAACCACGGAAGGAACCTCCAAAACGTTTGGTCAAATGCTGAAATTTGAAACCACCTCCAGAGCTGAAGCATTCGAAAGCAGTTATAGATGAACGCAGCAGCTAAGAGTGACACCGCCATTCCGAGCGCTCCCCATTGGGGCACGGCCCAAGAGGCAAATCCCACAGAGAGCACGATCATGATGACGTTGGCGTACCAATCGTGCCGAAACTTTTCGCTGGTGAGCAGGACCATTCCCGTGGCTCCCGTAGCGATATAGATCATTTGGGTTGCTCCAGCTACCGCAGCAACTAAAGGGCCCCGATCTTGGTAGGCCAAGGGTAAGAGTGTGTAAACTGCAGGAAGTACGGCGAGCATCAATGCAT
This sequence comes from Schleiferiaceae bacterium, assembly GCA_030833905.1. Classification (GTDB taxonomy): domain Bacteria; phylum Bacteroidota; class Bacteroidia; order Flavobacteriales; family Schleiferiaceae; genus TMED14. The sequence continues at coordinate 62,801 of JAURGG010000002.1, forward strand.
ATAGTAAAAGGCTCAAGCCCCATTGGTTGCGCGAGCTTCTCAGCATGAGCGCACGAAGCTCTTCACGCTTTCCCTCAGCCCAGTACTGCGCGACAAAGGGGCGAATCGCCTGATTCATAGACTTAGAAGGGACGCCGAGTACGATTCCGATCTGAAAGGCAATACTATAGCGGGCGACTTCATCTAAACCTACCCAGCGACCAAGTAGCAGCACATCTAGCTGACCAAAGACCATTTGTGTAGCCAGAGACCACAGTAACCAAAGGGCATACTTCTGTCCTTCAGGCTGGGCCTTTAGTGATCCAAAGTGCTCACTCTCAGTACGATGATAAACCAATGCAAGTAGTGCAGTGAGCATCACAAACCACAACGCCAACGACAAAATCAAATACGGCAATTCAGGTTGCCAAATGAGGTACACCACCACGGCTATGAGCAGACTCGTCTTGCGACCAAAATCCTTCACTATTTGGGGAAGTGCAATCCGTCCTTTAGAAGTAAACCAAGCGAGGTACCACTCGTGAAGGGTAAATGCCGCAGCCATTAGAAGTACCGCAAGGCCAGTAGCTAAACCCAGTTCCGTGTCTAAGTTGAACCGATCAAACCAAGGCCAAAGCCATAGCGTTACGGTTCCCGCCGCCACTGCTGTGAGGGCGAGGATCACGACCCATCCGTACGTAAAAAACTGGGCGCGCTGCACCACATTCCATCGCGGAACAAACGTAATCACCGTCTGCGGAAGCCCCGCATGCAGCACAAGGCCCAAAATAGTGGCCACTGAGATGATCCAGCGCAAAAGACCGTAGTCCTCAGGGCGATCGGGAAAGGCCAACGGGAGCAGCCAAAATGCCGTCAACGCAGCAACTCCGACCCCTGCGAGGCCAAAAATGCTTACTAGACTGCTTTGACGGACGACAACACCCAAGGTTAACTTACTTAGTTCAAGTGCAAACTTAGGGGAATTAATCCGCGGAAGCTTAGTCTCACTGCGAATGTGGTCCACCATTTTGCCGTAAACTTGCGCACTATGAATGACGTTCTTCGAACTGCCAGCCGCTCGTGGCTCTATCCCGTCCTCGCACTTATTGCGGTCAACCTCATCTACTTTGCTCCTGTGGTCTTTCAGGGCAAGCAAATTCCGCAAGACGACATTAAGTTGGGGATTGCCAAAGGCAAAGAAATCGTAGACTACCGGGCCGAAAAAGGTGAAGAGCCGCTGTGGACCAACGCCATGTTTAGCGGTATGCCCACCTTTCAGATGTCGACATTCTATCCGAACAATGTACTTCGCTACATTGAAGTTGGCCTCCAAAAAGCACTCGTGCACGAGTCCGGTGTGTACATCGTCGCCCTGCTCATGCTCGGATTCTTCTTTTTGCTTCGCGGCGAAAAAGTCGACCCTTGGCTGAGCGTGGCCGGTGCCGTGGCCTTCGGGTTCAGTGCCTTCTTTATCATTTCGCTGGCGGCCGGGCACAACGCTAAGATTCGCACGGCAGCCTACATGGCTCCGCTGGTACTCGGGGTGCTGCTCACCTACCGCGGCCGCACCGCGCTTGGGTTCTTTGTGGCGGCCCTGGCTACAGGTTTGAGCATCCAATCCAATCACTTTCAGATAACGTACTACACGGCGATTCCGGTTTTTGCCGTTTCGATAGCCTACCTCGTGGCGGCGGTGCGCGAAGGCGCGCTCAAGCAGTGGGTGCTTCGCTCGGCCCTTTTACTCGCGGCGGCGGTGGTCGGAATCGGTCCCAACATCGGCAACCTGTGGTCAACCTATGCCTACACCAAGGCCACCATGCGCGGAGGCCACTCGGACCTCACTCCGGTAGCAGACAGCACCGCTGCAGCGCCCGCGGCAAAAGCCGAAGGTCTCGACTTTGACTACGCCATGTCGTGGTCGTACGGCGTGACCGAATCGCTCAACTTATTCATCCCGAACCTCATGGGTGGCGGCGCAAAGCAGGACTACAGCGACACCAAAACCTATGAAACTCTATCGCGCATCTTTCAGCAGCAGGGCCTCGGCGGCGAACGACTTCGCGAAACCGTCAACCAGTACAGCGGTTCGTTCCTGTACTGGGGCGACCAAAGTCTGGTGAATGGTGCCTACTACCTGGGTGCTGTGGCGGTCTTTCTCTTTGTGCTTGGCCTGTTGACCGTGCGCGGAACCACCCGCAACTGGGTTCTTGGCGCCCTGCTCGCGAGCCTCGTGCTTGCTTGGGGTAAAAACGCGGAATTCATCAACCGCTTCCTCTTTGAGACGCTGCCGCTCTACAACAAGTTCCGCGTGCCGTCGATGGCGCTCGTGGTTGCCTTCTTGACGGTGCCCTACCTCGGGTTTGTGGGCCTTCAGCAATGGATTTCAGGTGAATTGAGCGCCGACCAAAAGCAGCGCAAGCTCCTCATGGCTGCCGGTATTTCAGGCGGAATCGCCGCGCTGGTCGCCCTCTTAGGACCTGCCCTGTTCTCGCTCGAAGGACTGAACGACGCCAACCTTGGCCAGCAAGGATTTGACCTCGGAATCATCGAAGAAGACCGGGCCAACTTGATGCGCAGTTCGGCGTGGCGCAGCCTTCTTTTTGTACTCGCAGCCGTAGCGCTGCTCTGGCTTCAGCTCAAGGGCCGTGTGAAACCAGCTCTATTCGCAGCCGCGCTCGTTGGACTTGTCGTGGCTGACCAGTGGACGTTCGACCGCGACCAACTTGGTTCCGACGACTTTGTGAGCGAGCGTGAATTCAACGCGGCCTTTGCACCGACTCCCGCCGACGAGTTCATTCTCAAGGACACAGACCTGCACTACCGCGTATACAACACGACGGCCGGACTGACCAGCGACAGCTACACGTCGTACTTCCACAAGAGTATTGGTGGCTACCACGGAGCCAAGTTGGCCCGCTACCAAGACCTGATTGAGCGCCAGCTCTCGCAAGGCAACATCGCCGCCTTCAGCATGCTCAATACCAAGTGGGTCATCATGCAGGACCAACAGACCGGAGTCATGCAGGCCCAGCCAAATATGAGTGCATGCGGCAATGCCTGGTTCCCCGCCGAAATCCGCCAAGTGGCGAACGCCGACGAGGCCATGGCTGCGTTGAGCGGATTTGACCCGATGCAGACGGCCATTGTCGAGCAGGGTTTCGACGCCGAGCGACTGATGAATTCTCAGGCTCCGGATTCGACTGCGCGCATCACCCTTACCAGCTACGACCCCAAGGTGATGACCTATTCGGTGGAAGGGCTTACGGCAAACTCCACAGCGGTGTTCTCTGAGATTTTCTACGAGGTTCCCGGCCAGCGCTGGGTGGCTACGGCCGACGGAGTAGAGATTCCGGTGGCCCGCGTGAACTACGTGCTGCGTGCCGCAGTAATTCCGGCCGGAACCAAAGAAGTGGTATTCACGTTTGCTCCCGAGACCTACACGACCGGAAGCATGCTCGACGGCGGCTTCTCATTGCTGCTGCTTGCTTCGCTCGGATTCGCCCTTTGGACCGAATTCAAGCGCCGCCGAAGTGCCTAAACGCATCTTAGTCGCGACGTACTACTGGCCTCCTGCGGGTGGCCCAGGGGTGCAGCGCTGGCTCAAAACGGCCCTCGCACTAAGGCAGCTCGGCCACGACGTCGAAGTCCTCACGGTGGACCCGGCGTTTGCGACGTATCCACTTCGCGACACAAGTCTCACGGCAGAGGCCGAGGGCATTACCGTCCACGCAACCCGAGCGATGGACTGGTTTGGAGCCTACCAAAAACTCACTCGCAGAAAAGAGGTTCCGTTCAGCGGGTTCGCCAACCAGGCTGGGCGGCCAGGACCGATCCAGCGCCTGTCTCGCTGGGTTCGCGGCAACCTGTTCATCCCTGACCCGCGACGTGGTTGGAACCGCTTCGCGGTCGCCGAAGCACTGAAGCAGCACTCCCGCAAGCCCTATGATTTAGTGGTGACGAGCGGGCCGCCCCACTCTACGCACTTGATTGGGCTCGAACTGCAGCGGCGCGGAATGCGCTGGTGGGCAGACTTTCGCGACCCCTGGACCGACATTTACTACTACCGAATGTTCTATCCGTCGGCCTGGGCCCGGCGCCGTGACGCCCAGCTTGAACTAAGTGTTCTTGAACGTGCCGAACGGGTACTGACCGTGTCCGACGACCTCAAACGTTTGCTCGCAAGCAAACTGAACGGTGATTCCGCCAAGTTTGTGGTGGTTCCAAACGGATACGATCCGGCAGACTTCGCAGCCAACGCCCCTGCGCCGAACAACCCTGTGCGGACACTGGTCTACACGGGTACGCTCACGCTCGACTACCCGCTTGAAGCGCTTTATGCTGCGCTGCGAACCTACTGTGCAGCCCACGGCGCCCTGTCGCTTGTATTTGCCGGACGCCCCGCCCAAGAGGCCAAAGACGCCCTCGAGGCATTGACCCGCGAGCTTCCCTTGAGCGTAGAATTCAAAGGCTACCTGCCGCACGCCCAAAGCGTGGCCTTGCTTCAAGCTGCCGACGCGCTGCTGCTGCTCATTCCCGAGCTCCCCAACAACCGCGGAATCCTTACGGGAAAACTCTTTGAATACCTCGGAAGCGGCCGCCCCATTTGGGGATTTGGCCCGGTTGACGGGGACGCCAACGCCATTTTGCGCGAAACCCAGGCAGGCGGACTCTATGAAGACGCACTGGCCGCGGCCGAAGCCCTAGCCCAATGGCCCGAGCAGGGCGCACGCCATGAGGCCCGCTCCCGCTATACCCGCCTCGGCATCGCCGAAGGCTTGGCGGCTTACTTTGACAAGTAGTAGTTCCGCTCGCTGTACAGCTTGCGGAACATCGGATCCTTCAGTGAATCAATGAAGTAGATGGCCTCGCCAGTCGACTTCATCTGGGGCCCCAGCGTCTTGTTCACGTCAGGGAACTTGTGGAAGCTAAACACTGGAACCTTAATCGCCCATCCGCCTTTTTTGGGATTGAACGTGAAGTCGGTGACCTTCTTGGTCCCGAGCATCACCTTGGTCGCTGCATTCACATAGGACTCTTGATAGGCCTTGCAAATGAACGGAACCGTGCGCGACGCACGCGGATTCGCCTCGATGATGAACACGGTGTCGTCCTTAATGGCGAATTGGATGTTGATGAGACCAACGGTTCCGAGCGCACGCGCAATCGTGTGGGTGTGGTCAATGATTTGCTGCATCACCAGCTCACCGAGGTTGAACGGGGGCAGGGTTGCGTTTGAATCACCTGAGTGCACGCCACAAGGCTCGATGTGCTCCATGATTCCGATGATGTAGACGTTCTCGCCGTCGCAAATGGCATCGGCTTCGGCCTCAATCGCTCCGTCCAAGTAGTGGTCGAGCAGCACGCGGTTGCCAGGGAAGTCCTTAAACAGTTCCACCACGTGGGTTTCGAGATCGTCGTGGTTGATGACGATTTTCATGCCCTGACCGCCCAGTACATAAGACGGGCGCACCAAGATGGGGTATCCCAGCTTTTCGGCCACTGCGCGGGCCTCGTCGGGGCGGGTAATCACGTCAAACCGAGGGTACGGAATTCCGTGCTCGTGAAGCAGTGTCGAGAAGCGTCCGCGGTCTTCGGCGAGGTCGAGCGACTGGTAGCTGGTTCCGACAATCGGAATTCCGAATCGGTCAAGCTTTTCGGCCAACTTGAGGGCCGTTTGGCCGCCGAGCTGCACGATGACGCCCACGGGCTTCTCGTGGCGAATGATGTCGTAGATGTGCTCCCAGAACACCGGCTCAAAGTAGAGCTTGTCGGCCGTATCAAAGTCGGTCGAAACCGTTTCAGGGTTGCAGTTAATCATGATGGTTTCAAAACCCTCCTCTTTGGCTGCCAGGACTCCGTGCACGCAGCTGTAGTCGAATTCGATTCCCTGGCCGATGCGGTTGGGACCGCTACCTAAGACGATGATTTTTTTGCGGTCGCTTGACGGGCTGTCGTTGCGGGCGCTCAGCGCACCGGGCTTACCGGAACCGCGTTCAAACGTCGAGTAGTAGTAGGGCGTCTGAGCCGGAAACTCCGCGGCGCAGGTGTCCACCAACTTCCACACGCGCTCGATGCCCAATTTCACCCGCAGGTCGTGCACCTCGCTCTCGAGGCAGCGAACCATGTGGGCAATTTGGCGGTCGGCGAATCCCTTCATCTTGGCTTCGAGTAGCAAGTCGCTGGGCAGTGAACCGAGTTGGTGCGCCTCGAGGCGTCGCTGCGTGAGCATGAGGTCTTCGATTTCGCGCAGGAACCACATGTCGATCTTGGTGATTTCGTGGATCTTACGGAGCGGAATTCCCATTTGCAACGCATCGTACAAGACAAATACTCGGTCCCAGCTCGCGTGCTCAAGTTTGTGCAGGATCACCTTTTGGTCCGTTAGGCCCTTGCCGTCAGCTCCCAATCCATTCCTTCGAATTTCGAGCGACTGGGCCGCCTTGTGCAGTGCCTCCTGAAAGCTGCGTCCGATGCCCATCACCTCGCCCACCGACTTCATTTGCAGGCCGAGGCGGCGGTCGGCGCCTTCAAACTTGTCAAAATTCCAGCGCGGAATCTTCACAATGACATAGTCGAGCGTCGGCTCAAAGTAGGCCGTGGTCGTCTTGGTGATCTGGTTGTTGAGCTCGTCAAGGGTGTAGCCAATGGCCAACTTAGCCGCGATTTTGGCAATGGGGTAGCCGGTTGCCTTGGATGCGAGCGCCGAAGAGCGCGACACGCGCGGATTAATCTCGATGGCTACGATATCCTCCTTTTCGTCTGGGCTTACTGCGAACTGCACGTTGCATCCGCCGGCGAAGTTTCCGATCGAACGCATCATCTTAATCGCCATGTCGCGCATGCGCTGGTAGGTCGTGTCTGACAGTGTCATGGCCGGGGCCACGGTGATGGAATCGCCGGTGTGGATGCCCATCGGATCCATGTTCTCAATCGAACAAATGATGATGACGTTGTCGTTGGCATCGCGCAGCAGCTCGAGCTCAAATTCCTTCCAACCCACGAGTGCTTTGTCGATGATGACCTCGTGTATGGGGCTGGCCTCTAAACCGCGCTGCAGGGCGCTGTCGAACTCTTCTTTGGTCCAGACAAAGCTCGCACCGCTTCCGCCCAGCGTAAACGAAGCGCGCACGCACAAGGGGTAGCCAAACTCCTGCGCGATCTCTTTACCCTTGAGGTAGCTGGTCGCGATCTTGGCCGGAGCATACGGAATGTCGATCTGGTCGAGCAGGTTCTTGAACTTATCCCGGTCTTCAGTAATGTTGATGGCCTCAATGTCGACGCCGATGATTTGAACTCCATACTGTTCCCAGAGGCCTTGCTTGTCGGCTTCGATGCAGAGGTTCAAGGCCGTTTGACCACCCATCGTGGGCAGGACGGCATCAATTTTTTGCTCTTTGAGGATCTTCTCAAGGCTCTCGACCTCAAGTGGCAAAAGGTAGATGTGGTCGGCCACGACCTCGTCGGTCATGATCGTCGCAGGGTTCGAATTGATGAGCGAAATCTCAATCCCCTCTTCGCGTAGCGAACGCGATGCTTGTGAACCCGAGTAGTCGAATTCACAGGCTTGGCCAATGACGATGGGGCCTGATCCAATCAGGAGTACGTGCTTGATGTCGTGGTTACGTGGCATGATCTTCAGGAACTTAGTCAAATATCGGTCTCAATCTGCGGCAAACGGCTCGCGCAGGCACAAAAAAAAGGTGCTGCTTGCGCAACACCTTCAATGGGTTTGAATCCAAAAGGCATTAGCCCTTTGGGTTGCTCTCGTCAGACACCGTCAAACGCTTGCGACCGCGTGCGCGGCGAGCTGCCAATACGCGACGGCCGTTTGCCGAAGCCATGCGCAAGCGGAACCCGTGCTTGTTCACGCGCTTGCGCTTCGAAGGTTGAAATGTGCGTTTCATCGTGTCGTGTTTTTGAACGATCCACGGGCTTGACCGTGATTCGGGCTGCAAATATAGTTCGAATTTTCAATCTGCAAGGGGTGTATCTTTGAAAATATGTCAAGCACACAGAGAATTTGGGTGACGGGCGCCTCTGAAGGCATTGGACTAGGGCTGCTGAAGCACTACCAACGCCTTGGTTGGCAGACGCTAGGAAGCTCGCGAAGCACTCAAGGCCCGGCCGAAGCCGACCACTGGATTCCGGCTGACTTGAGCGATTCCGCCCAACGTGCCATGGCCGTGGACCGCCTCACCAACGAATTCGGTTGGCCCGACCTCGTCGTCCTGAACGCCGGTGTAGGCCACTGGGCGACTGCCGCCGAAACCAAGCGCAGCGACGCCGAACGCGTACTTGAACTCAACTACTGGGCCCCTGTAGAACTCACGCGCTTGCTCGCCGAGCGCGCCGAAGGCCGCACACTCCACGTGGTGGTCATCTCAAGCATCGCCGCCCGATTTGGGCAAAAAAAACTCGCAACCTACAGCGCCAGCAAGGCTGCGGTCGCACTGTGGGCTGAATCGGTGCATGAAGAGTGGCAGGGTTCCGCCCACCGAATCCAATTGATTCTGCCCGGAGTGGTCAGCACCAACATCATGCGCCACAGCATTGGCCGCGACGGCCAGGCAATCGGTGACCGCGCGGGCGTCCACCACGGCTGGAGCGTCGAGCGCACCGCCCAAGCCATCGAACGGGCCACCCGAACCCGCAGGTTCGCACACATTTTAGCGAGTCCCGGTGTACGCTTCGCCCTGATTCTGCACGACCTTTGCCCGAGTATTTTTTACGTGCTTTTGCGCCGCAAACCATGAAGACGATTATCAACCCCAGTGTTCTCGAGCGACTGCCCGAACTTACCGCCCAATTTGCTGCGGGCCAGCCCAATCACGTGGTGCTCGACAACTTTCTCAACGATGAGGTTGCCAATGCCCTGCACCAGCACTTTCCGTCGGTCGATTCTCTAAAAGTCAAGCGCAAGTCACTGAACGAAAACAAGGTAGAGGACTACCACTTCGAGCGCTGGGACCCGGTCTTCACTGAGGTCCGCAACGCCATTCGCTCTTCTGAATTCGGAACCTGGATCAGCACCCTGACCGGCATCGACAACCTGTACACACCTGACGACGCCTTGGGATCGGGACTGCACCAGGGCGGGCAAGGCAGCTTTGTCGACGTGCACATCGACGTCAACTTTGACCCGAAACTCAAGCTGTGGCGCCGGGTCAACCTGCTGATTTACCTCAACCGCCACTGGGACGAGGCTTGGGGCGGACACCTTGAAATTTGGGACCCCCAGATGACCAAGGTGCTTCACCGCGTGGCTCCGATGCACAACCGCGCCATCATCTTTTTGACCGACGAGAACAGTCCGCACGGCTACAAGGCCATCACTATTCCTGAGGGTGAGTCGCGCAAGAGCTTCTACGCCTACTACTTTACTGAGGTTAGTGACGGATTCAAGTACAGCGACTCGAAGTTCATTGCCCGCCCTGACGACAGTTTGGCGCGCCGCACGGCGACGTCCGTCAAGGAATGGACCAAAATCCGCGCGAAGCGTATTCTGAACGCCCTCGGAGTCAAAATGCTTGACTTCCAAGACAAAAACCGCTTCTAAGGCGGAATGGCCAAAGCTCAGTTCGGCAACAAGACGCCCAAAAAACCCATCACGTGGACTGCCCTGAAGCAGATGTCGCGGATGTACGTGCACGTCAAACCCTACCGTGGCGAGTTCCTGGTGGGATTGCTTATGCTGCTCCTCTCGTCGGGCAGCAACTTGGCGTTCCCGAAGTACCTCGGTGAACTCGTTGACGCCGCCCAGACCGACCCTTCAGCCATTGATGGGATCGCCCTGACCCTCGTGGTCATTTTGCTCGCCCAGTCGGTGTTCAGCTTCGGACGCATCTTCTTTTTTGAGCGCGTCGCCCAACGGTCGCTCGCCTCGCTGCGGTCGGCCATGTACAACCACTTGGTAAGCCTTCCGCTGCCGTTTTTTCACGAAAAACGCATCGGCGAACTCACAAATCGCCTTCAGAGCGACATCGGTGTGCTTCAAGAAACGTTTACAAGCACCTTGGCCGAGTTCATTCGCCAAATTGTCATCATTGTGGGCGGAATCGCCCTTCTCGTCTACCAATCGCCGTCGCTCACCGGGTTCATGCTGCTGGTGCTGCCCCTGGTGGTCATTCTTGGGGTCGCCTTCGGAAGCCGGATTCGCAAGTACGCCAAAGACGTGCAAACGGCATCCGCCGAGTCCAACACCATCGTCGACGAAACGTTGAGTGCCGTGGCCACCGTAAAGGCCTACACCCAAGAGGGCTTTGAAAAAACCCGCTACCGAAAGGCGCTGGATCATGTCGCGGCTTTGGGTATTCGCGGCGGAATCTACCGCGGCGCCTTTAGCAGCTTCATCATCCTCGGGCTGTTTGGCGCCTTGGTGGCGGTAATTTGGAAGGGGGCGAGCCTGATTGCGAGCGGCGAAATGGCCTCTGGACAGCTCTTTAGCTTCGTGATTTACTCTGGATTTATCGGCGGATCGGTGGGCGGACTCGCCGACGTGTACAGCCGCCTTCAGCGCGCCATGGGCGCCACCGAAGCCATTATGGCGATGCTCGACGAGCAGCCCGAAACCGCCAGCGAGCAGCCAGCAACCAGGACGCCTCAGCGAGCAACCAGCAGCCAGCTGTCGCCTTTCGCAACGTCCACTTCGCCTACCCCACCCGACCCGACGTGCCCGTGCTTCAGGGGCTCAACCTTGAAATCCGCGAAGGCCAGCAGTGTGCTTTAGTGGGCTCGAGCGGCGCCGGAAAATCCACGGTGGTTCAGCTACTCTACCGCTTTCACGATCCGCAGCAGGGAGCGCTTTTGGTGCAGGGCCGCGACGCGCGCGACTGGCCACTCGAAGAACTGAGGGGGCGCATGGCATGGGTTCCGCAGGACGTCGTTCTGTTTGGGCGAAGCATCCTCGAAAACATACGCTACAGCCGACCCGAGGCCAGCGACGACGAGGTGCGCCGGGCCGCCGAAGACGCAAACGCTTGGGAATTCATCGAACGCTTTCCCGACGGCTGGAACACCCAAGTGGGGGAGCGCGGCGTGCAGCTCAGCGGAGGCCAACGCCAGCGCATCGCCATTGCGCGGGCCATGCTCCGCGACCCCAACCTCCTCGTGCTCGATGAGGCTACCTCGTCGCTCGACCCCGAAAGCGAGTCCCTCGTGCAGTCCGCACTTGAAACACTTATGAAGGGCCGCACCTCGCTTGTGATCGCCCACCGACTCAGTACGGTGCGCCACGCCGACGTCATCGCATTTATTCACGAGGGGCAAATCGCCGAAATGGGCAGCCATGACGAGCTTATGCAGCTCGAGGGCGGACGCTACCGCGCCTTTGTGCAGAAGCAGTGGAACGGAACCCTAACTTCGCATTAATGCACCGGATTCCGTCCTTTCTTCGCAACAAGTACGTCCTAGCTGGACTGCTTTTTGGCGTGTGGATGCTGTTTTTGGACTCCAACAACCTGCGCATCCAGTGGGAACTGGACCAAGAAGTCCGCGCCCTCGAAGACGGGGTTCGCTACTACCGCAGCGAGCTCGAAAAAACCCAAAAGCGCCTTAAAGAGCTCGAGTCAGACCCCGCGCAGCTCGAAAAGTTCGCCCGCGAAACCTACTGGATGCACCGCCCCGGCGAAGAAGTCCTGCTGGTTGAACCCTTGGACCCCGAAGATTCCGACACCTTATGATGGCTGAACTTCCCGAATTGGGGGTTCCGAGCGCGGCAACCCAAACGCTGCCCGATTTTGGAACCGCGGCTCCTGCCGACCGCATGGTGACGGTGGACGTCGACGGTTCCGACCCAAAAAAAGCCCGCGAAACCGCACTTGAGGCACTAATGGACGGCGCGAGCAGCATTCTATTTTGGGTGCACCGCACCAACGACGTCGCGACGCTGACCCGCGGAATCGACAGCAGCATCGCCCCGCTTCACTTGGTGGGAGACCTTGACCCCGAAGCGGTGGCCGCGCAGCTCCAGGCCCAAAGTCTTGGACTGTTGAACCTCGACCCGATCGAGCACAAGGCCCGAAGCGGCCAGTGGTTTACGGGCAGCTGGGTAGACGACCTCGCGCGCCTGCGGCGCGCTGACGTGGTGCTGCCTCAGGCCATGGGAGCGGTCGTGAGCAACGCGTGCTTTGCAGCCGCGCAGGGCGCCGTCGCGCAGCTCGCATGGGGACTTGCCAGCCTCGAGGCCATGAATCCCGCGCCGGGTCGCCCCGTCGGCCTCGTCCTTCAGGCTACTGACGACTACTTCGAGACCGCCGCAATGGCACAGGCCGCACGCCTGCTGTGGACGCGTAATCCTCTTTGGATTGTGGGCCGGGTCGCCGGAAGCCCCAGTGAGGATGCCGCCGACCTGGTCGACCGCGGGCTGCAGGCCCAAGCGTTCGCCCTCGGGGGTTGCCGCGACCTCTGGATCCAACCTCTGAACGACAGCCCACAGGCCGCCCGCTGGGCGCGCCACCAGGCTTTGGTGCTGTACTACGAGAGCGGCCTGTTCCGCCACGACTACCCCCTGCGCGGTAGCTACCTGATTGACGAATGGACCGCTCAGCTGGCCGAAGCAGCGCGCTCCCAAGTTGCGGCATGGGACGCGCGCGGCGGCCTTGTACAGCTGCTTGACCACAACCTCGACCCATGGACGTAGTTCGCCTGCCCCACGAATTTTCGATGCCCGGCGAACCCCCGTTTGTTCGCGGACCCTATGCGTCGATGTATACTCAGCGGCCGTGGACCATCAGGCAGTACGCCGGATTCAGTACGGCTGAAGCCAGTAACGCGTTTTACCGCCGCAACCTCGCCGCAGGCCAAAAAGGATTGAGCGTAGCCTTTGACTTGGCGACCCACCGCGGCTACGACAGCGACCATCCGCGCGTGCAGGGCGACGTCGGCAAAGCGGGCGTGGCCATCGACAGCGTCGAAGACATGAAGTTGCTGTTTGACGGAATTCCGCTCGACGAAATGTCGGTATCGATGACTATGAACGGCGCGGTGCTGCCCGTGCTGGCCTTCTACATTGTCGCTGCCGAAGAACAGGGCGTGGCGCCCGAAGCGCTGCAGGGCACCATCCAAAACGACATCCTCAAGGAGTTCATGGTGCGCAACACCTACATCTACCCTCCTGCACCGAGCCTGCGCATCATTGCCGACATTTTTGGCTACACCAGCCGGCGGATGCCCAAGTTCAACAGCATTTCGATCTCGGGATACCACATGCACGAGGCGGGGGCCTCTGCCGAAATCGAGCTCGCCTACACGCTGGCCGACGGCCTTGAGTACCTGCGCACCGGACTCGCTTCGGGCCTCGACATCGACGATTTTGCTCCGCGCCTCAGCTTTTTTTGGGCCATCGGAATGGACTTTGTCACCGAAGTCGCTAAACTCCGCGCCGGCCGTGCCCTGTGGGATCGAATTGTGGCTTCGTTTAAGCCCAAAAATGTCAAGAGCCGCGCCCTGCGCACGCACTGCCAGACTTCGGGCTGGAGCCTGACCGAGCAGCTGCCCTACAACAACGTCACCCGCACGGCCGTCGAGGCCATGGCGGCGGCCTTGGGCGGAACCCAGTCCCTGCACACCAACGCGCTCGACGAGGCCATTGCCTTGCCCACCGACTACTCGGCGCGAATTGCGCGCGAAACCCAAATTCGCATTCAGCAGCGCACCGGAATCACCCGGTTTGTCGACCCCTTAGGTGGAAGCATCGCCGTCGAGCAGCGCACCGCCGAACTCATGGACCGCGCCTGGGCACTGATCCAAGAAGTTGAGGCCTTGGGCGGAATGACCAAAGCCATCGAAGCAGGGCTGCCCAAACTGCGCATTGAAGAAGCCGCAGCCGCCAAGCAGGCGCGGCTGGATTCCGTCCAAGACGTTTTGGTGGGCGTTAACGCCTTCAAAGCCGAAGACGACACCGAACTCGAAATTCTCGAAGTCGACAACCGCGCCGTCCTCGCGAGCCAAGTGAAGCGCCTGGCTGCGCTCAAGGCCGCCCGCAACCCAGAGGCCGTTGCTCAAGCGCTTGAAGCACTTGAAATGGCTGCCCGAACCGGTGAGGGCAACCTGCTCGACCTCAGCGTACAGGCAGCGAGAGTTCGCGCTACCTTAGGTGAAATCTCAGATGCCCTCGAACGCGCCTTTGGCCGCTACCAAGCCCAACTCAACATGGTCCACGGAGTCTACGCCCGCGAATCCGCCCAAGACGGCCAACTGGCCGAAGTCCGCGCCCTAGCTGACGAATTTGCTGCGCGCTACGGACGCCGTCCGCGCCTGCTCGTCGCCAAAATGGGCCAGGACGGGCACGACCGCGGCGCCAAAGTCATTGCCACCGGATTCGCCGACCTCGGCTTTGACATTGACCTTGGTCCCCTCTTTCAAACCCCCGAAGAAGTGGCCCAGCAGGCCGTCGAAAACGACGTGCACTGGGTGGGCGTGAGCTCGCTGGCGGCGGGGCACAAAACGCTGGTTCCACAGCTCGTCGCGGCGTTGTCGGCAATGGGTCGACCCGACATTCAGGTGGTGGTCGGAGGCGTGATTCCGCGCCAGGACTACGACGCGCTCTTTGAAGCGGGCGCCGTGGCCGTCTTTGGCCCCGGAACCCCCGTGGTTACCTCAGCCCGCGAACTCCTGCAGAAATCCCTGAGCTGACGCGATGAACGGCCCAAGCTGGACTCCCGAAGAATGGGCCGACGGCATTCGCCGCGCCGACCGAGCCTACCTCGGTCGGGCCCTTAGCCTGGTCGAAAGCCAGCTCCCCGCCGACGCCGAGCGCGCCGCAGCCCTGTTCACGGCTCTGGGGGCCGCCCCGCAGGGCAGCTTTCGCCTCGGAATCACCGGCAACCCCGGGGCCGGAAAAAGCACCTTGACTGAGGCCATGGGCGTCCGCTGGGCAGATTCCGGCCACAAAGTTGCCGTACTCGCCGTCGACCCCTCGAGCAGCCTGCACCGCGGAAGCATTTTGGGCGACAAAACCCGCATGGACCAGCTCAGCAAGCACCCGAACGCCTTCATTCGCCCCGTGGCGAGCGGCGGCCAACTGGGCGGCGTAGCGGCCTCGACGCGCGCAGCCATCCTGCTGCTGGAGCACGCGGGCTACACCCGCATCGTCCTCGAGACTGTCGGCGTGGGCCAAAACGAAACCGATGCCGTGCACTACGTCGACGGGCTGCTGCTCGTGGCGCTTCCGAACTCGGGCGACGACGTGCAGGGAATTAAGCGCGGAATCATGGAGCGCGCCGACCTCATCGCCGTCAACAAATGCGACGGTTCGTTTGCCGAAGCGGGCCAGCGGGCCGCGCTCCAGTTGCGCGAAAGCATGAAGTGGTTCCGCCGCGACGACGGATGGAACGTTCCGGTCGTTCAAGTGAGTGCCACCGAACACCGCGGCCTCGACGAACTCGACGAAGCGCTCGACCGCTACGAGCGGTGGATGCGCGGAACCGGATCCTTCGACGCCCGACGTTCCGACCAGCGAGCGCATGAGTGGGCCCAGGCGTGGCCCCATTTTGCTGTGGAATGGGCCCTCAAGAACCCCGACGCCGCGGGCGCCTACGAACGGGCCCACCAGGCATTCCGCCAGGGGCAATCTGCTTTGAGTGCGCTCCGAAGCGCGTTTAACGCTTAAAACTCGTCCGCAACCTCGGCCTTGAGGTGCTTGAGCGCCGCTTGAGTGGGCAGCTGCTTCATTTCCATGGCCGCGTTGAGCAGCGCACGCGAAAGATCCGCGCCGGTAGCGCCCGGCTCGAGCTGGGCCGAAACCGTATTCAGCAGCGAAACCATGGCCGACTTGGCGGTCACCACGTACTCCCACACGTCGTCAGAGACATAGATTTGCTGGCTGAGGTTGTGCTCAAACTCGTCGCGAATGGACTTTTGAAGCAGCACGAGGTACTCTCCGTTGGTCATGCTGCCCGACTTCACTCGAACCAAAAGTGAACTGGGGCTAATGCGCTCCAAAAACAGCGCGAGCCTCTCGTACGCCTGCAGCCGCAGCGGAAGCGCTTGGCGCTGGTTGTGCGCGCGGTATTCGGCCTTTCGGCGCTTGTCTTCGTTGTCAAAGTAGTTTGACATCATCAAGTACACTGCGATTAAAATGAGCAGTGACGGGAACACAAAGCGAAACGTGTCAAGAAAAACGTCCATGCCCCAAATATCGGGGCGTTTCGTGCAATATCGTACTTTTGACCTCGTGATTTCTCGTTTATCAGACCGCGTACAGGCAATGGCACTCCCGATGACCATTGCGATGGCTAAAAAAAGCCGCGCCCTTCAAGAACAGGGATTGGACATCATCAGCCTGAGCCTCGGCGAACCCGACTTTGACACCCCAGACTTGGCTAAAGCCGCTGGAATTCAAGGCATCGAGCAGAACTTTTCGCACTACATGCCCGTCAGCGGGTACAATGATGTGCGCGATGCCGTGGCCCACAAATTTGTGCGCGACAACCACTTGACCTACGGCCGCAACCAAATTGTGGTGAGCACCGGGGCCAAGCAGTCTATTGCAAATCTCTTGATGGCGCTCATCAATCCGGGCGACGAAGTAATTATTCCCGCCCCGTTCTGGGTGAGCTACAACGACCTGAGCGAATTCTGTGGCGGCCGCGTTGTGAGCCCTGTGGCCGGACGCGAGCAGGCATTCAAAATCACGCCAAACCAACTTCGCAGCGCACTGAGTTCCAAAACGAAAGTTCTGATTTTCAGCAGCCCCAACAATCCGAGCGGAGCCATGTACCGCCAAGACGAGCTCGAAGCCTTGGCTGCCGTGCTGCGGGACTTCCCCCAGGTCGTGGTAGTCGCCGACGAGATTTATGAGTACTTGAGCTACGGAGAGGTGCCGCACTACAGTTTTGCCCGAATCGAGGGCATGTACGACCGCACCGCCACCGTCAACGGAATGTCCAAGGGCTACGCGATGACCGGATGGCGCCTTGGCTACATGGGTGCTCCCGAGTGGCTCGCCGAAGCCTGCGATAAAGTCCAGTCCCAGTTTACGAGCGGAGCCAGCAGCATTGCCCAGCGCGCAGCTATGGCGGCGCTGCTGGCGGGGCCCGAACCCGTTCAGTACATGGTCGAAGCGTTTAAATCGCGACGCGACCGGTTCTTGACTGCGCTTCGTTCCGCACACAAGCTGCACGTCGATACGCCACCAGGGGCCTTTTATGCCTACGTCGACGTACGCCCCTACCTTGACGACCGCTACCCCACATCCAACGACCTGGTCATGTACCTGCTTGAGCATGGTGTGGCGGGCGTTCCAGGCGAGGCCTTTGGAACCCCCGGATACATTCGCTTCAGCTACGCCGCAAGCCAGTCGGACCTCGACCGCGCGGCCGAGCGCATTGCCAACGCACTGAACACCCTGTAGCATGCCCACGCGCCTTCGCATCGCTGTCAACCAGATTCGAGAGCGCATCAACCTTCGGATTTACGATAGCAAAGTAGCGGTCGTCAAAACACTGCGCTACATAAGCGTTCCGCTGTCGTTACTTTCTGTGACTGCGCTCATTGTTTCGTACGGATACCAACTCGAGCCTAGCGAAAAGGCCCTCGTAGACATCTTGCTCAAAACCACCATCGGTTTTTACATTTTTAAGTACTTCGCCGAACTCTTTTACGACTTTTCGCCTGCGGAATACGTACGAAAATCCCGTTTTGAGTTCAGCTTGATGCTCTACATGCTGGTCAACATTGCGGCGATTAACATCTTTAACTTCGAACTCACCGCGGCCATCGGCAACCTTCTCGGAGTCAATCGATTTGATGAGCTCTTCATGCTTCTCGTTCAGGGCTACTTCTTGGTATTTGTTGCCCTCGAACTGGGCAAAGCAAGCAGGCTACTGCCCCAAATGAAGCTCAGTCCACCCGCCCTCTTGGCCATTAGCTTTAGCCTCATCACGCTGCTTGGCGCGGGGCTCCTTTCGATGCCTGAAATGTCGCGACTCCCCAACGGGTTAAGCGCTTTGGACGCTTTATTCACCAGCGTTTCTGCCGTGTGCGTCACGGGATTGAGCACGTTTGACATCGCTACAGTCCTGACGTTTAAGGGCAAGGTCATCTTAATGGTGCTCATTCAGCTCGGGGGCTTGAACTTCATCACCTTCACCTCGCTCTTTGCCCTCTTGGCCAATCCGGGCGTCGGAACCCGCTACAAAAGCATGCTCCAAGCCAGCTATTCGGCGGAATCTCTTGAAACCAGTGTTCAATTGACCGGCCAAATCGTGCGGTTTAGCTTGCTCTTTGAAGCGGTGAGCGCCACGTTGCTCTTTATCTCGTGGGGCGACCAGCACTTTGCGACGGTGGGCGACCGCGCCTTTCACTCCATTTTTCACGCCATTAGCGCGTTCAACAACGCCGGATTCAGCCTGTACACAGGTGGTCTTGCTGACGCCAGTTTACTCGGAAACGTCCCGCTCGGACTCGTTATCGCGCTCACCGTGGTTCTTGGCGGCCTCGGGTTTCGCCCCATCTATGAAGTCTTTAGCTACAAAGCGCTCAAGCACCGCCGCAGCAATCCCTGGGTTCACTTTTCGGTAAACACCAAAATTGCGGTCTACGCGATTGCCATTTTGGTTCCGCTGGGCGCACTGCTGTTTTTCATTCTCGAACAGCACGGAACCCTTTCTGGTCAAAGTCCCGCCATGGCCCTGTACCATTCTGTGTTTTCATCCATTACGACGCGAACTGCCGGATTTAACACCGTGGACTTTGGGGCCATTGGCCTACCAACCCTACTCGTGGTGATGCTGTTTATGTTCATCGGCGGAAGCTCAGGTTCCACAGCCGGCGGGGTCAAAACCAGTACGTTTGCCCTCGTATTTTTAAACGCTTTAGGAACCATTCGCGGCCGCAAACGCGTCGAACTCTTTCGCCAAACGATCCCCGTGGAGCTTCTCAACTTGGCCCTGAGCGTCTTTCTCTTTTCGGCTTCTGTGGTACTTCTCGGAATTTTTGCCCTCAGTATCACCGACGGCCACCTCGGCTTAGCCCGAATTGCGTTTGAAGAACTTTCGGCCTTCTGCACGGTAGGCCTTTCGACCGGAATCACCTCAGAGCTCAGCACCTCCGGCAAAACGATCCTCATGATTTCAATGTTGATCGGTCGCGTCGGAACCGTAACCCTTGCTTTTGCGTTGACCAGTAAACGCAAGGATTCCCAAGATTACCGATTCCCCAACGCCAGCGTTCAAGTAGGATAATGAGCCAAGTCAAACCGTACAGCCCTGAAGGCTCCAAAAAGGAGCAAGTCGCCGAAATGTTTAACGCGATTTCGCCCAAGTACGATGCCCTGAACCGCATTCTCTCTGTCGGAATCGACCAAATCTGGCGCCGCAAGACCGTACGTGAAATCCGCGCCACCGGGGCCATCCAAATCCTCGACGTCGCGACCGGAACAGCCGACCTCGCCCTCGCCCTAGCCGACGGAATTCCCAGTTCCAACGTCGTGGGCGTCGACATCTCTGCCGGAATGCTCGACGTGGGCCGTCAAAAAGTCCGCGCCCGCCACAAAGACGACCGCGTCCGACTCGACCTCGGCGACGGAGAGCAACTTCCCTACGACGACGCAAGCTTCGGCGCCATCACGGTCGCCTTTGGCGTCCGCAACTTCGAACACCTCGAGCAGGGACTTCGCGACATGAATCGTGTGCTTCAGCCCGGCGGAACCCTCGCCGTCCTCGAATTCTCGCAGCCCACCTCGTGGCCGTTCCGACCCCTATACCTGTTCTACTTCAAGAACATCCTCCCGCGCATCGGCCGACTCATCTCCAAAGACGCTTCGGCCTACACCTACCTACCCGACAGCGTGCAGGCGTTTCCCTACGGCGAAGCCTTCGCCACCAAACTTCGAGAGGCTGGATTCACGTCGGTGCGCATTCGGCCGCTGACGCTTGGAATCGCCAGTTTGTACGTCGCCACGAAATAATCCACGCCCTGCGCCGTTCTAGCTCTATGCGCCATTGGCTTTTTGTGCTTAGCATCACCACTGCGGTGCTTGCCGTTGGGCAGACGCCCAACCTTCCGCGCTTTGACCAAAAGCCGCTTCACTTCGGATTCTTTCTCGGAATCAGCCAGCTCGACTTTGCCGTGCAGCACGCCCCCAACTGGCCCGAAGGCATCTTTCACGTCGTTCCCCAGTCCAGTCCGGGCTACCTCGTCGGAATCGTGACCGACCTTCGCCTCAGCTCCTACCTCAACCTGCGCGTCAACCCCACCTACATCGCCGGCGAACGCACGCTCCTGATCGACGGCGTTGACCGCGCCACAGGCGTCCGCGATTGGTACACCCGACGCGTCGAATCATCGCTCGTGCGGCTGCCCGTTGAACTCAAATGGAAGTCTGAACGTATCGGCAACCATCGTTGGTTTGTACTCGGCGCCCTGCACACCACCTACGACCTCGGAAGCAAGGCCAAAGTCGTCGACGACCGCCTCTTCAAGCTTCAGCCCGTCGACTACGGATTCGACCTTGCCGTCGGAACCGACTTTTACTTCGAATTCTTCAAACTCAGCCCCCAACTCCGCTGGAGCTTTGGCCTCGGAAACCTCGGCGTGCCCGACGGAACCAAACTCTCCCAATCCCTCCCCGTCGTGCGGCACCGCAGCCGGGACTACGTGTTCACCTTCGAGTAGCAGGGTTGGCGAGGTTGGCAAGCTTGGCTCGTTGGTTACTTGCCACTAGTCACAAGTAGCCGCGAAGCCGCCCAAAGCCGCAAAAACATCAAATTATTCGGTTATAACCGGATTTTACTTTTTCTCTCGATGTCCGTCCATGGAGGCCCAAGGCGGTCGGGCGAAGCAACGAACGAGCCAAGCTTGCCAACCTTGCTAACGAGCCAACCTTGCCAAAGAGCCAACGAGCCAATCTCAGCCAACCCGGTGTGCCTCGTACAGCAGCATCGCGGCAGCCGTGGCTACGTTGAGGCTTTCGGTGCGGCTAGAAGGTGCGCGGTCGATGGTAGCGATGGCCGTAGCTGCATCGCGCCAGGCTTGGGATGGGCCTTGGCCTTCGTTCGAGACCACGAGGGCCACTTTGGGAGACCAGTTCACTTGGCTGGGCGGGGTTCCGTCCAAGTCAGCGACGACGATGGGGCGGCCTTCGGACTGCAAGAGGGTGATGGCCTCAGATTCGGTGGCGTAGCGCACGGGCACACGGGCGAGTGAACCCATACTGGCTTGCACGGTTTTTGGGTTGCCGAAATCCACGGTTCCGGTGGTGTGAAGAATGTAGGCGACTCCGAACCAGTCGGCCATGCGCAAAAGGGTTCCGGCATTGCCCGGATCCTGCACGCGGTCGAGCACGAGCACGCGGCCGTCAGGGCGCGGATCGAGGTCGTCCCACGCAAACACCGCAAGTGAATCGGGCGGAGTGTCCAGCGACGAAACCTCACGCAGGTCGCGGGCCGTTACTTCGAGGCACTCGGGACCGAGTGAGG
The DNA here is from genome assembly GCA_030833905.1 of Schleiferiaceae bacterium. Lineage (GTDB taxonomy): Bacteria > Bacteroidota > Bacteroidia > Flavobacteriales > Schleiferiaceae > TMED14. The sequence continues at coordinate 84,196 of JAURGG010000002.1, forward strand.
CGCCGGTGGTCGCTAAAAGTAGGGGCTTCCAGCCGCTGGTGATAAATTCTGAAATGGCTTTGCGGCCTTCGACGACGAGTGCGCCGTGCTTTTCGCGGCCTTTGCGGTGCTGCAGCTCGCGCAGCCATTTGCGTTGTGGGTTGGTCCAGGGCATAAGACCCCGAAGGTACGCACTACCTTTGCGGGCATGATTGCTCCTTCTATCCTTTCGGCAGATTTCGCCAACCTCGAGCGCGACGTGCGCATGCTCAACGCTTCAGACGCCGCGTGGATTCACGTGGACATTATGGACGGAGTTTTTGTTCCGAATTTGAGCTTCGGATTGCCGGTCACTGAGGCCATCAAGCGCCACGCCGAGAAACCCTTGGACGTGCACCTGATGATCGTGCAACCCGAGCGCTACCTCGAGGATTTCAAAAAGGCAGGAGCCGATGTACTGACGGTACACTACGAAGCGAGCACGCACCTGCACCGCAGCCTCCAGCAGATCCGCGCGCTGGGAATGAAGGCAGGCGTAGCCCTGAATCCGCATACCCCCGTTGACCTGTTGGCTGACGTGCTGGGCGACCTGGACCTCGTGTGCCTGATGAGCGTAAATCCGGGATTTGGCGGCCAAGCGTTTATTCCGCAAACATTTAAAAAGGTAGAACGGCTGCGCCGCATGATCGACGACGCGGGCACACCCACCCTGATTGAAATTGACGGTGGAGTAGGACTCCAAAATGCGGCTGACCTCAAAAAAGCCGGCGCCAACGTGCTCGTAGCGGGCAACGCCGTCTTTAAGGCGAACGACCCCGTGGCCACCATCCGCCAACTGAATGAGGCATAAGGGATTAATCATCCTGGCGGCAGCAATCGCCGCCTCGTGCAACCCCCAGCGCTGGCTGCCCGAGGGTCAAACGTGGATTCGCCGAATTGAACTCACTGAGGGTACGCAGGTTCGAAGCGACGACAAGTACCTCGAACTCATTCAAATACAAACCAACACCAACGTACTGGGCAGCTACCCCTACGTTGCGCTGTACCAGCGAGGGGCGCGCAAGCCCCAAACCCGACGCGGCCGCTGGCTGCAAAATATTGGAGAGGCTCCGGCATTGCTTGACACGGCAAAGGTGGCCGAGACCGTCATGCAGCTCGAGCGCAAGCTGCGCCAAGAGGGCTACTTCTTTGCAAAGGTCGGCCATGAGGTAGTTCAGGGTCCGCGCGGAACCACCCTCAAATTTGACCTGCAGCGCGGCAAAGCGACGCGGTTGGGCACGGTACAACCCGAGGTGTATGCTCCGGCAATCGAAGACCAAATGGCCACGTTGCGCATGGGGTCGCTGCTGGTTCCGGGAATGCGGCTTTCGCGCGACATGCTCGAATCTGAGCGAAAGCGCATCGCAGACTTTTTGAAAGAACACGGATTCTTTACCGTTGGCCCCGAAGCCGTGGGTTTTGACCTCGACACGCTCGGCCACCCCTACCGCGCAGACGGCTACTGGATCATTCAGAACTGGGTGCGCGACGGTGAATATGGTCCACAGGAGCTTCCGCACCAGCCCTGGCACTTTGGGCGCGTGACCTTGGCCGACTCGCTCAACTACGGGCTCAATGCGCGCGGAATCCGCCGCCTTCACCTGCTCAAGTCGGGCGACCTCTACCGGGCGTCAACAGTGGCCCAAAGCCAAGAATGGCTTCGCCGGCTCGACGCCTACCAAAACCAGCAGTGGCGACTGAGTCCACGGGGCGACAGCTTGGACGCTGAATTGGTGCTCAAACCGGCTCCGCGCGTGGGTCTGCTCTGGGAAACCGAGGGCACCAACACCTCGGGCATTTACGGACTTCAGACCGCCATCGAGGTGCGCGACCGCAACCCCTTTGGTGGCCTTGAAGCACTGAGCGGCAAGGTGGCGGGCGGACTCGGCGTCGCAGTGGGTGACACCAGTGCCCTCTTTCGCACCTACTTTCTTGAATTGGGCGTGCAGCTCGAGGTTCCGGACCTTATCGGACTGCCCAATGTGCGCCGAAGCCAAGCGCGCAGCAGCGCCAACTTCACGCTCGGACGCCAGTACCGGCGCGAATTTGATCGATTGGCGGTCAGCGGTGAACTCCACTACCACTGGGAGGCCTCCAACCGAATGACGTGGGACCTCAAACCCTTGTACGCCACCTACGTGGACCTGCGGGGGGTCGATTCGACCTTTTATGCGGCACTTGCGAGCAAATCGGGCTTTCAGGACGTACTTATTCTCGGACCTCGGCTCTCAATCAAGCGGCCGACCCTGTCTGAAGGTCGCTGGTCACGCCGAAGTGAATGGTCGTTTGAAACGTCTGGAATTCTCACCGACTTGGGCATGCTTGCCACCAAGCCTTCACGGGACCAACCCTTTACCGTGGCCAACGTGCCCTATGCGCACTACCTGCGGGCTGAGGCCGACTACCGCTGGCGCTTTCGCGGACGCCAACGGCGCGAGGGCGCACTGCGAATCCAGGCCGGATACCTTCACGCGCTGGCAAACAGCCCTGGGCTTCCCCCATTTGAACGGGCGTTTTATGCGGGCGGTTCCAACGACCTGCGGTCGTGGATCAACTTTCGCATCGGTCCGGGCGCCCTGCCCAAAGCCGTCTTTGATACGGCGGGCTTTTTGGGTTCCGGAACCGTCAAACTCCTTGGACAAGCCGAGTGGCGGTTCCCGATCGCTGGATCCACCTTTGGAGCCGTGTTTGCCGACGCCGGCAACGTGTGGCTGACTTCGGCAAATGCCGCCACCGCCCAGTGGGATTTGCTCGACAATCCCGAGCTGCGCGATGCAGTGTCGTTCAACCTGCTTCGAATGCCGCGTCAAACCGCCCTCGGAATGGGTTTTGGACTGCGCTACGACTTTGAATTCTTCATCGCTCGGGCCGACTGGGGCCTACAGATCTATGACCCCCGCCGACTGGCCACACACGATGCGTGGTGGCGCCCCTCACAGGGAATCCGCCGAAGTGCGCTGCAAATCGCCATCGGACTCCCGTTTTAAGCGTTTAATCGCCCTAACCTGTGGGTAACTTCCCTGCCCAAACATGGGCGGGGCAGATTTTTTTCGCTAGGTTTGCAGCTCATCCATTTTAAAGCGTTTTTATGGCCTCCGACCGTATCGTTAGCCTGCTCGGCGATCAAGCCGACTACCTGCTCAAGCACACGTGCACCAAAGTCCGCAAAGAAGACCTGCACCTGCCCTCACCCCAGTTTGTCGACGACTACTTCATCTCGAGCAACCGCAACAACCCCACACTTCGCGCCCTTCAAACGCTGTACGGATCCGGTCGCCTCGGCAACTCAGGCTACCTCAGCATCCTTCCGGTTGACCAAGGTGTGGAACACAGTGCTGGCGGAAGCTTTGCACCCAACCCCATTTACTTCGATCCCGAGAACATTGTGAAGCTCGCCATCGAAGCCGACTGCAACGCCGTGGCCTCAACGTTTGGCGGCCTGGCCATGCTCAGCCGCAAGTACGCGCACAAGATTCCGTTTATGGTGAAAATCAACCACAACGAGTTCTTGTCGATGCCCAACCAGTACGACCAAACCATGTACGGAAGCGTCGAAGACGCCTGGAACATGGGCGCCGTGGCCATCGGAGCCACCGTGTACTTTGGCGCCGAAGAGTCGCGCCGCCAGCTCCTCGAGGTCGCAGAGGCCTTTGAGCGCGCCCGCGAACTCGGAATGGCTACCGTACTGTGGACCTACACCCGCAACAGCGGATTCAAGCAAGACGGCGTGGACTACCATACCTCAGCCGACCTCACTGGCCAGGCCATCCACTTGGGCGTGACCATTCAGGCCGACATTATCAAGCAAAAGCTCCCCACCAACAACGGCGGGTACAACGCGACCAAGCACGGCAAGACGCACCCCAAGGTGTACACTGACCTCAGCAGCGACCACCCCATCGACCTCACCCGCTACCAAGTGCTCAACAGCTACGCGGGTCGCGTGGGCGTGATCAACTCGGGCGGAGAATCCAAGGGTGCCAGCGACCTCAGCGAGGCCGTGGCAACTGCCGTCATCAACAAGCGCGCCGGAGGCCAGGGCCTCATCTTGGGCCGCAAGGCGTTCCAGCGTCCGATGAACGAGGGCATTGAACTGCTCCGCACCATTCAAGACGTGTACTTGGACCACTCGATTACGATCGCCTAATCTGCATCCAATGTCAGAATGGTTTCACCGCAAGGGGGAGTCGATTACGACTCCTACCGAAGAAAAAAAGGACAGCCCCGACGGCTTGTGGCACCTTTGCCCCAAGTGCAAGGTGATGGTCGACATTGACGAGCACGAAGCAAAGCTTTGGGTCTGCGGAAACTGCGGCCACCACAACGGCATCGACGCGGCAGAATACTTCAGCTTTCTCTTTGACGAGGGCGCGTACACTGAACTCGACGCCAACCTGGTTTCGGCCGACCCGCTCAACTTTGTCGACACCAAAGCGTACTCCGACAGGCTTAAGGCCACCCGCGCCAAGACTGGTCTAACCGACGCCCTCACGAGCGGAACCGGCAACCTCGACGGAATCCCCGTAACCATTGCGGCCATGAACTTCAAGTTCATCGGCGGATCCATGGGTTCAGTGGTCGGCGAAAAGATTGCGCGCGCAATCGACCACGCCCGCGTGAACAAGCAGCCCTTTATCATGATCAGCAAATCGGGAGGCGCCCGCATGATGGAGGCCGCCTATTCGCTGATGCAAATGGCCAAGACTTCGGCGAAGTTGGCGCAGCTGGACGACGCAGGGCTTCCCTACGTTTCGGTGCTCACCGACCCGACCACTGGTGGTGTCACGGCTTCGTTCGCGATGCTCGGTGACATTCACATTGCAGAACCCGGAGCGCTCATCGGCTTTGCCGGTCCGCGCGTCGTGAAAGAGACGATTGGCAAGGACCTGCCCGAAGGATTTCAGACCTCTGAATTTCTGCTCGAGCACGGTTTTGTCGACCAAATTTCTGAACGCCGGCACCTGAAGCAAACCCTTGCAGCATGGCTGCGGGCGGTACTCAACCGGGCTCCGGCCACGGCATAGCGTCGGGCGCGTCGGTATTTTTTGTATCTTTGCAGTCCTCGAACGTCGAGGAACATTACAGCACAAACATCGAAATCGATTAAGGCATGTACCTAAATTCTGAAAAGAAGCGCGAAATCTTCGCCGACCACGGGAAATCTGCACAAGATACCGGCACGGCTGAAGGACAAATCGCACTGTTTACCTATCGTATCAACCACCTTACCGGTCACCTGAAAAAGAACCGTAAGGATTTCAACACTGAGCGTTCACTTGTACGCTTGGTCGGCAAACGCCGTAGCCTTCTGGACTATTTGCATAGCACTGAGATTAACCGCTACCGTGCGATTGTCGAAAAACTCGGCCTCCGTAAGTAAGGTCGTTTTCGAACGATTTTAACGCAAAGGCAATCCCCAAAAGGGTTGCCTTTTGCTGTTCCTAAACGAGGCCACTTTAATTCGCAATTGAGAAGATGAAAGCTCCCCTACCCGTGATCCAAGAGATCGCACTCGCCGATGGTCGTACCATCACTATTGAAACCGGCCGCATGGCCCGCCAGGCCGACGGTTCGGTCTTGGTTCGCTGCGGCGGAACCGCCCTTTTGGCAACCGTTGTTTCGGCACCCGAAGCCCGCGAAGGCGTGGACTTCATGCCGTTGACCGTGGAATACAAAGAGAAATTCGCTTCTGCTGGTCGCGTACCAGGCGGATTCCTCAAGCGCGAAGGTCGCCCGAGCGACCGCGAAATCCTCGTGGCCCGCTTGGTGGACCGCGTGCTTCGCCCGCTGTTCCCCGAGGACTACCATGCTGAAACCCAGGTCATCATCACCTTGCTGTCGTACGACGACGAGGTAGCCGCTGACAGCCTTGCTGGACTCGCCGCTTCAGCCGCCCTGGCGGTGAGCGACGTACCGTTCAACGGTCCAATTTCTGAAGTTCGCGTTGCCCGTGTGGGTGGCGAATTCGTCATCAACCCAAGCCCTGCGCAAATCGAAGAGGCCGACATCGAAATGATGATTGGTGCCTCAAGCGACAGCGTCGTGATGGTTGAAGGCGAAATGAACGAAGTTTCTGAAGCCGAAATGCTCGAAGCCATTCGCGTGGCCCACGAAGCCATCAAGGTTCAGGTTGCCGCTCAGCTGGAACTCGCCGCCAAAATTGGCGCCCCCGCAAAGCGCACCTACAGCCACGAAACCCACAACGAAGAGCTCAAGAAGCGCGTATGGGACGCCACCTACGCCGGTGCGTTCGAGGTAGCAGGTCGCGAACTGACCAACAAGGCTGAGCGCAGCGAGGCCTTCAAAGCAGTCTACACGGCCTTTGCCGCCACGATGACCGACGAAGAAAAAGCTGAGTTCGGATCCCTTGCCAAGGTGTACTACCACGAGGTAGAGTACCACGCCATGCGCAACCAAATCCTTGAAAACGGCAAGCGCCTTGACGGACGCTCGACCACCGAAATTCGCCCGATCTGGTGCGAAACCGACGTGCTTCCTGGCCCCCACGGTTGCGCCCTGTTCACACGCGGCGAAACCCAATCGTTTACTACGGTGACCTTGGGAACGGCGCTTGACAGCAACCGCATCGACGCCGCCACCTACATGGGCGACGAGCGCTTCTACCTGCACTACAACTTCCCCCCGTTCTCTACGGGCGAAGCCCGCATGCTGCGCGGAACCAGCCGCCGCGAAATCGGCCACGGTAACCTGGCCCAGCGCGCGCTGAAGATGATGATTCCGGCCGAAAACGCCTACACCATTCGCGTCGTTTCAGACATCTTGGAATCCAACGGTTCGAGCTCGATGGCTACGGTATGTGCCGGAACCCTCGCCCTCATGGACGCAGGTATTCCCATTACACGCCCTGTGAGCGGAATCGCCATGGGTCTGATCACCAACCCCGAGACCGGCAAGTTCGCCGTGTTGAGCGACATCCTTGGTGACGAAGACCACCTCGGCGATATGGACTTCAAGGTAACCGGTACTGCCAACGGCATCACCGCGTGCCAGATGGACATCAAGATTCAAGGCCTCAGCTTTGAAATCATGGAGCAAGCCCTGAACCAGGCCCGCGACGGCCGTGCCCACATCCTTGGCAAAATGCTCGAGAGCACACCTGAGGTGCGCGTTGAACTGAAGCCCCATGCTCCCAAAATGGTGCGCCTTGAGATTCCAAAGAACTTCATTGGCGGCGTAATCGGACCCGGCGGTAAGGTTATTCAAGGCATTCAAGCTGAAACCGGAACCACCATCACCATCGAAGAGGTGGGCGACGTGGGCCGCGTAGAAATCAGCGGCATCGACCCTGTAGGCATGAAGCGCGCTGAAGAAATCGTGCGCGGAATTTGCTTCATTCCTGAGGTAGACAAGGTGTACGAAGGCGTCGTTCGCGGCGTTCAAACCTTTGGCGTGTTTGTTGAAATCGGACGCGGAACCGAAGGCCTGCTTCACGTTTCAGAAATGGACTGGAAGCGCATTGAGAATCCAAGCGATTTGTACCAAGAAGGCGACCGCGTTCAGGTGAAGTTGCTCAGCATTGACGACAAGGGCAAGCTCCGCTTGTCGCGCAAGGTGCTGCTCGAGAAGCCCGAAGGTTATGTAGAGCGTGAAGAGCGTCCCCGTGAAGAGCGCGGACCTCGTGAGCCCCGTGGCGACCGTGGAGACCGTGGTGGCCGTGAAGGTGGCCGCGACCGCGGACCCCGCAGCCAGCGCCCAGCCCGCGAAGAGCGCGCTGAGGGCGGCGAAGGCGAGCAAGCTAGCCCCGTAGAGGGCGGCGAAGCACGTGAAGATCGTCCACGCAGCGAGCGCAGCCGTCCCCGTGGCGAGCAGCGCGAGGAGCGCGGTGAGCGTCCGGCCCGCGAGGACCGTGGTGAGCGTCCGGCCCGCGAGGACCGTGGCGAGCGTCCGGCCCGTGAGGACCGCCCCCGTGGCGAAGGCAACCGCAGTGAAGGCAACCGTGGCGGTGGAAACCGCAATGGTGGAGCCCCCCGTGGCGAAGGCAACCGCAGTGAAGCCCCCCGCAACGGCGGTGGTCAAAACCGCGGTGGCAAGC
>JAURGG010000030.1 GCA_030833905.1 Schleiferiaceae bacterium
AGGATGCGCGGATCCGCTACGAACCGGGCGTTGTTGACCTCGCCACCGTCGAAGCAGAGCGCCGCGACCAGGAAACCATTTTTGTGCTTCCGCACCCGCACTGGCACGACATCGAACGCTGGGCTGACCAGGGCAAATCTGTACCGCCCAAGTCCACCTACATCGAGCCCAAATTGCGGTCGGGCGTAACCTTATACGCCTGGAAATGAGCGCAAACCTAAAAGCCTACGTCGAGCTCAAGGCCCAATTGCCCGCCGGAACCACTCTGGTGGCCGTGAGCAAGTTTCAGCCGAACGAAGCCATCGAGTCGCTGTACGCCGCCGGCCAGCGTGATTTTGGTGAAAACCGCGTCCAGGAGCTTGCCGCCAAGGCAGCCGTGCTCCCAAAGGACATTCGGTGGCACATGATCGGCCGCATTCAAACTAATAAAATCCGTGAGTTCGCTCCCTTTGTACACCTCGTGCACAGCGTCGACCGCGTGGATGTACTGACGGTGCTGCAAAAGGAAGCCCTACGCGCCGGCCGAACCATCGACATTCTTCTTCAGGTACATATTGCCCAAGAAGAAACCAAGGCAGGATTCAGCCCCGAAGAGGTGCTCGGACTCTGCGCGGTAAACGTCTTACACGAATACCCCAACCTCCGTGTGGTCGGATTGATGGGCATGGCCAGCCTCACAGACGACCGCGATCAAATCCGCCGCGAGTTTGCCCACCTTGCTAGCCTGTACCGCGCCGCCCAAGAACAGCTTGGCGTGGGCCAAATCACCGTGCTCAGCATTGGAATGAGCGGGGACTACGACCTCGCTCTAGCCGAGGGAGGCAACCACATCAGGGTGGGTTCTCTACTGTTCGGGGCGCGAAGTGTCCAGTAACTAGCAACCAGAAACTAGTTATGTACGCGGTAATAGATCTCGAAGCAACCGGAGGCAAACCCGGTCAAGAACGCATCATTGAGGTTGCGATTTTCATGTTTGACGGCCGAAAAATCGTGGACCAGTTCATTTCGCTCGTGCGACCGGAGGTTCCGATTCCGCCATTTGTCCAAAAACTCACGGGAATTCGCGAGCAGGATGTGCGCACGGCTCCGCGCTTTCACGAGGTGGCCAAGCGAATTGTGCAAATGACTGAAGGTGCAGTATTTGTGGCACACAATGCCCCATTCGACTACCGCATTTTGCGCGAAGAATTCGCCCGCCTCGGATACGACTACCAAAGGGTGGTCTTGGACACGATTCCGCTCGCCGAAAAGTTCTTACCGGGAATGCCCGCCTACGGACTGAGCACGTTGTGTACGGAACTGAATATTCCGCACACCCGAAAGCACCGGGCCGACGGTGACGCCCGCGCCACGGTTCAGTTGCTGCAAATTTTGCTTGAAAAAGACCGCGAGAAGTACATCGAAGGGGTCTACCTCAAGCAGCCCTCGGCTACCGGCAAGCACAAGTTCAGCGAGCAGCTCGAGCGCTACGTCAAAACGACCGGGCTCTATTACCTGTTTAACGCCGACGGACGCGTGCTGTACGTGGGCAAGTCCGACCAGCTGCGCGTGCGAATCGACCGACACTTCCTGTCAACTAGCGAGAAGGCGCTGGCCCTGCAGGCCGAAGTCGCTAACATTCGCGTGGAAGAGACTGGAAGCCTGCTGCTCGCCGACATTTTGGAGCACGTGGAGCTCAAAAAACTCAAGCCTCCGTACAACCAGGCCAAGGACAAGTACCACCTGCGCTTTGGCCTGTTCCCGATCGAGACCGACGAGGGGGTTTTGTGGGACGTTCGCGGAATCCGGCGCGAGCCACCCGCCCTGCAGGTGGATTCGGTTGCTGACGGAGTTGCGCTGCTCGGCGGAATGGCCGAGGCCCGAGGTTGGGCACTGAGCGATGTGATGCTTCCGAGGTTGGTGCCTAACGTAGAACCTGAGCAATCCAATCGAGACGGTCTGCCCGCGACAACCGATGAAGCGCTTGAAGCACTTAACCGTTTTTTATGGCCCGAGGGCAGTGTCGTCTACCTCGACAAGGGCCGCGGCCCAGGTGAAAAGACGGCCTTTGTCGTTGAAGACGGACGATTTTTAGGCTATGCGTTCGTGCGCCTTGAGCAGGAAGTATACGACTTGCCCACGCTCAAAAACCGCCTCACCGTACTCAGCCAGCAGCCCTATTTGCGCAGTTTGCTGGCCGAATACGTGCATACGGGCCGCTTGAGCGAAGTCCGCCCCGGAATTTTTCCTACCTTGGATGAAGATTTAACTGAAACTGCACCATGAAAAAGATTGCTGCCCTCGCCCTTTTGGCGATGTTCACTGTCGGAATCGCTGTGAGCGCCCAAGCCGACACCGACCCCAAAAAGCCTGTAGCTACCACGACTTCGGCTAAGAAAAAGAAAAACAACGGCAAAGAAGCCGCCACATGCGAACCTGCTGGCGCCGCCAAAAGCTGCCACGGCGAAGCTGCTCCCGCAGCGAAGGCACAAGGCTGTGCTTCTGCCCCCGCGGGCGGTTCGTGCTGCTCAAAGCCTGCAGCTCCTGCCACAGGAAGCGGCAAGTAGTTCGCATTCAAAAAAAAGAAAGCCGGCCCCGAACAGGGCCGGCTTTTTTATGCGGTCACGCTCGGCTTACAGCTTCAGTGCAGCCGACGCGATGAACTGATTGATTCGGTTGTCGGTTTCAAAGTCAATTCCGCCTACATTCAACGTTTGCCCAAAGGCCGAAAGTGAACCCTCATAGCGTGCGCTCACTTGAAGTCCGCCGAGCTTGACCCCGACCCCGACTTGGCCGCCCCAGCTTCCGTTGCCGGGATCAGTGAGGTTCAGCCCGCCCGTCTCTGCCAATGCGATTGAGTACACCGGAGCCACAAAACCAAACAAAGGGCCGAGTTTGACACCCACCTCAACCGGAACATCCATGCGAAGCAGCGACCAGTCGAGGACCTCTGGAGTAAAGCTTCCGTCTTCAATGATGAACTGCTGGTTGAGGCCCGTGAGCCACACTTGCGGCTGCACGTAGACAATTCCTGCAGAAGCTCTGTAGAATCCGCCGACGTGGTATCCGGCACGGCCGGTAGCCACCGGGGTAAATGTGGGGTCAATCAACGGATTGAACGAGACGCGCACGTCTGCGAGGTGGTAGCCCGCGGTCACGCCGCGTGTAAGTTGTGCCTGAGCCCCGAGGGTCAACAGCCCAAAGCTTGCCGCTAAAAAAACTTGCTTCATACGGGATTGGCCGCCAAAAAGCGTTCCACGTTGGCGTAGATGCGCGCTTCAGGGTCTCCGTCCGGAGCCGGTTCAAACGTTTTACCCGTAACCAATTCGTAGAGCTGGATGTAGCGCTTCGACACGTCGGCCGCCCATTTGTCCGTGAGTTCGGGGATTACTTGCCCGTCCTTGCCCTGAAACCCATTGGCAATTAAGAACTGGCGCACAAACTCTTTGGAGAGTTGAATCTGAGGCTCACCGGCCGCTTGGCGGGCTTCGTAGCCGTCAGCGATAAAGTAGCGCGACGAGTCCGGGGTGTGGATTTCGTCAATTAACACAATCCGTCCGTCGGGGAGCAGACCAAATTCGTACTTCGTATCGACTAGGATCAAGCCTCGATCGCGCGCCATTTGCTGACCGCGAGCAAAGAGTGCTCGCGTGTAGGATTCGAGCTGTGCATAGTGGGATTCGCTCACAATTCCGCGCGCCAAAATCTCCTCGCGGCTGATGTCTTCGTCGTGGGTACCAATGGCCTCTTTGGTCGTGGGAGTGATAATGGGTTCAGGGAGCGCGTCGGACTCACGCAGACCTTCGGCAAGCGCCACACCGCAGAGTGTGCGTCCGCCGGAAGCATAGGTGCGCCAAGCATGTCCGCTCAGGTATCCGCGTATAACCATTTCAACTTTAAACGGTTCCGCCGTATGGCCCACGCTTACCACGGGGTCGGGGCTCGCCACGCGCCAATTCGGAACCAAATCCGCCGTCGACTCGAGAAAATGCGCTGCCATTTGATTCAAAACCTGACCCTTGTGCGGAATCCCCTTGGGGAGCACGACGTCAAAGGCCGAAATCCGATCCGAAGCCACCATAACCATGCGGCCTCCCTGAAGGCGGTACACGTCGCGCACTTTGCCGTGGTAGACAGACTCTTGGCCGGTAAAATGGAATTCGGAATGGGTCAACGCCATGGTTTAGGATTTAGGTAGTTGGTTGTCAGCTTCGCGGGCGGTACGGGCCGCCATAGATTTTTGGCCCTCGGCGTCGTAGGCCGCAATGATTTTGCGCACCAATGGGTGGCGCACCACGTCGCGTCCGTCGAGCTCGATGTGGCCGATTCCCTTCATTCCGCTGAGCAGGCGAAGGGCATGGGGAAGACCTGATCCGGCACGCGGAGGAAGGTCGGTCTGCGACGGGTCACCGGTCACAATGAACTTGGATGACGGGCCCATGCGCGTCAGGAACATCTTCATTTGGGACACGGTGGTGTTTTGGGCTTCGTCCAAAATGACGAAGGCCCGGTCGAGGGTCCGGCCCCGCATGAATGCCAGGGGCGCAATTTCTATCGTGCCGTTCTCGAGGTACTGCACCAAGCGCTCGGCCGGAATCATATCGCGCAGCGCGTCGTACAGCGGCTGCATGTAGGGATCCAGTTTTTCTTTCATGTCGCCCGGCAAAAATCCCAGGGACTCGCCTGCTTCGACGGCGGGACGGGTCAAGATGAGGCGTCGAACTTCTTTGTTCTTGAGTGCCCGCACCGCCAAGGCTACGGCGGTGTAGGTCTTACCGGTTCCGGCGGGGCCCAGGGCAAAGGTGAGGTCGTTAGTTCCGACGGCATTGACCATGCGCTGCTGGTTCGCCGTGCGCGCTTTGATGACGTGGCCGTTAACCCCGTGCACGATGACTTCGTCGCCTTCGCTCAAGCTCTTGAGGATCGAAGGGCTGTCGTCGAGCACAATCCGCTCTAACTGAGGGGACGTAAGGACGTTGAACTTGCGAATGTGGCGAAGAATGAGGTCAAGCTTCTCCTCGAACATGGCCACATCTTCGGGCGACCCGCTGAACTTGATTACTTCGCCGCGCGCGACAATTTTGAGCTTAGGAACGTAGGATTCCAACTGCCGAATCAGGGAATTGTGCTCCCCGTACAGAACTCGGGGGTCGACGTCTTCGAGGTGGACGATGCGCTCCATTACATTTACAGCTTCAAAGGTACACCTGTGGCCGTCATCACCCTCACCACCGACTATGGATGGCGCGATCCCGATTCTGCGGGTCTGCGCGGCCGGGTCTATGCCGAAATGCTTCGGACCGGAACCGTGGCTCCGGTCGTGGACCTGACCCACAGCATTCCCTCGCGCAACCTCAACGAGGCGGCCTACATTCTGCGCGGAGCCTACGGCGACTTCCCAACCGGAAGCGTACACATCGTGCTCGTGGACAGCATCCATTGGCCACAAACCCCTTTGATCGCCTGCAGCATTGACGGACATCACTTTGTGGGCCTTGACAATGGACTGCTTGCGATGCTCCGGCCTGACGTACAGCCGAGCAGCCGGATACAGCTCGACCTCAAAAACCGCCTGGACTGCAGCACCCCCGAAGCGCTGCTCGCCGCCGCCGCCGCACACCTTCTCGATGGCGGAAGCCCAAGCCTCCTTGGTCCCGCGCGCAGCGAATGGGTCGAGCGCAGCGTCCTCAAGCCCGAAATGCGAAGCCCCCAGGCGGCCCTCGTGCACATTCAGTACGTCGACCACTTCGGCCAGCTCGTGACCGACGCAGACCAGGCTTGGCTGCAGCGCTGGCATGTAGGTCAGTCGTTTGAAACGAATGTCCGCGGCCAACGCGTCCGCCAGTGGTGGAGCACGGACCTTCCCTCGGGCAGCCTCTACTTTCGCTTCAACCGCCATGGACTCCTCGAAATCGGAATGGTCGACGGCGGAAGTGATTCTGTGAACCAAGCCGCCCGCCTGCTTGGGATGAAGCCCGGCGACGCCCTTGAACTCAAACTGCGGTGAACCCAAGCTTGACCCGAATCGTCCACCTCAGCATCGCGCCCGAACACCGCGAAGCGTTTGAAGCCTATGTCTCCCAAAAAATTAAGGTGGTTGCCGACCAGCCCGGGTGCCTCAGAGCCACGTGGCTCCGCGCCCACGACGGAACCTACTTCACCTACAGCCAGTGGCAGGCCGAAGAGTTTCTTGAGGACTACCGCCGTTCGGCCACTTTTGCCGAAATTTGGCCCACGTTAAAGGCTTGGTTCGACGCTCCCGCGCGCGCTTGGTCCTGCGACACTCTGACGCCATCCCCATGCTAAGCCTAGCCCGCCGCGAATTCGCATCCTTTTTTCAGTCCTCTACGGGCGTACTCGTACTGAGCGTCTACCTCGGGTTGAACGCCGTCTTTTTGTGGCTCATGCCCGGCAACTTTCATCTGCTTGACAGCGGATACGCCCAACTCGACGGGCTGTTCATGCTGTCGCCGTGGGTGTTTTTGTTTTTGGTTCCGGCCCTCGCGATGCGCATGCTGGCCGAAGAACGCCGCGCCGGTACGCTTGATTGGCTTCGCGCCAAGCCGCTGACCACCTGGCACATCGTCACGGGCAAATGGCTCGCAGGCATGGCCCTCCTCGCACTGGCGCTCTTACCCACGCTGCTGTACGCCGCATCGCTTTGGGTGCTTGGCAACCCGGTGGGCAACCTCGACTTGGGCAGCACCGCCGGATCCTACTTGGGCTTGTTCATCTTGGGCGGTTCCTACCTCGCGATTTCGCTGCTCTTCAGCGCAAGCACTGACAACTCTATCGTGGCTTTTGTCGGCGGAGCCGCCGGCAGCCTCGCCATGTACGCCGGCTTTGATGCGTTTGTGGACCTGCCGAGCATCGCCAACCGTGGCCTCTACCTGCTGCAGTGGGGCATCAGCGAACACTACACGTCTATGAGCCGCGGGGTCATTGACGCCAACGACATTCTCTACTTTGCGGGTCTTACGCTGGCCTTTTTGGGCGGAGCTCGAATGATGCTCGAGCCCACTAAAAACCTTCGCACCGCGCTTCCCATCCTCATTGCGGTCGGAACTTTAGCCATCTCGACCCTTCGCCCCGTCTTTGTCCGCCTTGACCTTACCGCAGACCAGCGCTTTAGCCTCAGCGACGCCACCGAAACCCTGATCGACCAGGTCGAAGAGCCCATGCTGGTGACGATTTACCTCGAGGGGGACTTTCCAGCCGGATTTCAGCGACTTCAGTCCGAAACCCTTCGCTTGCTCGACGAATTCCGCGCCCGAAACCGAAACATTCGCTACGAATTAATCAATCCATCTGAGAATCCAGATCCGCAAGTGCGCCGCGACACCTACACCCAGCTTCAAAACCTGGGACTCGGCGCCATTCAGCTCGAAGTTCAAGAGGCCGACGGCGTCAAAACCCAGCAGGTATTTCCAGGTGCCGTAGTCAGCTACAACGAGCGCCAGTGGCCTGTTTCGCTGCTGCTTGAGCAGTTCGCACAGGCTCCGGACGCCCAAATCAACGCCAGCATTCAAAATTTGGAGTATGCCCTCGCGTCCGCCCTGCGCGGCCTTCTTCAGACGGAACGTAAGCGGGTGGCCATCCTCGACGGACACAGCGAGCTCGAGGCCGTACAAACCGCAGCGCTCGAACTCAGCCTGCGCAAGAGCTACGACGTATTTCGATTCAACCTGCGCGAATTTCCTGTGGACAGCACCACCGGCGAGCCCTCGCTGAGCATGCAGGTTCGGCGCCTCAACAGTTTTGACGGAATCGTCATGGCCAAGCCGCGCGACGCCTTCAACGACCTCGACCGCTGGTTGCTCGACCAGTACCTCATGAACAACGGGCGCGCGCTCTGGATGATCGAGGCCGTGCACGCCGAAATGGATTCGCTGAGCTATGCCCCCGAATTCCTGGCCTACCCCACCCTCGACTTCATCGGATTGGACGGCATGCTGTTCACCTACGGGGCTCGCGTGAACACCACCCTTGCCGCCGACCTCGTGTGTGCGGGTATTAACGACCAGCGGTCTGTGCGCCCGTGGGTGTACTTCCCCTTGATGCTTCCGCAGTCTGAGCACCCTATCGTCAAAAACTTGAACGCGGTGCGCTACGAGCTCGGAACCACCGTGGACACCATCCGTGTCCCCGGAGTTCGCAAAACCATCCTTCTGCAGACGTCGCCCTACGCGCGCCGCCGCCCGGCTCCGACCCAAGTGAGTTTGGCCGAACTCTACAACGAACCCGTGCGCGCCCTCTACACCGAAGGCCCGCTTGCCACGGCGGTGCTGCTCGAGGGCGAGCTTCCGTCGTACTTCGCCAACCGAATGGTGCCCAAAACGGAGCTTCCTGCCCCGCCCACCAAAGCGACCGACGCCAAACTTCTTATCGTGGGCGACGGAGACCTGGCCAAAAACCAGCGCAACATTGTGCGCAGCGACATTCCGCGCGGAGCCCCCCTCCCACTGGGCTACGACCAGTTTACGGGGCAGCAGTTCGGCAACTCTGACTTCGTACTCAACGCCATGGACTACCTGCTCGAGGGCAGCGGCCTGATTTCGGTGCGCGGACGCGATGTCAGCCTGCGCCTACTCGACCGCCCGAAAGTCGACGCCCAGTCCGTGTTCTACCAAGCGCTTAACTCGGTTGCGCCTATTGCCTTGGTCCTTCTGCTTCACACCCTGTACCGCGTCGTCCGCCGCCGCCGCTACGGTCAATCCCAACCCAATGCCTAAGACCAAATCCTTTCGCTTGCGCGGAACCCTAATCGTACTCGCCGTGGCCACCGCCGGGGTGATCTTTCTCATCGTTCGCGAAAACCGGAGCCACGACGACCTCAGCCCTGAAGCCTACGACTTTGCAATTAATGATACCGCGTCCATTGACCGAATCGTGCTCTGGAACCGCAGTCCCGACACCGCCGTCCTCACCCGCGAAGCCGGTGTTTGGCTGATCAACGGAACCTCACCAGCCCGCCCCGACGCGATTGAGGTCCTGCTCGAAACGCTCTACCGCGTTCGCTTGCGCGGATTTGCTCCCGATGCCGCCACGACCAACATCCTGTCGTCGATGGCAACCTACGGGGTGCATGTGGATGTGTTTGCCGGTGAGCAAACGCTTAAGTCATTTACAGTCGGAACTGAAACACCCGACATGCTCGGCACCTACTTCCTACGCGATGGATTCGGACGTCCCGTGGCCGTGCACATCCCCGGTTTTAACGGATACTTGAGCAGCCGATTCTTTTTGCGCGATGACCTTTGGCGCCACCGCGTGCTGTGGCCCAACCAAGAGCCTGTGGCCGCGGTATCCATTTCGTACATGGATTCGGCGAACGCCAACATAGAACTTATCAACAAGGACGGGAGTTGGTCGCTTTCGGGGCAACCCGCTGACGGCATGAAGGTACAGGCTCTTTTGAAGGCCGTCGAAAGCAGCCAGTACGAGGGGGTAATCATTCCGTCCGACGGAGCCTACGGAATGCAAGACAGCCTAAAAGCCTTACCCCCACGGGTTCGAATCGAAATTCGCCGCACCGACGGAAGTGTGAATTCCATGCTTCTGTACCACATTCCTGGCGACCCCGAAGCAATCACTGACGACGGCCTACCCCAAGCGTTTGACCCCAATCGTTTTTACGCGTTTTTGGATGACGGCCGAATGGTGCTCGTACAGCGCTTTGGTCTTCAACACCTGTTGAAAAGTTCTCGCGGATTGCGTTCGAAGAGGTAATTACTTTGCAGCATGAAGTTCATCGTTTCCAGCGGACAACTACTCCGCGCGCTACAGACCGTTTCGGGTGTCATTCAATCCAACCACACCCTACCGATTCTCGACCATTTTTTAGTCGTACTCGAACCCAACAAGCTCACGATAACCGCGTCTGACCTAGAGACGACGATGACGACCACGTTGGACGTGGCTTCCGAGAGTTCCGCCACCGCGGCCATCCCGGCGCGAATGCTACTTGACACCGTCAAGAGCTTCCCCGAGCAGCCGCTCACGTTCACCTTCAACCCAAGCGCACACAGCCTTGAGGTGAGCAGCGACTTCGGTAAGTACGCCATTTCATACGTCGATGCGGCCGAGTACCCGAAGGCTCCTGACGTCGATGCCACGGTGACCGTTGAACTGCCTGCGCACGTCCTCGGAACCGCCATCGCGAAGACCCTCTTCGCCGCCGGCAACGACGACCTGCGTCCCGTAATGAGCGGTGTGTTTTTTCAGCTAACCCCCGAAAGTCTCACGTTTGTAGCCACCGACGCCCACAAGCTCGTGCGCTACCGCCGCAGCGACTTTGCCGCTCCGCAAACGGCTGAGTTCATCATGCCTAAAAAGCCGCTCAACCTTTTGAAGGCCACCCTGGGCAGCAACGACGACCTCGTCGAGATCCGTTATACCGAGCAAAACGCCCAGTTCACCTACGACGGCGTCACCCTTATTTGCCGCCTGATCGACGGCAAGTACCCCAACTTCGAGGGCGTAATCCCGAAGAACAATCCCAACCGCATGACCGTGGACCGCGGCGCCTTCACGGGCAGCGTCAAGCGCGTGAGCCTTTTTGCCAACAAGACGACTCACCAAATCCGCCTCAAAATGGCGGGCAACGAGCTGTTCATCAGCGCCGAGGATCCAGATTTTGCCAACAAAGCGCACGAGCGCTTGACCTGCAGCTACGAGGGCAGCGACCTTGAAATTGGGTTTAACAGCCGGTTCATCGTCGAAATGCTCGGCAATCTAGACTCCAGCTCAGTGGCTTGGGAATTTTCTGCGCCAAACCGTGCGGGACTGCTCTTTCCCGACCGCCCTAGCGAAGACGGCGAAGACCTGCTGATGCTGGTCATGCCGGTGATGCTCAACGCATAGAACTAGCGCAATGAACCTTTTGGTCGTGGCCGACGTGCACGGGTGCTCAAAGACCCTGAAGACGTTGGTGCGCGGTCAATGGAATCCGCACGACGAGTTTCTCATTTTAGTGGGCGACTTGGTCAACAAGGGCCCGAAGTCCGCCAAGGTGATTGAATACATCCGGGATCTTCAAACCGAATATCCCTACAGCGTGTTTGTGGTACGGGGCAACCACGAGCAAATGCTTGTCGACGCCTACGACCAGCCCACTCAAAAATTGACTTTTTACGAAAAGTTCAAAAAGGATCTTTTGCGCCGCGGAATTCCGCTGAAAAAAACCATCGACTGGATGCGCCGCCTGCCCTTGAAGTGGGAAAACAAGTACGTGCTGATCACCCACGCTGGGGTTGCACTGCATGCACGCGACCCCTTTATTGCGGGCAACCTGCGCTCGGTGCTTCACAACCGTTCCGCGCTTAAAAACGTGGGCAAGCTGCAAATATTTGGTCACGTGATTCAAGAACCCGGCATTCCACGCTTCTACCCATCGGCCAACGCGTGGGGTATTGACACCGGTTGCTGGCGCGGAGGTGGATTGCACGCCATCCGCCTAACCCGAACGGGAGAAATTTTAGAATTCCTTCGCGAACCGACCCACAGTACCGACCTTTGACGTACAACTCGCGACCCGAGCGGCCGCACCAAACCCTTAGATGTATGCCGAACGCATTATTCAACGTCCCCAAGGCCATTAACGAGCCTGTGTACAGCTACGCTCCCGGAACCCCAGAGCGCACCCGCCTTTTGTCGACCTACGAACGCATGCTCGGCGAGCAAGTGGACATTCCGATGTTTATTGGAGGCAAAGAAGTCCGTACGGGGGAGCTCCGCGACTGCCGTCCGCCGCACGACCACCAACGCGTCATCGGCCGCTACCACTGGGGCACCAAAGAGCACGTCGAGCAAGCCGTTGACGCCGCGTTAGCTGCCCACGCGTCATGGTCGTCAATGCCTTGGTTTGAACGCGCCGGAATCTTTTTGCGCGCCGCCGACCTCGTGAGCGGCCCCTACCGCGCCACGATCAATGCGGCAACCATGCTGGCCCAGTCCAAGACCGTGCACCAAGCCGAAATCGACGCAGCGTGCGAGTTTGCTGACTTTTTGCGCTTCAACGTGCAGTTCATGACCGAGATTTATGCCCAGCAGCCCGAGAGCTCGCCCGGCGTCTGGAACCGCATGGAGTACCGCGCCCTCGAAGGCTTCATTCTTGCGATTACGCCATTTAACTTCACCGCTATTGCTGGCAACTTGCCGTCTGCACCGGCCCTAATGGGCAACGTAGCAGTATGGAAGCCTGCCGACGCCCAAATCTACTCGGCGTGGGTGATCATGGAGATCTTTCGCAAAGCCGGACTTCCCGAAGGCGTAATCAACCTCGTGTATGCTGACGGCCCTGCCGTGGGCGACGTGGTCTTTAAGCACCCCGATTTTGCAGGTCTGCACTTCACCGGATCTACCGGCGTGTTCAAGCACCTCTGGAAGGAGATCGGAACCAACATCGACCGCTACAAAGCCTACCCGCGTATTGTGGGCGAAACAGGCGGAAAGGACTTCGTCCTTGCCCACCCTTCTGCCGACGCCCTAGAAGTCGCCACTTCGCTAAGCCGCGGCGCCTTTGAGTTCCAAGGCCAAAAGTGTTCAGCCGCCTCGCGTGCCTATGTGCCTGCCAGCCTTTGGCCCGCAGTCAAGGCCAAGCTCGTCGAAGACGTTAAGAGCTTTAAGATGGGAAGCCCTGGCGACCCCTCCAACTTTGTCACTGCCGTAATTGACGAGCGTTCGTTCGACAAAATCGTATCGTTCATCGACTACGCTAAAGGCCGCGAGGACGTTGAGCTAATTGTAGGCGGAGGCCACGACAAGTCTAAAGGTTACTTCGTAGAGCCCACGGTGGTGGTGACGACCAACCCGCACTTCCGCACGATGTGCGAAGAAATCTTTGGGCCGTTCCTGACAATCTTTGTCTACGAAGATTCCGCATGGAGCGATACCCTCGACCTGATCAACCGCACTTCTGAGTACGCCCTCACGGGAGCCGTATTCTCTCGCGACCGCTACGCCGTTGACGAGGCAACGCGCCGCTTAAGTTTTGCCGCCGGAAACTTCTACGTCAACGACAAGCCCACGGGCGCCGTCGTCGGCCAGCAGCCGTTTGGTGGCGCACGCGGATCGGGAACCAACGACAAGGCTGGTTCAGTTCTGAACCTTCTTCGTTGGGCTTCACCCCGAACGATTAAAGAAACGTTGGTTCCGCCTGCAGACTACCGCTACCCGTTCTTGGGGTAGCAAGCTGCCAGTACCTAGTTACAAGATTAGGCCGGAAGCTCCACGATGACCTTGGTCTCGTAGAATTCCCCCGGTAGCCATTGGGACACCGGGTGGATTCGGTGGCGAATTCCGCGAAGTTCTTCGCTGAGGTCTCCGCCCTTGAGGGCGTACAACGCCGTGTTGGGCTTTGACGACCAGTGCCCCTTCATCCACTGCTTGAGGTCGGCAGCCGGAGCCACCGCTCGCGTCACCGCGAGGTCAAAGGGCCCTTTGACCGTCTCCATGCGGCCCCACACGGGACGAACGTTGGTGAGTCCGAGGGCATCTGCGACCGCCTGGACCACCTTTATTTTTTTGGCAATGGAATCGACCAGCACCCATTCCACCTCGGGAAAGGCAATGGCAAGAGGAATTCCAGGGAATCCGCCGCCGGTTCCGATATCCGCCACTCGAAGGCCCGCCTTGAGGGGCAGAACGTGGCCCAACACGAGTGAATGGGCGATGTGGCGCTCCCAAAGGTTGTCCAGATCCTTACGCGATACAACGTTGATTTGGGCGTTCCACTCCCGGTAGAGTTCTGGGAGCGCGTCGAGCTTCGCGATCGAATCGTCGCTTAAAAAAGAAAATGCTGACGTATCCATTAGCCCTTCCAAAAGGGTTTGGCCATCGGGTCGCGTTTTGGAATCCGACGGCGAACAGCGTCCACACGAATCCAAAACGGAACGCGTACGGCTTCGAACCACGTACCAAAACGGCTAAAGTGCACGATGAGCATCGTGCCTACAACGGCGTGCAGGGCAACCCAGCTTCCGGCAGCAAACAACGCTTGATTTCTATAAAAATCGCGAAGCGGATCCAAACCTTCTTGCGCAATAAGAACCCAGTGACCGGCCACCCCAAGTAGGGCAACAAGACCAGCAAGGTCCGTGATCCAAAGCCCCAAGAAGGCCAAAATCAGGGCAGTCTGTTCGGCAGCCGGGCGCACTTCGCGCAATTTGGGGTCGCGCTGAATGCTTCCCCGCCGTGCAACCACCGCATCTGTAGCCAGCGCCACTCGGCCTGGGCCAGCGAGAACTCCCATGAGTAGTTCTCCCTCGCCACCGTCTACGTGCATGCTGTCTTGAAATCCTTTGCGGTCCATAAAATCTGCCGACCGAAACGCCAAATTCACCGGTATGAGCGAGCTGGGGATTCCGCCCGAATGCTGGCGAAGCCAGGCCCAAATTTGGCCGGCAGCCATCGGGATCCGCACCGAAGACTTGGCGTCTACAACCTTAACCGGGCCCCAAACGGCCGCCACATTGCGGTCGTTGAGCGGGTTGGTGAGCCATCCGAGCCAACTTGAGAAGTCCGCAGGCGGAACCGTCGCCGCGTCAACCCACACCAGGTTACTCCGCTTGGTCGCCTTGACGCCCAAGGTCATCGCAAGCTTTCGAGTGCGCCAAAAACGGTCGCTGTGCGGAACCGTGACCACCGTCAGCCACGGGTACTGAAGGCGAAGCTGTTCAATGCGGTGGGCCGTATCGTCTTCACTTTGGTTGTCAATCACGACCATTTCAACGGTCGACGACAGTCCACTTGCAGCAAATCCCGCAATCCACTCTTCAAACCACGGAGCCGCGTTGCGGCCAACCACCAGAAGGGCTAAATCCTTGGCAGCCGCGGGAGCGCCTTCAGACACCTTGGGTTTAAGCGCCGACAAGCCCCGCGAGGCATAGGCCACCACGAGTAAGGCCACGAGCGACGCGAGTCCAGACGACACCATGAACGCCGACGCCATGGGCGTGAGCAGCCATCGGGATGCTTCGGTATACCAGACTTCCATTACGGTGGCAAAAGTAGTCCAAGAACCGGCGCCGTACCTTTGCTCTGTGCAATTTGAAATCCAAGCAAAAGACCCCCATTCTGCAGCGCGGAGCGGCCTGCTTCACACCGCCCACGGGGCGGTTCCGACCCCCATATTCATGCCCGTCGGAACCCAAGGTGCCGTCAAAGGGGTTGGTCCCGACCTGCTCGCGGCCGACACCCGTGCGCACATCGTTTTGGGCAACACCTACCACCTCTACCTGCGCCCCGGAACCGAAGTGCTCGAACAAGCCGGCGGCCTGCACGCATTCAGCACCTGGACCGGCCCCATGCTTACCGACAGCGGTGGATTTCAAGTCTACAGCCTCGAAGACCGGCGCAAAATCCGCGAAGAGGGAGTGAAATTCCAGTCGCACATCGACGGAAGCACCCATTTGTTTTCACCAGAATCCGTCATGGACGTGCAGCGATCCATCGGAGCCGA
Source organism: Schleiferiaceae bacterium (assembly GCA_030833905.1). GTDB lineage: Bacteria > Bacteroidota > Bacteroidia > Flavobacteriales > Schleiferiaceae > TMED14. The sequence goes on from JAURGG010000030.1 coordinate 15,440, forward strand.
CATCGTAATGGCCTTCGACGAGTGCACCGCCTACCCCATCGAAAAAGCTTACGCTCGAGAGGCTATGGAGCGCACCCACCGATGGCTCGACCGCTGCTTCGTTCGCTGGAACGAAACCGAGCCCAAGTACGGCTACGAGCAAGCGCTTTTTCCGATCGTTCAAGGTTCGACCTTTTCAGACCTGCGCAAGGAGTCCGCCGAGTTCATCGCCTCAAAAGGCGCTTGGGGCAATGCCATTGGCGGCCTCAGCGTGGGCGAACCCCACGACGAGATGTACGCGATGACCGCCGAGGTCTGCGCGATCCTTCCGGCCGACCGCCCCCGCTACCTCATGGGGGTCGGAACCCCCGCCAACATTCTCGAGTCCATCGCGTTGGGCGTCGACATGTTTGACTGTGTGATGCCGACCCGCAACGGCCGCAACGGCCAAATCTTTACCCGCCAAGGAACCGTCAACCTTCGCAACGCCAAGTGGGCCCGCGACTTCAGCCCGCTTGACCCCGACGGAGATTCCGTCGTCGACAGCCGCTATTCAAAAGCCTACGTCTACCACCTGATCAAGGCTGACGAAGCCCTAGGCCGCCAAATCGCCTCGCAGCACAATTTGCGCTTTTACCTAGCGTTAGTCGAAGAAGCGCGCCAGCGCATTGCCGACGGAAGCTTCAGGGCCTGGAAGGACGCCCTCGTTCCCCAACTTACCCGCCGCCTGTAACCGCAGCGCAGCGCAAACAACGAGCTAATTTTACCAGCGAGCCAACCTCGCCAACGAGCCAACCTTGCCAACCTTGCCAACCTCGCTAACCTCGCCAACGAGCCATTGATGAACCGCGCCCTGCTTCGCATTGACCGCTACCTCCTCGGGCAGTTCCTCGGGACCTATGCGCTATTCATGGTGCTGATTATGGCCATCGCCGTGGTCTTCGACATCTCGCAGAAAATTGACAACTTTCTCAACCAGGGCATCACGGTCGGTTTCGCACTTCAGCACTACTACGGGCACTTCATTCTGTACTACGGATCCACATTCAGCGCGCTCATCCTCTTCCTGTCGACGGTCTACGCCACGGCTCGCCTCGCCAACCGCTCTGAGCTCATGGCCATCTTGGCCGGTGGCCTGCCCTTTCGGCGCTTGCTTTTTCCCTTTGCCCTCGGAGCCGGAATCGTCTTCAGCCTCATGATGCTCCTCAGCCACTTTGTGGTTCCGCAAAGCAACATTGCGCGGCTCGCATTCGAAGACCGCTACGTCCAAGACGTGGCCCCCAAACGCCCGATCAACATTCACCGCCAAATTCTACCTGGGCACTACATCTACCTCGAAACCTGGAGCCCCGAGCGCAAAGCCGGATACCACTTCAGCTACGAAGTCTTTGACGGAAGCAAGCTCGTCAGCAAACTCCGCGGTGACTACCTGCGCTACGACACCATCGCCCAAACCTGGAAACTCGACAACTGGGAACGCCGAACCTTTGCAGACCAGAGCATGAGTGATGTCACGCTCGGGCGAACCCTTGACTCCAACTTCGCCTTTAAGCCCACGCTACTCAACCCCGACCAGCGCCGCACCGAGACCATGACTTCTCCACAATTGCTGCGCTTCCTCGCTCAAGAACGACTCAGCGGATCCGAAGCCGTCGCCTGGCACGAGGCCGAATGGTACCGCCGCACCGCCTACCCCTTCTCAATGTTCATCTTAGTGGTGATGGCCTTTTCCCTCTCATCGGCGAAGCGCCGAGGCGGATTGGGCGCGCCCATTGCCTTAGGATTGCTATTTGTCGTGGTCTACATCTTCTTTATGCAGCTCGGGAGCATGAG
>JAURGG010000031.1 GCA_030833905.1 Schleiferiaceae bacterium
GGCAAGGTGCTGACGGTAGCTACGTGGAATGCAGGTGCTGAGTCACTGGGCATCGACCTGAGCAACTTCGCCAACGGAGTGTACATGGTCCGCCTGACTTCAGAAGAAGGCAGCCGCACGCTCCGCGTGAGCAAGAACTAAGTTTAGTTTAAGTGTTGAATGGGGCGCTCCGCAAGGGGCGCCCTTTTTTAGTTACGCAACCACCCTGCGAATCGAGCGTGGAGCTTAGGCAGTACCATGCCCATTACCGGCACCATGATCGCCGTCAAAACCAACGTCCGCAGCGGCAACGGCCAGCCTTCGGTAAGCGGGAATGCGATCGGAATCAGTACGTTAATCAGCGGGTACACAAATAACCAGTTGAGAAGCAAAAGCTTCCATTTTTTGGGAGGCGTCGTTACATTCATGGCCGCAAAGGTGCGGGTTTGGCCGTAGATTCGGTGTGTGAAACGTTACTTTTTATTTGGAGTTCTCGCCGTGCTGCTGGCAGCGTGCCGCCCCGAACCCCAACCCCAACCCTGGAATTCGCTGACTGACGTGGTAGACCCCGAAGATCTTTTGCTGTACGAAGTGAATCCGCGCGCCCACTCGGCAGCGGGCACAATTGCCGGTATTACGGCTGACCTTGATCGAATTAAGTCACTGAATGTCAATACGATTTGGTTGATGCCCGTCTTCAAAATGGGGCAGGTCAAATCAGTGGGTTCGCCCTACTGTGTGGCGGACTACACCAACGTCGACCCAGAGTTCGGCAGCCTTGACGACCTGAAGGCTTTGGTGGATTCGGCCCACGAGCGTAAAATGGCCGTCATCATGGATTGGGTAGCGAACCACACGGCCTGGGACCATCCATGGATCTCGCAGCACCCCGAGTGGTACACCAAGAATGCGGCGGGACAAATTACACATCCTCCGGGTACGAATTGGCAGGACGTAGCTGATTTGGACTTTTCGAAGCCTGAACTCCACGCCGCGATGATTGAGTCGATGAAGTTTTGGATCCTCGAAGTAGGAGTGGACGGTTTTCGTTTTGATGCAGCGGACTATGTTCCGTTCGCGTTTTGGAAGTCGGCTATGGACAGTCTTAAGGGAATAACCGACCGCAAGCTGCTGTTTTTGACCGAAGGCGAGCGCCCCGACCACTACAATGCTGGAATGCCACTGATCTACGGCTGGAACTGGAACTACAACCTGCAGCAAGTGTTTGGAACGGCTCAGGCTCCGGTCACCAACCTCTTTACCGCAAATACAACCGAGTCCAATGCTTCGCCCGCGATTCGACTTCGCTTCGCCACGAACCACGACCAGTCGGCCTGGGAGGCCACGCCCGTGACCCTGTTTGGCGGAGTCGAAGCTTCATTCGCCGCCCAAGCGGCTGCGGTGCTGATGGGCGGAGTTCCGCTCATCTACACCGGCCAAGAGGTGGGAGAGGCCGGAACCACCAGTTTTTTTGGCAAAGACCCCGTGAATTGGTCCGCAAATCCCGGTTTGTCTGAACGCTACGGCGCGCTGTACGCCCTGCGGGTAAACCACGAAGCGCTGCGCTACGGCACGTTGAAGCCCTATTCGCACCCCAACGTGCTGGCCTTTGAGCGGATTTTGGACGGAGACCGTGTGCTGGTTGTGATTAACACACGTGCCAATGCGGTAACCTATAACCTTCCGACTGCGCTACAAGGGTTGGAGGGCCAAGAATTGCTTCGCTCGGAACCTGTGGTGCTTGGGAATTCGTTGGCCTTGGCCGCGCACGAGGTTCGGGTGGTGGCGGTGCGTTAGTACACGTGCTTCAGGCGTTTGAATTATAAACATCCGTTTGCAGTCGGTATTGCTTGAACTACCTTTAGTAGGTTAGATTCATGAAAAAGACACGTCCAAATAGACCGCCAGAATTGGCGGAGTCTGACCGTCCAGGTTGGATGACCGAGGCAGATTACCGAAGCTTCGTTCGGGGAATGGCTCAATACGAACGAGGGGAGCTTCTATCCTTGGCGTCATGGAACGCAGGGCGAAGGTCTTAGTTTTCACAACGACAACCGCCAATGCCGCGACGGTTCACCGCCAAAGGCTTCGAGGTGGACAATGCCCAACTCTGTAAAGCCGAGCCGCTGAAGCACCCGATCTGAAGCGTCGTTGTGCGGCATGGTGTAGGCGTCCAAGGTGGTCCATCGGCCGGAATTCCGCGCCCATTCCAGTACTTTTTGACCCGCAAGGGTGGCGTAGCCGTGGCCCTCAAATTCGGGAAGCAGGGCGTATCCGAGGTCCGGAATTTCGACGCCGGCGCGGACGACGATTCCGCTCAAGCCCACGGCGGTTCCATCTACATCAATGACCCAGAGGCCGCAGCCTTGCTCGCGGTAGGGGGTGAGAAAGCTGCGCTCGAGGTAGGCGAGGGCACCGTCGCGGGTTTCGGTTCCGCGCGGGCCAATGTTGGCGAGCCAACCGGGAGTTTGGGTGATTCGCTGCAGAAACTCAAGGTCGCCTTCGTGGGCCTCGCGAAGTGTCATTTCTTGGTTTGAAACGCGTAGTCGGCGCTGAGGCTGAGGTGCCACACGCCGATTTTGTTGTACTGCTGGGCGAGGCTGAGGTTGTGTGGCCCAAGGGCGCCTTTGTACATCACTAAGTACCTCAAGGTGAGTCCGTCAAAGGCTTTTTGTGGACGCATTCGCCCTGCGACATTGACTTGCCAGTACGAAGGCATTCCGTACTTGTTGAGGCGGTAGTTGCCGGGTTCGGGAAGGTCGTAGACGCCGACGTTGATTTCGTGCGAACCGCGCTTGCGAATGCTTCCGAGCATCAATGCCGCGGCATGCACGTCGCCGAGGCCTTCGTTGCGTTCGCGGGACATAAACGTGTAAAACGGGTCGCGGCCCCATTCGCGGGGCATGAGGTACTGGCCGTGGCCAGTGATTCGCGTGTAGCTAAGTGCTGCGTAGCGCTTGCGGGGTAGAGGGAGGCTGGCGTTGCTACTGACCGCATAGGCCTGATGGTCTTCGGGAATGTAGGTCAGGTCCTCCTGGGCGTTTCCACCGTTTCCCAGTCGGCCTTGGGCGAGGCCCATTAGGCGGAATTTGGCCCCACCAAGTCGGTATTCAAATTGGGCTGTATGCGAGTGCATTACGTTGGGGAAGGCCATAGTCCATGCTTCCAGTGTGAGGTTTTTTGCCAGCGGCCCTTGGACTCCGGCGACGTAAAGTGCTTTGCCGGCGTCACTAAGTATGTACGCTCCGGGGCTTCCGTCGGCGCGTACACCACGGCTGTAGATGCCTACGGACTGGGCCACAGGGTACCAGTCCACGGTTGAGCGGGGTGAAATGGACCAGACCGATGCGCCCCGCAGCGTCCAGCCACCAAGGGACTGGCGCAGCCACAGACCCTCTTCGAGAGTCGGGCGCATTCGGCCATCTTGGGCGTTAAAAAAGGGCGTTTCGCGCTGAAAGCGACCAAGTTGCGCATGAAATCCGCGACGCTGGTATTCCACATTTAGTTGCTCCACGCGCTCCAGGCCGCGGGTGGTTCCGCGGTTGGCGACGTCGTACTGCCCGGCCTCATAGCGGTTAAAGCCTCCTGAAATTGAGTCGGGGCTGGCCAATTCGCTCGAAGCGAGGTTGTAGATGAAGTATCCGCTGAGGTTGAACCGCAAGCCGTGCAGCCAGGGAGTTTGGATTCCGAGGTCGCCCCCTTGGGCCAAGGTGAAGTCGTCTTTGAGTAGGCCGCGGTTGGCTGTGCCCATGAAGTAGGTCCGGGAGTGGAAGCTGTACGTTGACGTCGCAAAGTACTGATTCAGTGAAATGAAGCGGGCGGAATCCGTCGCCGGTTCCGCCCACAAGGCCAGCCCGCTAAGGGCTAGGAGGAGGTAAATGTTTTTAAGCAATTAAAAACCCGATTTGATGTAGTGGAAGCCCTCTTCTTGCTTGGTGACGATGTAGATGATTCCAGCGGGAACTTGCGTGACCGAGGGCAAAAGTTGGTCGGCGGACACTTTGCGTTCCTTCATCGAGAACTGGCAGGCGCTGAACACGACACCCCGCGCGGCAAATCCTGCGAGTTTTTCAGCAACCCTAGACTTGTCAGACAGAAGCATGTTGAGGCCAGGACCGTGGCAGACCACTTCAACTTGGGTGGTGGGGCTGACAGAAAGCATGTTTCCGAGCTGCTTCATTAACGCCTTTTGGGCCGTGGTGTCGGCCGTAGTGTGCTGAAAAACAATACGGTGTTCGGGGCTTTGTTGGGCCCACGCGATGCTGCCCATGAATACCAGGGCAAGGATGGATAGAATCTTTTTCATGACCGAAAATTACCTGAACTCGTACGGAACTCCTGTGACTTGAGTCAGCAACGTCTGGGGGGCGTCAAGCACTTTGGCGTTGCCGCGCACCTTGGGTGAAACAGGGCCTTTGGCCTTGAAGTAGTCGCGCATCACGTCGTGCAGTGAAAACGGCTTATTTGAAGCGTTTTTGACGCCTTTAATGCGGCAAAGCATGTCCATGGGGTCGCCGTCGCGTTCGCAGGCACTCATTCGGTACACGCGTGCGGGATCCAGCGGCTTTTTGCCAATGGTGACCTTTTGAACGCGCTGGCCTTTGGGGGCGAAGGCCTTGAATTCCACGTTCATTCCGTTGAATTTGATGACCCATCCGCCAAAGCGCTCGCTTGCTTTTTCGGCAAACACGTTGTGCAGTTCCTTCTCGAGCCAGGCCAAAATTTGGGCTCCGGTAGCTTCGGCGACGCGCACGGGGCTGTCCACGGGGAGCATGTCAAACAAGTAGCCCGACGTAATCGGAATGTTGCCGGTGTGGTCCGGAGTCGAACGGGGAGGACAGAAGCGGAATCCGTTACTCAGCACCAAATCCACGTCGGGCATGCGCCAGCGAAGCGCATCCGTAATCATCGTGTCAATTGTGTTTTCGATGACAAAGTACCGGTAGAGCGCAACTTTTGAATACCCAATCACCTCGTTGATTGAGGCTGCGAAGGGGGCTTCATTGGCCTTCACCAGCGCGGCCACGGCGGCATCTGCGGGGTACTTCGCAGCTTCGAGCTCGACCAAGTCATAGAGGTCGTGTACAAGTTTGCCGTCGCGGAACTTCAGCGTGAGTTTGCCCACAAACGAGCCAAAGGCTCCGGGCTCAACCACCTTGGCATATTTGCACTGAATCGGAACCCGGACGCGCTCGTGCGTGTCGCCACCCAAGACGTAGTCGACGCCCTCAGCTTCAGGCAGGTTGGCCAAGTTGATTTGCTGTGAAAGCCCCAGGTGCGCGATCACCATGACGGCGGCGCACTTCTCTTGGTTGCGCAGTACGTCGATGTAGTGGGCTAGGTTTTCTTCGGGCTTCGTGTAGATGATGCCCTTTGAGTAGTTGGGGGATTGGCGCACCGGAACCAGATGGTCCGTGTAGCCGAGGAATCCGATTTTAACGCCTCCGACGTTCCACACGTGGTAGGCGGGGAACACGAGTTCTCCGCGCTTGCCGTCGCCCAAGTCGTGGTACATGTTGGCGCAGACCTTTGGGGCGTGAAGCGAACCCAGCAGGTGCTGCATCATTTTTTTGTAGTACACGACCTCCCAGTTGCCGGGCAGGTAGAGGTCGTAGTCCAAAGCGTTTAAAATCGGAACCATGGCTTCGCCCGTCGTCTTAACCGACAGTTCGCTGCCCTGAAACATGTCGCCGGTGTCGATCAAAAAGCTGTGCTCGTGCTTGGCGCGCTCTTGCTTGAGGTAGGTCGCGAGGTGGGCGTAGCCTCCGGTTTGGCGAAACACGGATTTGCCGTCTTCCCAAAAAAGTTCGTCGTGCGGGTGAATTTGGCAGTGCACGTCGGTGGTCTGAAGGATGGTCACTTCGAGGTCGCCTTTCGTGCGGTCTACGGCGGGTTGGGGGCCTTTGGTTTCGGATCCTTGGGTGGCTAGCGAAGTCAGTGGGTTGAGGGCGAGTGCTCCTCCAAATAATCCTGCTTTTTTGAGGAATTCGCGGCGTTCGTTGTTCATTTCTTGGGGTTCATGGCCTCGAGTTTGGCCTTAATGGGGCCAAAAGGGCCATACTTATGCTCAGTTTCACTAAATCCGTCGGCAAATGGGCCAAACGGATGGTCAAAAGGTTTTTTGGAGATGTCGGGCCAATCCTCGCTAATGTCTTTTTTGGGGCGGGGTTGGCTGTTGACGTAGGCTGCGACATCCCAGGCCTCTTCATCAGTAAGAATCGGCTCGTTGTGCGTGGCGCCCAACGGCATGTTGTACTTGACGTATCCGGCGAAGTTGCTCATGCGGTAGAGTCCAGCGCCGTCGTTGTAGCTGAGTTTGCCCCAGAGCGGAGGGTAGGTGAATTCCGTTCTGCCCTCAGCCCAAAGTCCTTGACCGTCAGCTTGGTGGCAGCTTTGGCACTGGGCTTCGTACACCAGCTTGCCCTTGGCCGGGTCGATGGCTCGGTTGAGAAATGCCGGCTTTTTCAGGCCCACGCCCTCGGGTTTTTCGCCTTTTGGGACGTCCTTGCCCAAAAAGTTGATGTAGGCCACGATGGCGCCCATTTCGGCGGAATTAGTATCTAACGCAGTGCCGTTGAGGCTGCGCTCGAAGCAGTCGTTTACACGTTTAAATATGTTTTCAACTTGTCCGGAACGGGCGCGGAACTTTGGATAGGTCGCAGTAACTGCCGAGTAGTTGTTGCCGAAGATTTTGGTTCCGGCATCCAAGTGGCAGTTTTGGCAGTTGAGGCCGTTGGTGCGGTTTTTTTCGATGATTCCCTCAGGTCCAAAGTACTTGGCAGTGTGGGCGATGAGGTCCTTGCCGTATTCGATTTGCTTTTTGTGCTCAGGGTCGCTAATACTGCTGGTAGAGGGGGCGGTCCAGTAGGCCACGGCCGGCGTAGCCGGCGTGGCCTTTGTGACGGTGGCTTCCGATTTCGGAGCCGTGATTCGCGCCCACCACGCAGTCATCCACGGTTTGGGTTGCGTAAACACAACGACGTAGGCCAGAAGAGCTACGACAAAAAAGGAAAGAAAGACCGTGAGGTTGAGGAGTTGCCCCACGGTCTGCAGGAGCTTGGAGTCCTGTTCGGGATCCTGATTCGGATCCTGCTTGGGTTGGTTTGGTTGTGAAGCCATTGCGAGCCGGTCTTGTACCGATTAGTGCGGAAGTCGGTCGCGGACTTCGCCGTACAAGAAGGTTCCGACAATCGAGAAGAAGAACACGACGAGCATCGAAAGAACGCCGTAGCCTACGCTTACGACCATCGGCCCTGGACATGCTCCACCGAGGGCCCAGCCGAGGCCAAAGATGGTTCCGCCCAAGAAGTAGCGCCAGAAGCCCATCTCTTTGGGGTTGAATTTGATGCGTTCGCCCTGGATGTCGCTGAGCTTGAGCTTTTTGATGATCCAGACTCCGGCCGCGCCGAGGACGACGGCGGTACCGATGATTCCGTACATATGAAAGGCTTGGAAGCGGAACATTTCCTGAATGCGGTACCACGAGAAGGCCTCACTTTTGGCCATCAGGATGCCGAAAAAGATTCCGACGAGGAGGTATTTGATGAAGCGCATGTCTTAGAAAATAAGGGGGTAGAGCAGGTGGGTCATGATCAAGCCGCCTGTGAAGAAGCCGATTACGGCAATCAACGACGGGATTTGAAGGTCCGACAGGCCGCTGATGGCGTGGCCGGAGGTGCAGCCGCCGGCGTAGCGGGTTCCGAAGCCCACGAGGAGCCCCGCGACTGCGAGGAGGAGGAATCCGCGGAGCGTCAGCACATTCTCCCACGCGAAGAGTTCGTCCGGTTGAACGCCCGAAGCAGAGGTGCTAGGGTCTCCAAAGCCTAACGCAGCTAGGTCGTTGATGGTCGCTTGGGATATTTGAACGGCCTCACCGTGGTTCATGTAGGTGTTGGCGAGGTAGCCACCGATGATGGCTCCAACCAAGAAGATGAGGTTCCAAATTTCTTTCTTCCAGTCGAAGTCAAAGAATTTGACCCGACGGCGCGAAGCAATGGCGCAGAGGGTGCGCAGATTGCTTGAGAATCCAAAGCTTCGCCCGAATAGAATGAGGGCGAACATGGTGACTGAAATGGCGGCTCCTGAGAACCACCACGGCCAAGGGTTGATGAGGAATTCCCACATAATGGTTCTGTCTTAATCGATGAATTGCTTGACGTCTTCCCAGGTTCCGCCGTTGGTAACGTTGGTGATTCCGGCTTGGGCTAAGATTGCTTTGGCCATTCCGCTGCGGTTTCCGCTGCGGCAAAAAACAACGATGTGGTCTTTGCCAGAAAACTCTTCGAGGCGGTCCGCAACTTCGTCCAGGGGTATGTTGACAGATGCATTGACATGTCCTGATTCGAACTCTTCGGGGGTTCGCACATCAACTAAAAAAGCGCCAGCTGAAATCAATTCGGTCATGGTAACGGGTGATAAAGGTTTAAGTCAAAACTAAAAGGTCCTCCAAGGTAGCAATGTGACTGATATCACTTTGAATTTCGTACAGGGCTTCGGAACTTTTCAACCGCTAACCGCGTTGAAACGGGAATACCGAACTGTAAATGCTTAGTAACGAACTATCAGAAGCTGATATTGACCGGATTATCGCCATGGCCTGGGAGGATCGGACTCCGTTTGAAGCGATTTACGCGCAGTTTGGATTACGCGAAAACGATGTTAGAGCGTTGATGCGCAGGCACATGAAGGCTTCGTCGTTTCGAATGTGGCGTGAACGGGTGACGGGTCGAAAGACCAAGCACCTGATGCTAAGAGACTTTGAGAAAGGTCGCTTTAAGAGCAGCAACCAGCGGTTTAGTTAGCTCCGTTTTTTGCGTTGGGGTGCCACATGCATTCCTAGAATACGGTTTTTTTCTGCGCGCACTTCGGGGCGTTTTTTGGCTCCGTACAAGCGAATTCGAGCGTCACGAAGGGCCGTAGTGAGGTCCACGAGGGGTGCGGGGTAGTCGGTTCCGAATTGAAACCCATAACCCACGCAGTCGATTTCGGTCAGCATCCAGGGCGCGGCGCGAAAGGGCATGGGCAGTGGGGCAAGTTCCGGGACCCATTGTTCAATAAAAACTCCTTGTGGATCCTGCTCCTCGGCCTGCTTGACCGGGTTGTAGATGCGGACGGTATTGATGCCCGTAACTGCCGCTTGCATTTGGAGCTGTGGGTAGTGAATACCGGGTTCAAAATCAAGGAATTGCTGGGCGAGGTGGGCGCTCAAGTCCTTCCAGTGAAGGTTAAGTGCGTGGCATCCAAAACTCACGAGCATGGCACGCATGCGAAAGTTCAGGTATCCGGTTTCGTTTAAGCTTCGCATGCATGCATCCACCATGGGTACCCCGGTTTGACCCAGTTTCCAAGCGTTTAAATGTGCGGAACTCGTGCTAAACGTCTGCTGGTTGTACCCTCTGTTCACGTGCTCGAACTCCATTCGAGGTTCCGATTCGAATTTTTGAATGAAGTGTTCGCGCCACCGAAGTCGGCTCGCGAAGGCTCGAGCATCCCGCATCGCAAGAAGGTCGCCGCTGCGGGTTTCGGCTAGGTTCCGCACTACCTGCTTAAGACTCAAGTTGCCCCACGCGAGGTAGGGGGACAGGCGGCTGCAGTGGGTTCGCGCACCCTCGGGTTTTGAAATGTGGGCCATGTAGCCGCGCCCGCGGCCTCCCGCCACAAAGCTCCTCAGGTAGCGATGCCCCCAGGCCGCCCCGCCCGTCTGGGCGACGCCCGCTTCGCGTGCGGGGCGCTCGACAGCCCGCGCATTCGCCCAATCACGCCACGCTTCGCTCGGACACCACGCGCTACCCTTGTTCCACTCGGACTCGGTGAGGGGCTCTTTGAACATCACCTCGTTCCAGTGGACGTTCCAGTCGGTGCGGCGCTTCAGTCCCCGACGCACCGACCCGTAGGGCGATTCGATCCAAGAGATTCCGCGCTCGGTTAACCACTTTTTCATGCGGCGGTCGCGGGCAAAGGTGGCTTCGATGCCCACCTCCTCGTGGCTGAACACGGTTCCGATCGGAAGCCCCGCTAAACGGGAAAGCGCTTCAAACGCTTCAACGGCCTCGGCATTCACGTACCAGAGCGGGATCCTGCCGTGCGAACCCAAGCAGGGCGCCGTCGCCTGAAGCTCGGTAACGGACTCGTGCACAAACACTTCGTGGCGCCGCGAATAAACCGGCTGCGCCCAAATCGAGGGCTCGTACAAAACCAAGCCCACGACGGGTTGGCCGGTCGCCACCGCTTGAGCGAGCGGGGCGTGGTCCTCCCAGCGGAGGTCGCGCTTGAACCAAACGATTTGAAGCTTCACTTAGGACCGAACAAAAACCCAGCGGGTTTCGTTCGACGCGGCGCGCTGAAAAGTGTAACCTTCGCTCTTAAATTTTTTGGCCACCTCGGGGTCGTCGCTCGAATGGTTCGCCAGAAAACGGGCCATGGCGCCGCGGGCTTGCTTGCTCAGGGCCGAAACCGAGCGGGTTTTTCCGTTCACAGTTTGCAGAAATACGCAGTCGATCCACTGTGCAAACCTGGGGCGGTCCAGGACCTCTGCGTACTCGTCGCTGGCGCAGTTGACCACGGGTGCGCCCGCCGCGTCGGCAACCAGCCAATCGGTGACGGAATCCTTCCAGTAGTGAAGCAGGCGCTGGCCGCCAAGGCTTTGGCCCACATCAAGGCGGTAGGGAAGTACCCCGTCGCTGGGCCGTAGGATTCCGTACAAGCCCGACATGATGCGCAGGCGTTCTTCAGCCCGGTCGCGCTTGGACCAGGTCGCGGGGAGCAATCGCCCAAAGGCTTCACCGGTAAAGGTCCACGCGGCTTTGGTGCCGGGAGCCTCTGCCGACCACGCAGCCCACTGGTCCGCGGCTTGGGCGGCGACCTTGGGGCTGCAGTCGTACCACTCGGCCCAATCCAGGCCAGAATTCCGTACACGGTCTGCAAGTACGGCCGCCTGCCCGATGAGTGGAGCGGGCGATTCCGACCTCGGCGCCGACGCCGCGTTCATGGTTTTAGAGGGGGAGAGGATAATCTTCATGGGGTGGCTACTGGTTGAGCTGGCTACTGGTAACGGGTAACTAGCAACTAGCAACTAGTTTAGTGACCAATCACCTGAACATGACCCACACGGCGGCAATGAGGAGTCCAAAGCTTACAACGTGTTTGGTCTGTAAGGGTTCATGGAGCACGTAGACTGCAAAAATTCCAAAGACGACCAGTGTGATGGCTTCTTGGATGATTTTAAGTTGAAATCCGCTCAGGCCGTCGGCGTAGCCCAGGCGGTTGGCCGGAACCATCAGCATGTACTCAAAAAGAGCGATGAACCAGCTGAGTACGATGGCCTTCCAGAGCGGCCAGCCTTGGTTCTTGAGGTGGTAGTACCAGGCGAACGTCATAAAGATGTTGCTCGCCGTCAGGAGCAGAATTGTGCGAACCATTGCGCAAAATTGCGTATTACCTTGCAGCTATGCGACACTTTATAACACTTTTGTTGGGCCTCGCGGCGGGGATTGCTGGGGCCCAGAAGCTTCCGGAACCCATTAAGTTGGGTACCTCACTGCCCATGGCCGAGCATTTACTTGGCGATGCCACCCGTGAAGACGATGCGTCAGCCACTTTAGGTTCCCTGCAAAAAACACATGGTTTGCTGGTGGTATTCACGAGTAATTCGTGCCCGTTTGTCGTCGGGAATGGCGACAAATCTGAAGGTTGGGAGGGCCGCTACCCATCGATCGCTGCGTTGGCGCGCAAGCTTGATATCGGGGTGGCCTTTGTGAACTCGAACGAGGCGAACCGCGGAACCACCGAGTCCATGGAAGCCATGCGGGCCCGATGGAAGAAGTACAAGTACCAGGCTCCGCTGCTCGTGGACGACCGGCACCAGGTTGCAGATGCATTTGGAGCACGAACGACTCCTCATGTGTTTTTGTTTGACGGCACGGGAGTGCTCGTATACACCGGGGCGATTGACGACAACGTCGATTCCGCCAAAAAAGTGAAGAAAAATTGGTTGATCGACGCTATGAATTCGGTGGCCAAGGGGCAGCCCGTGAAGGTGGCGCAGACCAAGAATTTGGGGTGCAGCATTAAACGCGTTCAGTAGGGCGTGCAGGCAGAGATTGTTGCGATCGGAACCGAGCTGCTGCTCGGCCAGACCATTGATACCAATTCGGCGTGGATCGGCGAACAGCTGGCAGAATTGGGTGTGACGTTACGTCGCAAAACCGTGATTTCGGATCGGGTGGACGACGTGCGCGCGGCATTGGATGCCGTGCTTCCTGATACCAAGTGGGTGCTGATTACGGGCGGCCTCGGCCCGACCAAGGACGACCTCACCAAAAACGTGTTGAACGATTACTTTGGCGGAACCCTTGAGTTTCACCCCGACGTCTACGCCCACATCGAGGCAATGTTTGCGCGCATGGGGCGCGTTCCGGGGCCGCTAAATCGGGGACAGGCGGAGCTGCCCAATGTGTGCGAACCGCTCGCCAACGCCAAAGGAACGGCTCCGGGAATGCTGTTTCAGCGCGACGGCGTGCGCTACGTGAGTATGCCAGGGGTTCCGTATGAAATGAAGCATTTGTTGGAGGCGCACGTGCTTCCCCGAATGCGAGCTGAGTCCGACGCGCACATTGAGCACCGCTTTTTTATGGTTCAAGGGATTCCGGAATCGGAGCTGGCATTGCGCATCAGCGAATGGGAGTCGGCATTGCCTGATGGATTGAGTTTGGCCTACCTGCCGTCGCCAGGAATTGTAAAGCTTCGGTTGACGGCTAGAACCCAGTCCTCTGATGAGGCTACGGCGCTTCTGGAGCCCGCCGCACAAGGGTTGCGCGCTGTGCTGGGCACGGACATTTATTCTGAGGACTGGAAGACCATCGAAGAAGTGGTGGGCGAGCGCCTTACTGCTGCGGGTCAGACGGTGGCCACGGCAGAAAGCTGCACCGGTGGTTCTATTGCGGCGTTGCTGACACGGGTTCCGGGTTCGTCGCGCTATGTACTGGGCGGAATCGTTGCCTACGCCAACGACGTTAAAATGCGGAACCTTGGTGTGAACGAGGCCGACTTGCTGCTTCATGGCGCCGTGAGCGAGCCCGTGGTGCGCGCTATGGCCCGTGGAGCCCGCAAGCGCTTCGGGGCTGATTGGGGCGTTGCGAGTAGTGGCGTAGCGGGCCCCGACGGAGGTTCCGCCGAAAAACCAGTGGGAACGGTGTGGCTCGCGGTGAGTGGGCCAGGTGTGGAGTGGGCCGGTCGTTTTCAGATGGGCGACAACCGCGAACGCACGGTTCGCAAATCCGTTTTGGAAGTTTTGAATCGGCTGCGTGGTTTTTTGCCCGAAGCGCCTGTTAAATATTGAGAAATTCGCTGTACATTTGCACTCCCGTTGCGAAACGGAGCTAAAGATTAACACCGCGCGATTATGTCACGAGTTTGCGAGATTACCGGTAAGAAGGCCATGGTAGGTAACCATGTGTCGTTCTCGAATAAGAAAAACAAGCGCACGTTTGACGTGAACTTGATGCGTAAAAAGTTTTACGTAGCTGCTGAAGATAAGTGGGTTACCCTGCGCATCTCAGCCGCCGCTCTGAAGACGATTAACAAGAAGGGCATCGAAGCTGTATTGGCTGAAGCCCGTGCCAGCGGAAACGTTGCACTTTAATTTTTAAGGAATCATGGCAAAAAAAGGCAATCGCGTTCAGGTGATCCTCGAGTGCACTGAGCACAAAGAGACTGGTATGTCAGGTACTTCACGGTACATCACCACCAAGAATAAGAAGAACACGCCCGACCGCATGGAGATTAAGAAATTCAATCCCGTGCTCAAGCGTATGACCGTTCACAAAGAAATTAAGTAAGCGACATGGCAAAGAAAGTAGTTGCAACCCTGAAAAAGGCCGGTGGCGTAACCTACGCTAAGGCAATCAAGATGGTGAAGACCGAGCGCGGTGGATACGCCTTCGAAGAGAAAGTAATGGTGAAAGACGACGTAGCCAATTTCTTTAAGGCTTAAGTCAAGGTTCGCCCTTCAAATGTTTAACCGCTCCCCGAGCGGTTTTTTTATACCTTTCAGTTATGGCGTTGTTCGGATTAAGTAAAACCAAAGAGGCTCTTTTTGGCGGCATCAGCAAGCTGTTTGGCGGAAAGGCTACGGTCGATTCCGCAACCCTTGATGCCCTCGAAGAGGCACTGATTTCAGCCGACGTAGGCGTAGAAACGGCCGTTCGGCTGGTTGAGGCCGTCGAAGAACGCGTCGCTCGCGACAAGTACGTCAGCGAGGGCGACCTTAAGGCGCTCATTCGCGCCGAATTGGTGGACCAATTTGCTGTTTGGGCAGATGTTAAGCCCATTGAGGTTCCTGCTGGACAGCCTCGAGTAGTCCTAGTGGTTGGTGTCAACGGGGTGGGTAAGACAACTTCGGTGGGCAAGCTTGCCAAAAAGTTCCGGACTGAGGGCCAAGCTGTTGTGCTTGGTGCAGCTGATACGTTTCGCGCGGCGGCTGTGGACCAGCTCCGCATCTGGGCCGAGCGTTCTGGCGCAACGTTCATCGAGAAGGGAATGAATACCGATCCTGCCGCAGTCGCCTACGCCGCCGCGGAGGCGGGAGCACGTAACGGGGGAGGGGTCGTTCTAGTCGACACTGCGGGACGCCTGCACAATAAAGTGAACCTCATGAATGAGCTCGGAAAGATCCGCCGGGTGATGGATAAGATCGTTCCGGGCGCACCCCACGAGACGTGGTTGGTGCTTGATGCTTCAACTGGTCAAAATGCCGTAAACCAGGCTGTTGAGTTTTCTAAAGTGACTCCTTTGACCGGATTGGTACTCACCAAAATGGACGGAACTGCCCGCGGCGGTGTCGTGCTGGCGATTGCCGAAAAACTGCGCGTCCCCGTGCGCTACATCGGGGTGGGTGAGGGTGTAGATGATCTTCAGGAATTTGATGCCAAAGAGTTTTTAAACGCTTTACTGAGTTAATCGTATGAAGACTAAAGAAGAAATAACCGCCAACTGGCTGCCCCGCTACACTGGGGTCAAGGCTGAGGAGATGTCTGAGTACATTCTGCTTACTAACTTCAACGAGTACCTCCACCGCTTCGTGGCGATGACCGGCGGACACATTGTCGATCCCAATCGCAGCATGCCGTCGGCCCAGGGTCAAGGGATTACCATGATCAACTTTGGAATGGGAAGCCCCAATGCCGCCACGATCAGCGACCTGTTGAGTATTGTGCAGCCCAAGGCCATCTTATTTTTGGGTAAGTGCGGAGGGCTGAAGCAGCGCACCAAGGTGGGCGACTTCATTGTTCCCATCGGAGCCATTCGCGGCGAAGGGGCGTCGGACTCGTACTTTCCACCGGAGGTTCCGGCGCTACCCGCATTTATGCTGCAGCGTGCGACCTCGCACATTATTCGAAACCGCAACCACGACTACTGGACCGGAACCGTCTACACGACCAACCGCCGCGTGTGGGAGCACGACGAGAAGTTCAAAGAATACCTGCGCATGACCCGAGCCATGGCCATTGACATGGAAACAGCGACGCTGTTCTCTGCAGGATTCCACAACCGACTGCACTTGGGTGCCCTTCTGCTCGTGTCGGACCAACCCATGACTCCCGAAGGGGTGAAGACCAGCGAGAGCGACGCCAAGGTGTCTAGTGACTTTGTAGGCGCTCATATTAGTATCGGAATTGAGACGTTAGAAGAAATTAAGAATCAGGGACTTTCAGTTCGTCACCTCAAGTTTTAAGTTAAGCACATGCGCACGAAATCCGCGGCCAAAAACCGCATCAATGTCATTACCCTCGGCTGTTCGAAAAACGTGTACGACAGCGAAGTTCTGATGGGCCAACTCAAGGCCGCCGGCAAAGATGTCGTGCACGAAGAAGAGGGGCGAATTGTGGTCATCAATACGTGCGGGTTCATCGAAAACGCTAAAGAAGAGTCGATCAACACCATCCTCGAGGCGGTCGAAGCCAAGGAGGCGGGACTGCTCGACAAGGTTTTTGTCACTGGATGCCTAAGCGAACGCTACAAGCCGGACTTGGAGCGCGAGATTCCGAACGTCGACCAGTACTTCGGAACCCGTGACTTGCCCCTGCTGCTCAAGGCGCTTGGAGCCGACTACAAAAAGGAATTGGTCGGAGAGCGCCTTACTACGACACCCCAGCACTTCGCCTACCTCAAGATTTCTGAGGGATGCGACCGTCCGTGCTCGTTTTGTGCGATTCCGCTCATGCGCGGCAAGCACCGTTCAACGTCCATTGAGGACCTTGTGACGGAGGCCCAAAAGTTGGCCGCTAAAGGAGTGGTGGAGCTGATTTTGATCGCTCAGGACCTGACCTACTACGGCCTCGACATCTACGGGGAGCGCCGCCTTGCCGAGCTTGTGACCGCCCTCAGTTCTGTGGACGGAATCCAGTGGATTCGCCTGCACTACCTCTTTCCGACCGGATTCCCCGAGGACGTGCTCGACGTGATTCGCGAGAATCCGAAGGTGTGCCGCTACATCGATATTCCGCTGCAGCACATTGCTGACAACGTGCTTAAAAGCATGCGGCGCGGAACCACGCACGCCAAAACCGACAAGCTGTTGGCGGCCATGCGCGAAAAAGTCCCCGGAATCGCCATTCGCACCACGCTCATTGTGGGCTATCCCGGCGAAACCGAGGCCGACTTCGACGAACTCCTCGACTGGGTGCGCACCCAGCGCTTTGAGCGCCTTGGCGTCTTCACCTACAGCCACGAAGAGAATACCCACGCCTTCAGTCTTGAAGATGACGTTTCGGCCGATGTCAAAATGGCCCGCCAGCAAGCCGTCATGGAAGTGCAGCGCGAAATTTCGCTCGAGCGCAACGAGGCCCTCATCGGCCAAACCCTGACGGTCATCATCGACCGCGCCGAGGGCGATGCCTACATTGGTCGCACCGAGTTTGATTCGCCCGACGTCGACAACGAGGTGCGGATTGAGGCTCCCGGTCTGCACCTCAAGCGCGGAACCTTCGTGACCGCCAAGGTCACCGGCGCCACCGAGTACGACTTGGAGGCGGAGTTGGTTTAGGTGCACTCGCGCCTGCGGCGCTTCGTGCTAATGCCGCTGCGCGGCTAGGGCGCTTCGCGCTATGGGCCCCTTCGGGGCTAGGGCGCTTCGCGCTATGGGCCCCTTCGGGGCTAGGGCGC
>JAURGG010000032.1 GCA_030833905.1 Schleiferiaceae bacterium
AAGCCCACGTTTGGACGTATTTTGAGCGGACCTAAATGCCTTCAACCCATGAACCGACGTGATTTTTTACGAACCACGAGCATCGCAACAGCCGGTGCCACACTTCTGCCTTCATACATGTATGCCCTTGCGCCTGAGGTGAAACCCATGCTGCGACTTGGGTTCATCGCTACCGGATTGCGTGGCCAAAACCACCTTGAGCTTATGCTCCAGCGCAGCGATGTCCAAATCGTAGCTATGGCTGACCCTCAAGCGCACATGATGGCATCCGCGCTTGAGATGGTTGCAAAAGCAGGACGCAAGGCGCCGAAGGTGTACGGTAACGGCCCCGAAGACTACCGCCGAATGCTCGATAACGAAAAGCTCGATGCTGTTTTTGTGAGCAGTCCGTGGGAATGGCACCGGGACCACGGAGTGGCCGCGCTCAATGCCGGTGTAGCCGTAGCGATGGAAGTTGGAGGCGCCGTGAGCCTTCAAGAATGCTGGGACCTCGTCGAAGCGAGTGAACGCACCCACACTCCGCTCATGGCCCTTGAAAACGTGTGCTACCGGCGCGACGTAATGTCCGTGCTTCATATGGTTCGGCAAGGAATGTTTGGAGAACTGGTCCATGGGCAAGGCGGATACCAGCACGACCTGCGCGGAGTTCTATTCAACGACGGCAAATCTCCCTACGGCAAAGGCGCAGAATTCGGCGCAGAACGCGGATACAGCGAATCCCAATGGCGTACGGACCACTACGTGAAGCGCAACGGAGAACTCTACCCCACCCATGGACTGGGACCAGTTGCGGCCATGATGGACATTAACCGCGGCAATCGATTAACCCATTTAACCTCGATGTCGAGTAAATCAAGGGGCCTCAACGACTACATCGTGCGCCAAGCGGGCGCCGACCATCCCAATGCCAAGGTCAACTTTGCCTGTGGCGACATTGTAACAACC
The DNA here is from genome assembly GCA_030833905.1 of Schleiferiaceae bacterium. Lineage (GTDB taxonomy): Bacteria > Bacteroidota > Bacteroidia > Flavobacteriales > Schleiferiaceae > TMED14. Next base: position 946 of record JAURGG010000032.1, read on the forward strand.
ACCCTTGCCTGCGCCAACGGCGAAACCATTTTATTGACGCACGACACCTCGCTGCAGCGCCCGTACAACCTGGGATTCCGCGTTCAAGGCACCCGCGGTATTTGGCAAGATTTTGGGTGGGGAGGCCTCGACCAAGGCCATATTTACTTCGAGGATTCAATGAACCACAGCCACAGATGGGCCAACACAGCTGAGTTGATGAAGGCCAACGACCACCCACTGTGGGCCAAGCATTCTGAGGCGGCCGCGGGCGCTGGGCATGGCGGAATGGACTACTTCGTCGACAATGCGTTCATCGAGTGCCTTAAGCGCAACGAGCCCTTCCCCTTTGACGTCTACGACTTGGCAACCTGGTACGCTGTGACCCCATTGTCTGAGAAGTCAATTGCTGAAGGTTCGGCTCCACAGGCAATTCCTGACTTTACCCGCGGAACCTGGTCGCAGCGCAAGCCCATTTTTGGGTTCTATGACCAGTATTAACTGGAGCGAATGGGGCAGGCCCGCACCCATATCGCTAACGCCCGTCACGGGCGGCCTCATTAACGAGAGCTTTCGTGCGGAATTTGACTCTGGCGAAGTCCTGTTCGCACAACGCGTCAATCGGAGCGTTTTTCGCGACCTGGATGCCATAGAGCAGAACCTAATTCTCCTTAGGGCATCGCCAGCGTCGGTGCTCGCGGTGAATCCCGTTTCACGACTAGACGGAAGCATTCACGACGCAGAAGGGTGGAGAGTCCAACCCTGGATTCATGAAGCTGCACAGCAGGCATCAGCCTATGCTTGTGGCCAGTTTTGGGGCAAATTCAACCGGCTGCTGAACGAGCGCGCTGCGCCGTGGAAGACGGTGCTTCCGGACTTTCACAGCGCTGCACTTCGGTGGGAGCAATGGACCAGTGTGCGCCAATTGGTCCCTCATGAGTATTCGGAGTTAAAATCTGAATTAGAGGATCTTGCACCTATGTTTTTAACGTTAGAGTTGAAGCTTATTCCGGCAGTTCAGCACCACGATGCCAAGCGTACCAACATGCTTCTGAGCACGCAAGGATTCCGCGCAATCGACCTCGACACCCTTCAACCGGGATACCTCGGAAGCGATTTTGCCGATTTAGTTCGGAGTATGGCCGCACGACGGACCGAAGATGATCCGAAGGGGAATTCCGCGGAACCTGAAATCGTACGCGAGCTATGGGATGGCTACATCAATGGCTGGCCTGATGCTGCCGCTCATGAGGGCACTATGCTCCGCATGCCCGCCTACCTAAGTTGGGTACAAGCCCTGCGTTTTGCGGCAGATGCCGCGCACGGCAGCACGTACTACCGCATTGATTATCCCGAGCACAATTGGGTTCGCGCTCAGAACCAGTTGGAGCTTGTGCGTTCACTGCTGAAATTGACTAGGTTTACGGCATGAACATCCATGTCCCCATTGTAGTAGTCGAGCGCGCAGAACTCAGCGCAAGCCAACACGAATTACTCGAGCAGGCAATTGGAGCACTAGGGCATGCACACGCGCCGTATTCACGATTTCGGGTGGCCGCAGCCGTGCGCCTAGCCGACGGCCAAATCGTGACCGGAACGAATCAAGAGAACGCATCCTATCCGATCGGGATTTGCGCAGAACGCGTGGCACTTTCGGCGGTCAACAGTATTGCACCCGGGGCGCGGGTCCTCGAGATGGCGGTGACGTACCGCCCGAGCAACGGCACAGGACATGCACCCCTCGCCCCCTGCGGCATGTGCCGTCAAGCCTTGGTAGAACAGCATGTGCGGCAAAATGCGGCCCTCGGACTTGTCTTGGCAGCAGAATCAGGCCCTGTTTGGCTCGTCGAAAGCGCCAGTGACCTACTGCCCCTCGCATTTACTCCTTCAGACCTCGACTAATGTTTGCGCCCGCAGGACTCAGCATTTTTGCCGAGATGACGGCGCTCGCACAACGCTACGGAGCGCTTAACCTCGCCCAAGGGTTTCCGGAATTTGGTCCAGATCCCGAACTCGTTGCCGCCTTTCACCGCGCATTGGACGCTGAATCAGCGCAGTACGCGCCCATGCCGGGGCTTCTAAGGTTGCGCGAAGCGGTCGCGGCCGACCAGGTTCTGCGAAATCATATCGCCTATGACCCCCAGCATGAAATCACCGTAGTCCCCGGGGCCACCGTGGGGATTTTTTCAGCTATTCAGGCTCTATGCGGACCTGGCGACGAAGTCATCTTGTTGGAACCCGCCTACGATTCCTACCATCCTGCGGTTGTCATGTCGGGTGCGGCACCGGTAGCGGTTTCACTCGAATGTGCTTTAGGCCGCGTTGGAATCAATTGGGACGCACTTGCCTCAGCTGTGAGCGAGCGCACAAAAATGGTCGTGGTAAACACTCCGCACAATCCAACGGGAATGCTCTGGACCCACCAAGATTGGGCAAAGCTCGCAACGTTAATCCCCGATTCCGCGCTCGTTCTAAGCGACGAAGTCTACGAAACCATGGTGTTCGACGGTGCTTCGCTGGCTAGTCCTCACCACCACCCGAGCCTGCGGCACCGGAGCCTTCGCGCACTGAGCTTCGGAAAAACCTACCACGTGACCGGCTGGAAGCTCGGCGTGGTCTTGGCCCCCGAACACCTCAGCCTGCGCCTGCGTACGGCCTACCAATTCATCGCATTCTCGGCATCTACACCTGCACAGCACGCGGTGGCTGATTTTCTCGAATTACGCCCCGACTACCCCAAGCTCCTCGCGGATTTTTTTCAAGCGAAGCGCGACCTGCTCGCCGCATCGTTGGCAGACAGTGGATTTCAAACGCTTCACAGCGCGGGAAGCTACTTTCTCTTGGTGGACTATTCTGCAGTAAGTGACCGAAGCGATCGCGAATTCGCCGAACAGCTTACCCGAGAGGCGGGCGTGGCCACGGTTCCGCTGAGCCCGTTCTTCAGGATTCCGCCCGGCGAACACCAAATGATTCGGTTGTGTTTTGCCAAAAATGACGCCACGCTGCGTGAGGCAGGTCACCGACTCAGCACCTGGAAGTAATCGTAACTTCACGGGCATGAACAATCCCCGAATTTTCGCAATCGACGGTATGCACTGCGGAAGCTGCGTGGCGCGCATCACCGAAGCTGTAAAGGCCAACCCCTCAGTGCGTACCGTGACCGTGGATTTGGCCGCAGGCACCATGGAAGTTCGCGCCGAACCCTCGCTTAGTGACGCCAGCATCTCGCAAATTGTGGCTTCTGCAGGTGCATACACTGCGCAACCCGTCAATGCTGCAACCCCAACTGTACCCGCTGAAGAATCTGAACCCCGCAGTTTTTGGGCCACCTACCGCCCGTTGTTCACCTTGGTCGCGTTGTTGGCGTTGGTCCCTGCCCTTTCGCTCGGCGAATCACTCTCTGCCCACAGCTGGATGCGCTGGTTTATGGCCGGGTTCTTTGTGAGCTTCAGCTACTTCAAACTGTTGGACATCTCAGCCTTTGCGAGCTCCTACCGCATGTACGATTGGATTGCGAAGGTCGTTCCAGCCTGGGGCCTTGCCTACCCTTTTGTCGAGCTCAGTCTCGGACTCGCCTACGCCGCAGATCTCGCTCCAACTTTGACCAATTGGATCACTCTCGTGCTCATGCTCGTAGGTGCGGGCGGCGTTATTCAGAGCAACCTTCAAAAAAAGACCATTCGCTGCGCCTGCCTCGGAACCGTGTTTAACCTTCCGATGAGCACCGTAACAATCGTTGAGGACCTGAGCATGGCGGCAATGGCCGCGTGGATGCTCGCGGGGTACTAGTCGCTAGTTACTTGTTAATCGTCCTTGTGCGATTTCGTCAACGACTGCCGGATCAAGCAAAGTAGTGGTATCACCCAAGTTGGCCACATCACCTTCCGCAATTTTTCGTAGTATGCGGCGCATAATCTTGCCCGAACGCGTCTTGGGTAAGCCGCTGACAAACTGAATCTGGTCGGGTTTGGCAATGGGCCCAATCACGCGACTCACAGTGGCGAGAATATCCTGGCGTGTGAGGTTCTCGTCGTCGCGGTAGCCCTGATAGACCACGTAGGCGTAAATGCCTTGACCCTTGATGTCGTGCGAAAAACCTACGACGGCTGATTCGACGACTCCGGCGTGCATGTTGAGGGCATTTTCAACCTCGGCGGTTCCAATCCGGTGGCCGCTGACGTTGAGCACGTCGTCTACCCTTCCGGTGATGCGGTAGTGACCTTCTTCATCGCGCACACAGCCATCGCCTGTAAAATATAGGCCGGGGTATGCACTGAAGTACGTCTGGCGGCAGCGTTCGTGGTCGCCGTAGGTGGTGCGCAGCATTCCGGGCCATGGCTTGCGAATGCAGAGGTTGCCGCTCACTCCGTTGCCGTGGATTTCGAAACCGTGCTCGTCGACCAGCAGCGGCTCAACCCCGGGCATTGGAAGCGTGGCAAACGTGGCCCTTGCCGGAGTCACGCCTGCGAGGTTGGTAATCAGGATTCCGCCTGTTTCGGTCTGCCACCACGTGTCAACAATCGGGCACTTGTCTTTGCCAATGCGGGTACTGTACCAATTCCAGGCCTCTTCATTGATGGGCTCGCCCACCGTGCCCAGCACTTTGAGGCTTGACAAATCTTTGCCTTTCAGCGGATCTAGGCCGAATCCCATCAGGCTGCGAATGGCAGTCGGAGCCGTGTACAGAATGTTCACTTGGTGGCGGTCGACAATATCCCAAAATCGCCCGGCGTCGGGCCACGTGGGCACGCCCTCAAACATGACCGTGGTAGCTCCGGCACTCAATGGACCGTACAGCAAGTAGCTGTGCCCCGTGATCCAGCCAATGTCTGCCGTGCAAAAGTGAATTTGCCCCGGCTGGTACTGAAAGGCGTTGACAAACGTGTAGGTCGTCCATACCATGTAGCCGGCACAGGTATGCACCACGCCTTTGGGTTTTCCGGTGGATCCGCTCGTGTACAAAATAAATAGCGTGTCTTCGGCGTCCATGGACTCTGCCTCAACGAACGGATTACCCATAGACTCCACTCGCTTGATTTCATCTTCCCACCACAGGTCACGACCGCTCATCATTGACACTGGCGTTCGGGTGCGGGACGCTACAACCACCTTCTCGACCGAGGGGCAGGCCATAATCGCGTCGTCGACCACTGCCTTGAGCGGAATCACCTTAGCGCCCCGGTATGCTCCGTCGCACGTCACCACCAACTTGGCCTGGGCGTCGTTAATGCGGTCGGCAATCGACTGGGCACTAAATCCGCCGAACACCACCGAATGCACGGCGCCGATTCGGGCACAGGCCAGTACGGCGATGGCCAATTCCGGAATCATTCCCATGTAGATGCAGACCCGATCCCCTTTTTGAACGCCGTTGTTCGCGAGCACTTGGGCAAACTGCATAACGCTGAAGTGAAGCTCGCGGTACGTGAGCACCCGTGCGGCGTCGTTCGGGTCGTTGGGCTCAAAAACCAGCGCAGGTTGGTCCCCTCGAGTGTCGAGGTGCCGATCCAAGCAGTTTTCAGTAATGTTGAGCTGAGCACCTTTGAACCACTCGACGCGGGGCTCCTCGAAGTTCCAGTCTAGGACTTTGTCCCATGTGCGCTTCCACCGAAAGTTTTTGGCTACTTCGCTCCAAAACGCTTCTGGATCCTGTGCCGCGGCGTGGCAGGCATTCACATACTGGTCGTAGGTTCGAACTTGGTACGGGTAATTCATCGCTACAAATTAGGAAATGTTTAGGTTTGCACGCTGTGCGCACGCGTCTCCTTACCCCCTTGCTTTGGCTTCTTGTGACGCTATTTTGCGCTGCAGACCACCCCATGCACCTCGCCGCTCATGAGCTCACTGTGGGCGCAAAGCGCACTGAATGGGTGGTGCGCTTATTTACTGACGACCTCGAAGATGCTATTTCGGCCTCTTTGGGCGGAACCAAAGTCCGCCTCGAACGCACAGAAGGACGCAGCCAAGCCGAAGCATACGTGCGCAGCAAACTCACAGTGCACCGCGGCCGTAAGGCACTGGACCTACATATTGATGGAATTACCTACAAACCTGACGCGGTCGAAATTCAGATGCACGTCGAGGGTGGGCTTCCGATCGCAATTACCGACCGGCTTTTGCACGATCGCTTTGAAGACCAGCGCAATGTGTACTTTGTGCGCAGCCCCAAGGGCCGAATTGACGCGGTAAGCACCAAAGAGAACCCTCGAATCGAACTAAAATGATCGTTCCCATTTTTGCTGAACTCGGCTTTTTTCACATTCTGGACGCTCAAGCCTGGGACCACCTGCTTTTTGTGGCGGCGCTCATCGCTCCATTCGCCCCGCGCGACTTCAAGCATTGGCTCGGTGCGCTCACCGCATTCACATTGGGCCACACCCTCGCCATGGCGGCCCAAATCGCCATTAGCTTGACCCTCAATGAACGCCTCGTCGAAGGGGCGGTGCTCGCAACACTGATCTTTACCGCAGCGCGTGTGGTTTGGTTCAAAGGGGCACCTAAAATGAACCGCCGCGGATGGCTTGGACCTGAACTCGCCGTGGCAGCAGCCTTCGGAATCATTCACGGCCTGGCCTTCGCGAAGGACCTCGGCCCGCTCTTACCTGCGGACACAGGCGCTCTGTGGGCTGCATGGGGATGGTTTGCGGGCGGAATCGAGCTCGGCCAGCTCAGCGTCGTCGCCGCAGTCTTCGTCCTTCGCTGGATGGCGTCGGCGCGCGGGTTCACCCCAAAAGATTTTGCCCTAGCCTTGGGGGCGTTAACCCTTGGCATTTCGCTACATTTGGCATCTCAATGGTATTTGGCATGAAAAACTCCATCCTTTTCGCGACTGCGGGCGCGGTCCTACTCAACGTCAGTGCAATCGCACAGCACGTTCCCGCTGACCGCCTAGCGCACAGCAAATTCCGCCAGCTCGAGCAAGAGCTGCCTACCCCCAACAGCTACCGGAACGCCGCGGGGGCTCCCGGACACGCCTACTACCAAAACCGAGCGGACTACGACATCCAACTCACCTTGGACGAAAAAACCCACCGCATCACTGGAACCGAGTGGATCACCTACCGCAACAACAGTCCAGACGCCCTCACCTACCTGTGGGTGCAACTTGACCAGAACATGCGCAAACCTGGATCCATGACCGACCAGAGCCGCAAAGGATCGTTGCCATCATCGATTACTCCAGAACAGGTTCAGGATCGCTACATCGACAAGTTCGAGGGCGGATTCAATGTGACCGAAGTCAAGTCGTCAAATGGCGCCAAGCTCCCGTTCACGATCAACAACACGATGATGCGTGTGGACTTGCCCACCGCCTTGGCACCCGGACAAAGCGTCAAGTTCTACGTAGCATGGAACTACCTAGTCAACGACCGCATGAAGGACGGCGGCCGCAGCGGATACGAGCACTTCGACGAGGAGGGCAACACGCTGTACACGATCGCTCAGTTCTTTCCCCGCATGGCAGTGTACGGCGACAACGTCGGCTGGCAGCACAAGCAATTCTTGGGCTCGGGCGAATTCACCCTTCCTTTTGGCGACTACAAGGTGGCTATTACGGTTCCGAGCGACCACATTGTCGCGGCAACCGGAACCCTGACCAACGAGTCAAGCGTACTCACTGCCACGCAGCGCCAACGCCTGGCAACCGCTCGCAAGACTACCGACAAGCCGGTGATCATCGCCAACGAATCCGAAGCCCGCGAGCGCGAAAAGACAAAAGCGAGCAGCACCAAAACATGGATGTTCAGTGCAGCCAACGTGCGTGACTTTGCCTTTGCTACAAGCCGCAAGTTCATTTGGGACGCCATGGCCGTCAAAGTGGGCAACCGCACTACCCTGGCCGAATCGTTCTACCCCAAAGAAGGCAACCCATTGTGGGAACAGTACTCGACACGATCCGTCGCGCAAACCATTGAAACCTACTCCAAGTACACGGTAGACTACCCCTACGAGCGCGCTATTTCAGTGCACACCAAAGACATCGGCATGGAGTACCCCATGATCTGCTTCAACGGTGGCCGTCCGGATCCCGACGGAACCTATTCCGAAGCAACCAAATACGGTATGATCAGCGTCATCATTCACGAGGTGGGTCACAACTTCTTCCCCATGATCATCAACAGCGACGAGCGCCAGTGGACGTGGATGGACGAAGGCCTCAACACGTTTGTACAGTACCTCACCGAGCAAGAGTGGGACGTCAACTACCCGTCACGACGCGGTCCCGCCGACAAAATCGTGGACTACATGCGTTCGCCGGCGCTGAATATGGTTCCGATTATGACCAATTCAGAAAGCATTTTGCAGTTTGGCAACAACGCCTACGGCAAGCCCGCTACGGCGCTTAATATTTTGCGCGAAACAGTCATGGGCCGTGAGCTATTTGACCACGCGTTTAAGACCTACTGCACGCGCTGGGCATTCAAGCACCCGGCTCCGGCGGACTTCTTTCGATCAATGGAAGATGCGAGTGGCGTCGACCTCGACTGGTTTTGGCGCGGATGGTTCTACACGACTGAGGCCGTAGACCAAGATTTGGCCAAGGTTCGCATCGCTTCGGTCCCGAGCCTCGACCCGGCCACCATTGAAGCCCAGCGCCGCGCCAACGACGCGGCCGAATTCAAAGGCTTCATCGGAAACCAGCGCAATGAGACGAGCAACCGTCCGACCAAGGTTGACAAAGACCCCGCCTACCGCGATTTCTACACGAGTGAATACAATCGCTACGCTGTGTCTAAGTCTGACCTAAAGCGCTTGGCTGCACTTAAGCCAGGCCCCGAGGGATTCTTGCACGAAATCACGGTCAAGAACGCAGGCGGACTCATCATGCCGGTGGTTGTGCGCTATGCATTCGCCGACGGAACCGAGCACGTCGAGCGCTGGCCCGCCGAAATTTGGATCAAGAACGAACAGGAGTTCACCAAGACGATTTACCTTCCCAAAAAGGCCATTTCAATTGAGCTGGATCCCTTTCATGAAGTTGCAGACATTGACCGTTCCAACAACGGATGGGGCATTTCAGCAGACGAGTACCTCGAGGCTTTGCCCAAGCCCACGGGAGCTGAGCGCTGGCGGAGCAATCCGATGCGCGACGCACGGAACTAGGGCCTAATTTTGGGGCATGAAGTACGCACTGATTGCCGCGGCCGCGTTCCTGGCCGCTTGTTCCGCACCTGAAACCCAAGAATCCACGGCTGGCGCCGAACCCCCGCACGGAACCTACCTCAAGGACTCCTATGCGGAGGTTCCGCTTGACCAGTACTTGCGCATCAAAGACGCGTTAGTCTCTTCGGACCCCGCTGAAGCCCAAGCCGCCGCCAAGCACCTGGATTCGCTTTGGACGACCAACAGCCCGGGCGACCAACTTCTGTCGTCGGTGCGTCAAATTGCTTCGACCTCAGACCTCGCAGCGCAGCGCGAAGCCTTCTACAGCCTCACCCAAGCCTACCTCGTTTCGCTTGAATCCAAGCCAAGCGAAGACACCCTCTACCTGCAGTTCTGCCCGATGGCCTTTGACTTCGAGGGCGCGACGTGGATCAGCCGCGAAAAAGCCGTCATGAACCCGTACTTCGGAGACGAAATGCTCAACTGCGGTGTGGTGCGCAAGCCCATCGTAGGGGGCACTAAGTAAGGATTAAGTTTTCCACAGCCCTCGGGCAGGTCAGCCAATCGCGCTACCTTCGCCATCGTGGGAAAAATCATTGCAGTAGCGAACCAAAAAGGCGGGGTCGGAAAGACCACCACCGCAGTCAACTTGGCCAGTGCCCTTGGAGTCCTTGAGCAGCGCGTGCTGCTCATCGATGCCGATCCGCAGGCGAACGCCACTTCGGCGTTGGGCTACGATCCGTCGGAACCCAAAACAGGCACCTACCACGTTCTTGAGCACACTGCCACTCCGGCCGAGGCCATCATGGATGGCCGTAACCCCAACCTCATGCTAATGCCAGCCCACCTTGACTTGGTGGCTGCGGAACTTGAACTGGTCGACAAACCCCGCCGCGAATACATGCTTCAGTCGGCGCTTGCTGAAGTCAAGGGCGACTACGACTACATAATTATTGACTGCGCCCCCTCGCTGGGCTTGGTGACGCTCAACGCGCTCACAGCCGCCGATTCGGTCATCATTCCCATTCAGTGTGAGTACTTTGCCCTCGAAGGCCTCGGGAAACTCTTGAACACCGTGCGCTCGGTGCAGAACCTGCAAAATCCTGAGCTCCAAATTGAAGGAATGCTCTTGACGATGTACGACTCGCGCCTTCGCCTGAGTAACCAGGTGGTGGACGAGGTCCGCCAGCACTTTCAGCAGCTTGTTTTTGACACCGTCATTTCGCGCAACGTGCGCCTGAGTGAAGCTCCCTCATTCGGCGAGCCCATCATGGTCTACGACGCCGCGTCGACCGGAGCCGAGAACTACCTCAACCTCGCCCGCGAACTTTTGGCACGAAATGCGCAGGTAGGCGCCTAACACCACTCATTCCGTATGTTTGCCGCTATGCTCCTACCCCAACGCTTCACGACTGCCCTCGCCCTTTTCTTCGGAACCGCAACCTTAGCGCTCGCCCAGCCCGTACTTGCCGATGGCGTGGTCGCGGTGGTGGGTACCGAAATCATTCTGCAGTCCGACGTGAGCATCATGAAAGAGACCTTGAAGCGCGAGGGACAAGACCGTAGCGAATGCGAAGTGCTCAATGAACTCATCCTCGAAAAGCTCCTCGTGCACCATGCGGCCATTGACTCAGTGGTCGTTGACGACGCTGAAGTTGACGACAACATCGCTCGCCGCCTCGAACAGCTCATCGCTCAAATTGGTAGCGAGCGGCGCTTGACGGAATACTACAAAAAGTCGGTCGTCGAGATCAAAGAAGAAATGCGTCCCCTTATGCGCAACCAACTTACCGCCCAGCGCATGCAGTCCACCATCACTGAAAACGTGAAGGTCACTCCAGTCGAGGTAGAGAACGTGATCAAGGCCCTGCCTTTAGATTCACTTCCTCTGATCGGAACCGAAGTCGAGCTCGCTCAAATCATCATCAACCCAAAAGTCAGTGAAAAGGCTGAACAAGAAGCCATCGACCGACTTGAGCAGCTCCGTACGCGAATCCTAAATGGGTCCAGCTTCGCCACCATGGCCATCCTCTACTCTGAAGATCCCGGGTCCAACCGCAACGGCGGCGAGTACAAAGGCATCAAGCGCGGGCAATTCGTAACCGAATTCGACGCGGTGTCGTACAATCTTGAGGTGGGCGAAATTTCAAAGCCGTTTAAAACGGAATTCGGATACCACATCGTCCAACTCCAGGCCAAGCGCGGCGAAGAGCTCGACCTGCGCCACATCTTGGTCAAGCCCAAACTGGAGCAAAAAGACCTTGACATTGCGCAGGGTCGTTTGGACAGCATCCGGACCGCCATTAAGGCGGGAACCCTAAGCTTTGAAGCAGCAGCTGAGCGCTTTTCAGAAGACGAAGAGACCAAACTCAACGGCGGAATCATGCTGAATCCAAACACCATGGATGTGACGTTCAACCTGGATCAGCTCGACCGTGGAATCTTTTACGCCATTCAAAATCTTGAAGTAAACGACCTGAGTGAGGCCTCGCTCGTGCGCGATCCACAAGGCAAAGAGTACTTTCGGTTGATTCACCTTCGCAACAAAATTGATCCGCACCGAGCCAACCTCAAGCAGGATTTGGCACTGCTCAAGCAGTACGTCGAGAACGAGCGCCGCCAGCAGACCATGGATGCATGGGTCGCCCGCAAGAAAGCTGAAACTGCGCTGAAGGTGAACGGTTCCTACGCGGACTGCGCAGGCATTTGAGAAAAAGGATTTTTTACTACCTTTGCCGCCCCTAGAGGAACTACGCCAACGGGGATTTTGCAAACCCAACCTCTGTTTCAAAGTGAAGCACGTTGCAGTTTGAACGTTTAAAACTGATCCCATGGACCTGATTAAGTACGTCCAAGAGACCTACATCGCCAAGAAGGACTTCCCTGCGTTCAAAGCAGGAGACACCATCACGGTATACTACAAAATTGTTGAAGGTGAAAAGACGCGTACGCAGTTCTTTCGCGGCGACGTTATCCAGCGCGTAGGCGCCGGAGCGACCGAAACCTTCACCATCCGCAAAATGTCTGGCGCCGTGGGCGTTGAGCGCATTTTCCCGGTGAACATGCCAAACCTCGAGAAAATCGAAGTTAACAAGACCGGTAAGGTTCGTCGTGCACGCATCTTCTACCAGCGCGAGCGCACTGGTAAGAGCGCACGCATCAAGGAGCGCCGTCACTAAGCCGACGCATCCCTGTATCACTACAACCGCTCGTGCTTCACGAGCGGTTTTTTTTTGCACCAATGTGCGGTATGACCCTTAGGCTACGGCAGGATTTCGAAGGCGGTGCGACGGTTGCGCGAGCGGCCCTCTTCGGTTTGGTTGCTCGCCACTGGACGACTGATTCCGTAGCCCTTTGCCGTCATTCGCGCACTCGAAACGCCCAAGGTAACTAAGTGTTCAAGCACCTTTTGCGCGCGCTGCTGCGACAGCGCAAGGTTTGCGGCCGCGGCACCCACATTGTCAGTATGTCCCTGGATTTCGATTCGAAATTCTGGATGGCGCTGCAGGTAGCGCGCGAAGCCTTCCAGCGCAAGGCGGTCCTCGGGACTGAGTTCGAAACTCGCGGTGCGAAAGAGAATGCTGCGCAGGGCAAATTCGGTTCCGGGAGCCGCCTTGCGCGCAACCAGCGCCGGAACCTCGGTCTCATCCACGTATTCTTCAAGGCGGAGCGCCGTATACCCAAGCTCAGGGTGCTCGAGCTCAAGTACGCTCGATGCGAGGTCTTCACGAGCGATGACGGCGGTAAAGCTTCGGCTCGTGGCATCCACCACCACCGACTGGCTGGTCTTGGTTTTGAGGTTTTCGATTCGGATTTGGGTGGGACGTCCGTCCTCGGGTAGGTCACCGTCGACGGTTCCGCGCACAAAAGCCACCTGGCGCCCCGCCGCATCGGCCGGAAGGGCGAAGCGCATCAAGTCGTAGCCACTCCCCTCGCGGCGCTGACTGAAGTAGCCCAAGGGCTCGTTGGCGTGCACTCCGAACCCCAGCTCGTCGCCTTCGGTGTTGATTGGATACCCCAAGTTGATCGGCTGCATGAGCGTGGCCCAGTTCGTGTAGAATACGTCGAGCCCGCCCATTCCCGGGTGGCCGTCACTTGAAAAGAATAATGTTTTGCCGTCGGCGTGCAAAAAGGGCGATTTTTCGTCGCCATCTGTGTTGACTGCGGGCCCGAGGTTTTCGGGCTGCGTCCAGGATCCGTCTGGGTTTCGCTGGGTGGTCCAGAGGTCGAGTCCGCCGCGTCCGCCAGGTCGGTCGCTCGAAAAGATGATGCGGTCTCCGTTTGCTGAGAGCGCCCCCTGGGATTCCCAGTGGGTCGGAGTGGACACTTCGTCAATGCGCCGCAACGTCGACCATTCGCCCAGTTCGCGGTGCGCCACAAAGAGGTCGCAGTTGCGGTAGCCGTTGGCGTCGGGAGCGCACACGGTGAGCACCATCCACTGGTCGTCTGCGCTGACCGACGGTCCGCCTTCGTTCAATCCCGCGTTAAATGGGTGCTCCAATGGGCGGACTTCGACGCCTCCGTGCTGCGGAATCCCTTCGCACAAGGCCTCCTCGAGGTAGGTGCGGGCCGCCGGGCCACTTTTGCGGTCCACCACATTGCGGCGGCGCGTGAGGTACCATTTGCTTCCGTCGGGGCTGCGCACCGCCAAAAATTCGTCTGCCGAGGTAGCCAGGCCCTCGATGGGTTCGGGGTTGAACGCAACGGGGTGTGCCCGAAGGGAGTCTTCGAGTTCAAACCGGCGAAGCCAACGCCGGGCCTCCGGCCCGGCGTTGGGCGAGGCCCAGTACCGCTGGGCCTCGGCGCGCCTTCCTTGGCCCGCGTGCAGTGCACCAATCCGAAAGGCCAGGTCGCCCAGGTAGTCGGGGCAGGCCGCAAAGACCTTCTCGTACAGGGCCAAGGCGGCGCGCTCTTCGCCTACGAGCAATGCCAATTCTGCATCGAGGTACCAACCGTGAATGGATTCCGGCTCCTTGCGGCGAATGCTGGACATGTAGACCTGAGCCATCGGGCGGTCTCCTTTAGCTAAGGCCCCTTCGGCCTTAAGCACTTGGGCTGACGGGGCTCCGGCCTTTTCACAGTCGCCGAGCTGAACTTGCGCACGTACCACAAAACCCAGAAGAAGCAAGCTGAACGCAAGAACTCCTCGATTGAACGCTGAATAAACGTGATGAACCAGCACTACCCGATGAATCAGTCTTCTGCTCCGCGCCATTGGTTTTCGCTGGCTGCTACGTTCATGGCTACAGCAGCGTCACTTGAGACATTGATGACGGTGCGGGCCATGTCCAAGAGGCGGTCTACGGGGAAAATCAAGGCAATCCAGGCCGGATTAAGTCCGACCGAATCCAAGACCATGATCAGCATGATCAGGCCCGCTGATGGGATTGCTGCGGCTCCGACTGAGGCCGCGACTGCGGTCAACACGATGGTTGACTGCTGGGCAAACGACAAGTCAATCAAGTGAAATTGAGCAAGAAACACCACAGCTACGGCTTGGTACAAGCTGGTTCCGTCCATGTTGATAGTGGCTCCGATGGGCAGCGTAAATTGACTGACCTCCTCTTCGACTTTGAGGTTGTCGTGGACGCACTCCAGGGTTACCGGGAGGGTAGCCGCAGACGACGAAGTACTAAACGCGAGGAGTTGGGCGGGACGCATTCCGCTGAAAAAGAAGCGAAAGGTGCGCACCCACGACCAGCCAAACTTACGGGTCGACCACCACGCAATCGTCGGATAGACTGTGAATAGAATCAGCGCCAACCCGGCGAGTACGGTGAACATGTAGGTTCCGTAGGTCTGAATCAGACTCGGGAGGCGCGCTGGATCGTCGCCCGTAAGCTGAGTTAAGGTTCCGGCCATCAGCGCAAAGACAAAGAAGGGCGCGGCCTGCATAACCACGACCACCATATGCACAAACACGGCCGAGAGCTGGCCCATAAGTGGACGAACCCGGTCGGTGTGCTCGCGCGGCATCAGTACGAGGACGACGCCAAAAAAGATGGCAAACACGATGATTTGGAGCATGCTTCCGGCACTAAGCGCCTCAAACACGTTGCTCGGAACCATTTCGGTCAAAAAGGCCAAGGGTCCGCGGTCGCCAGACTGAACCGTCTCGATTTTTGCCGCAAGCGATGCATCAAGTGCTTCGACGTTGTCGCGTGCGGTTGCGTTGGTCAGCCACTGGCCGTCGGGGCTTGGCTTTCCCGTGGCCTTGAGCCACGCTTCAAATCCGCGACGGTTTTCCATTCGCTGGTCGTGGTCTGCAGTTTTGCCCGGCTGAACAAGATTCACCACCATGAGGCCGGTGAGGATTGCAGCGAGTGTCGTGAGCAGGTACAGCCCGAGGGCCTTGCCGCCAATACGGCCAAGGGCTTTGGGGTCGCCTAACTGCCCCACTCCGTCGATGATGCTAAAGAGCACCAGCGGAACCGCAATCAACTTGAGCGCATTGATGAATAAGTCTCCAAAGGGCGCAATCCAGTCGGCGGTGAATTGGGATCCACCGGCAAATGCGGATCCAATGGCCCATAGTAGCCCAGCGCCCATTCCGAGCAAAATTTTGTGGTGCAGCTTCATAATTGGTGCGATTGAATTCGTTGAGAGAGCATGGCATCTGCGAGCGTTAAGGCGGCCATCGATTCGACGATGGGCAAAGCGCGCGGCACCACAAGTGCGTCGTGACGTCCCAATATGCTTAATTTTTGTACTTCTCCTTCAGCATTTAACGCATTTTGATCTAAAGCAATACTTGAAACGGGCTTAAAGGCGATGCGCACAATGATCGAACGGCCGTTGCTGATTCCGCCCGTGA
>JAURGG010000033.1 GCA_030833905.1 Schleiferiaceae bacterium
CACCTGTGTTTCAAACCCAAGAAGAACGCCTCATGGTAGACGCCAAATCACAGCGTCTGCGCATTGGGATTCCGCTCGAATCGACGTGGGCCGAGAACCGCGTGGCCTTGACTCCCGAGGGAGTGCACTTGCTGGTCGCTCAAGGCCACGAAGTAGTGCTCGAGTCCAACGCCGGAACCGCCGCGCGCTACAGCGACCGCGAGTACGCCGAGGCCGGAGCCGAAGTGACCACCGACCGCCGCGTCGTGTTTGGGTGCCCAGTGCTTGCCAAAGTTGAGGCTCCGTGTGAAGCCGAATGGCCGCTGATGGCCCAGGGCCAAGTGCTCTTCTCCACGCTGCAGCCCGGAACCCTTACGCCCGCTTTTGTCGACGCCCTCAAGGCCAAGCGCATCACCGCGTTCAGCTACGGAAGCATTCTCGACGAAGAAGGCCGTGCTCCCTTTGTGCGTTCTATGGCCGAAATTGGTGGCAGTCAAGCAATTACCATTGCGATGGAGTACCTGTCCACGTGGTCAGGCGGCAAGGGCTACGCGATGGGTGCGGTCACAGGGGTTCCGCCCACCGAAATTGTGATTTTGGGTGCCGGAACCGTCGGGACCACCGCTGCCCGTCTGGCTTCAGCCCTCGGAGCTTCAGTCAAAGTTTTTGATTCGTCAATGACGCGTCTTCAGCGCCTTCGTGAGCGGGTCGGTGACGTCTACACCTGCACGCTGCAGCCCCAAATTCTCTCCAAAGCGCTCAGCCGTTGCGATGTCGCGATCGGAGCCCTGCGCCCCGTCAACGGCCGCACCCCCGTCGTGGTTACCGAAGAAATGGTGGCCGGAATGAAGCCCCGCAGCGTCGTCGTCGACTTGAGCATTGACCACGGCGGATGCTTTGAAACCAGCGAAGTCACCTCGTGGGATGCCCCCGTCTACACCAAGTTTGAGGTGACGCACTTTGCGGTTCCGAACATCGCGGCCCGCGTAGCGCGTACGGCCTCGTTTGCCCTGAACAATTTGACGTCGCCGCTCTTACGTGAACTCGCCGACCTGGGCGGCGTCGAAGAGGCGCTGCACGCCAAGCCCCACTGGCGCAAGGGCGTCTACCTCTACCACGGTCAGGTAACCAGCGCTTCGGTCGCCCAGGCCTTGGACCAGCCGTTTACCGACCTCGACCTCTTGCTGTGAAAAAACTGCTACGCCGCATTTTGTGGTACGGATTCGGAGTGGGCCTTGGCGTGCTGCTCGTGGCCTTCATTTTCAGAGACCGCGACTTTGAATGCAGCTACTTTCCGAACGATCGCGTCTTGGCGGAACTTCACCGCAAGCCGGTCCGCGGCGCCGATTCCGAACTCTGGCAGGCGCTAGGTGCGGACTCGACGGTGCTTAAGGCATTTCTCACCCTTGGTGAAGTGGATTTTGGCGCAAGCCAAACGCGTACCCGGCATTCCGCTGAAGTCCCAGCCTACTGGATCGACCTCGAATTTCAGAATCGCGATTGGCGCGGACTCTGGGAGGTGCGGCAGGATAGCGCGTGGCTCGTTTCGTTAGATCCTAAGTAGCTAGTTACTAGTTGCTTGTTGCCGCGCGGCGGCTCTAGCTGCGAAGGGGCCCTAGCGCGGAGCGAAACAATCCGTTCGGGTATAACCGGATTTTACTTTTTTCTTGAACGCCGAATTGCATAAGATGTTTAAATTCAGCAGTTTAAAAACCTTATGCTGCGATTTCGCTGCGCAGCGGCTCTAGCCCCGAAGGGGCTTTAGCGCGCAGGGCCTTCAGCCCAAGCGCAAATAGCTAACGAGCCAATCTCAGCTAACCCGCTTTCGTCGGGCCACCTCCTTGCGGAGCATCAGCAGCTCGCGCCCCGTTTGGCCGGCGACTGAAGTATTTTCTTCGGCACGGCGCAAGAGGTAGGGCATCACGTTGACGATGGGTCCGAACGGAAGGTACTTGGCCACTCGAAACCCGTGGTGGGCCATGATGTAGCTGATGAAGTCACTCATTCCGTAGAGTTGAGCAAACCAGACCGGAGCGTCCTGAGGGTTCCAGCCCTGAGCGGTTAGTAGCTCGGCTCCGAGGCGGTTGCTGCCTTCGTTGTGGGTTCCGATGACCACGCCCACGCGGCCTGGGGCGCCGGGACGGCCAAGGGCCTCAAGCATCATGCGCACGCAGGCGTCGTATTCGGCGTCGGTTCCGGATTTATCGGGCTGGATGGGAGAGGGGTAGCCCATCAGCGTGGCGCGCTCGCGCTCTTTTTCCATATAGGCTCCGCGCACCAACTTCACCCCATAAAAGTAGCCGTGGGCAGCAGCGTGATCCAGGTCGGCGCGAAGCTGGGCCTGGCGGCCGACGCGGTAGCACTGAATCGTAGTAAGCACCACGAGCTGGTCCCGGTTGAACTCGTGCATGGCTTCGCGGGCGAGCTGGTCGATGGCGCCTTGAATCCACGTTTCTTCGGCGTCGATCATAAGGGTCCGACCTGATTTGGCCGCAAATTGGGCCATGCGGCGAATCCGGGCACGGACTTTTTCAAGCTGCTGGTTTTCGGCGGCGGTGAGTTCCGCACCAAGCGTCATGCGCTCAAGCAGGTCGTGCGGAGCGATTCCGGTCATCTTAAACACCCCGAGGCTAAGGCCGTGTTCGTGCGCAGCAAGGGCCAGGGTTTGAAGCACCACTTCGACGGTTTGGTCGAATGCGGTGTCGGTGGTTTGGCCCTCAACCGAATAGTCCAGGATGCTCCCCACACCGCCAGACCAAAGGCGCTGAATGGCGGGGCGGCTTTCGGCCACGGTTTCGCCACCACAAAACTGGCGAAAGACGGTGGCACGGATTAAACCTTTGACGGGAAGCTTCCAATTCAGGGCCCATAAACTGAGCGCTTTACCCGCCGAAACAAGTGTGGGCGAAGCAAGTACGCCAAAAAGGAGACGGGCACGGCGAATGTCGGCAGGAGAGGCGTGCTGAAAGGCTAGCGCGGTATCCGAAAAATCGAGCTTCACAAGGCTAAGGTTCAAAGGTTCGTGCAAAGATATACGGCGGCATGCCCGACCTTAGTGCTATGGATCTGCATCCCGTACGCGCCTTAGGGCCTGAAGCTTGGAACGAATTGAATGACTGGCTGTTGCGCGAAGGCGACCGCTACACCTCAGTCCATATTTTGGTGGACAGCACTACCCACGAACTCGTGCTGCCGCGCTTTATGGCCGAAATCGAAGGCTTGGCCGATGCCCACATCCTTGAAATTGAGCCAGGTGAAGCGTCCAAGGAGTTGGCCCTCGTCGAGCAGCTTGCCCTGGGTCTTCGCGACGAAGGGGCCGACCGCGGCGCACTCTTGATTGCTCTGGGCGGAGGCGTCGTCTGCGACCTCGCCGGCCTCTTGGCCACTCTGTACATGCGCGGAATCGAGCTGGTGCTGGTTCCGACCACGCTACTCGCCATGGTCGACGCGGCCTGGGGAGGCAAGAATGGAGTGGATTCTGAAGGGAGCAAAAATTTACTCGGAACCTGGCGCCCCGAAGCCCCCGTGTTTGCCGACGTGCGCGCCCTCGAAACCTTGCCCGAACGCGAATGGCTTCAGGGTTGGGCTGAACTCGTCAAGCAGGCGTGGATTTCGGGCGAAAGCTTATGGACTGAAGTATCCGGTGGTCCGTGGACCCATGCGCCCTTTTGGGTGCGGGATGTGGCCGATGTCAAGCTTGAGGTAGTCGCCGCAGACCCTTTTGAGCGCGGAACGCGCCGGGCCCTCTTGAACATGGGCCATACCGTGGGGCACGCGGTGGAATCGTTGGTGCTCGCACTTGGTCTTGATTACGGCCACGGAGACTGCGTGGCGCTTGGACTATCCGTCGAATCGCGAATTCTTGATGCCGTGGGTCAGCCCGGTTCCGCCGAGCGCAGCGCGCTTCGAAACCGAATTGCGGCTGATTTTCAGCTCGATGCGCTGCGGAACCTGGATTCCGCCGCCGTCTGGGCCGTGATGCAGCACGACAAGAAAAAGCGAGCTGGCGAGCTGCGCATTGTGTGGAGTCCCGAGCCGGGCACACCTGAAGTCGTGCTGGGTATTGATGAGGCAACGTTCGCCACAGCTTGGATTGCAGATGCGGCGCATTGAGCTTCCGTACGCCAAAAGTCTGGCAAACAGAGTGATGCTGCTGCGCGCGCTGCGTGGCGAGGTACTTCCGTTCCCGGATTTGCTCTGGAACGACGACATGCACGCGATGCTTCTGGTGCTCAAAGCTCCAGTCGGCCCCGATGGGGTTCGGCGTGCTGATGCGGGTCCTGCCGGAACCGCCTACCGGTTCGGAATGGCTTACTGGGCCGCCCAACCCGGCGCTGAGGTAGTTCTGTGCGGCGACGCCCGGATGCGCGAACGCCCCATCACTCCGTTGGTCGAGGCCCTTCGTCACCTGGGTGCCTCGATCGACGCGGTCCCTGAGGGCTGGCGAATTCGCGGCGCGGAATGGCCGTCGGGCGAAGTCGAGGTCGATGCCCGTGAGAGTTCGCAGTTCGCCTCTGCCTTAGTGCTTGTGGCTTCGGTTGCGGCACCCAACCTGAACGTGGTGATGCCACTGGGGGTTTCGAGCCCGCCGTATTTGGCCATGAGTTACCAGCTTGCGGCCCGCGCCTCGTTGGGCTGGCCGCCTGAGCGCGATTGGTCTGCGGCCTTTGTGTTCTGCGCTGCGGTGGGTTTGAGCAGACGTTCGGTTCTTTTGTCGGGCCTCACGCTCGAAAGCGTTCAAGGCGACGCCGCCAGTGCCCAATGGGGTGCCGAGCTTGGATTTACGGTTACGGCAACTTCTGAGGGGCTCGTGGCGGAACCTGCGGTTCCCTTGGTCGGCACCTGGACCGTCGATTTCGGGGCGCAGCCCGACCTCGCGATGCCAGCAATCATCGCTGCTGCACTCTTGGGGCGTGGCGGAACCGCTTCAGGCCTCCACACCCTCAACGCCAAAGAGTCCCGGCGCTTGGATGCGACTGCAGACTGGCTTCGGCATCTCGGCTGTTCGGTCACTCAAGGCCCCGACTGGATCCGTTGGGAGGCTTCGAATTCAGCGGTCCAGCCATCTGAGCTCGAACTGGACTGCCTCGGTGACCACCGAATGGCTTTTTGCGCGGCGCTGGTTTCCCTTCGGTTCCCCGTGCGCATCCACGGAGCCGAGGCCGTGTCCAAATCGTTTCCGGATTTTTGGGAGCAGTTTGGGGCGTTTCGCTAGCGAGGTTGGCAAGGTTGGCTTTTTGCCCTTCGCGCCTGCGGCGCTCGAGCTAGGGCGCTTCGTGCCGTCGTCACGTCGCGCTAGTGCCCCTTCGGGGCTGGGGCCTTCGGCGGAGGGCTTTCGGGTTGCTTGCTACTGGTTTCTGGTTGCGAGCGTCTGGTTACCAATTTTGAAGGGGAAGGAGTAGGCGAAGGCTGCCGCTCCAGCCACTTGGCGATCGACGGATTCGGGCGCTCATTCGGGTGAGGTTTGTGGTATAGGTGAGTGCGAATTCTGCGGTCCAACCGGGCCTCCAAAGGGTCATGGGGCCGGTGGCTCGGGGAAGCACCGTGGCATTGGTTTGTGGCGATGTGAAGTCTAGGTTTTTGATTGGTGCAGGGCTTAGGCTGCCATCCAGGAGGCGCTCTAGGACGTTGGGTCGGGATTCACTGATGGTGATCCCGGCGATTCCAAGTTCTGTAGTGAAGGGGCCCGAGGGCCAGCGGAGCTGGACCGAGGCGCCTTGGGCACGACCCAGGTAGAGGTGGCTTCGCAGACTGACGGCCGCACGCGTGTTCCACGGGTCGTGTTCACTGCGGATCCCTAGATTGAGTTGCCCCGGATACCAAACTACCGACCGCCTTCGGTCAGCCCATGTTGCGGACGGGCCGGTTGTTGTGCTTTGAATGGTGAGACGGCCGGCCCACAGCGGCAATGCCGCTGTGGCGCGGTTCCCGCGCAGCGGGCGCCACGGGGTGGCGCCGGCCCCCGGCCTTTCGCCGGCCCCCGGCCTTTCGCCGGCCCCCGGCCTTTCGCCGGCCCCCGGCCTTGCTCCATCACCCGATCCAGCCCCCTCCGGAACCCACTCACGCTGCACCGCAACAAGGAGTCCTCCGGGTCCGTACCACGATGCAGACAGCTCCGTCCAACCCCGAGAACTCACGCCCGCTTTCACTCCGAAGAAGGCAGACCGCAGGGACAGGTCGCCGTACCAAATGCCTGAGGTGTCTCGCCCTAGTACGGCCTGGTCAACATACCTCCGCATTAGGACTTCACATTTTGAGGACCTGAATGCTCCCCAAAAAGCCAAAGCCGTTGAGTTACGGCGTGGAAGCATCGCCGGGCGAATCCCTACGGCTACCGAACGGGGTCCGGCCCACAGGCGAACGGGATTGTCTGACGGACTGCGAAGCGTCCACGTTGGTGAAGACCAAGGTTGTGCTGATGCACTTGCGGATGAGCTGGTGAGGCCGAGGCGAGTTCCGCGGTGCGCGTTAGATGGGGAGCAGCCCGAACAGGACCAGCCTAGGTTGAGCGAGGGATCGATGGGCCCGCGAAGGATGCGGCCTGTTGGCGCAGCCCGCGCCCCGTGGTAGAGTGCCTGAAGTGCTTCGCGTTGGGTTGCCGAGAGGGGTACTGCGCGCCATTCGGTGCTGTCGCGGGGCCAACCGAACTGGGACTGGTAGATTTCGAGCTGAAACTGCTGGTTGGGCGCAATGAAGCAGAGCGCCCCCGCTTCGCGGGGGGCGCCCACGACGGTCCACTGTGTCCAGGCGGCATAGGCCGAATCCAATTCCGTGTCGGTCCATTCGGGGTGCTGTTCCAGCGAAAGGCTTCGAAGCACTTCGAGCATGCCTGCCGCAGTTTGGGCATTCAATACCGGTGCCCACAGCCCAAGGGCGGCAACACACAGCGTCTTCATGGGCTGAGTCCACAGGCCAAGGGCGGCAAGCCACAGCGCCTTTAGTGCCGGTATCCACCGCCTAAGGACAGTAAGCCACTGAGCCTTCATGGGGCGGGCGTGGCGTAGCCGAGTGACGACCAGGCGGTGCGGCCTCCGCCCACGGCGATGCGCAGGGATCGGTGGTTGAGCACGGCACGCCAGCGCCCGAGCGAGCTTGCGTAGAGGGCAAGTTGGTCGCGTTCGATGCCCACAATCCATTCGGTGCGCAGAGCAGTTAGGTTCTGTTCTACGTGGGCGGTAAGCACCCATCCCGAAGTTTGGCGTTGGCGCCAGGTGGCGGACCAGGTTCCGCTCAGTGGAAGGGCCGCAACCACCCACGGGCCTGAATGCCAACGGGTGATAATTTGGGGGCGAAGGCCATCCCAACCTAGGCCGAACGATAGGTCGGCCGAGCTTTGCACCGGGACCTCAGACATGATCCAAGCTTGCGGGCCGAGGGGGTTCCACGAAATTCCGCCCGAAAGGCGCTCGTACTGACCCCAGACCACGGCCTGGGTGCGTCCGGGTTGGGGACCCGAATGTTCAATCCAAGTCGCCAACGGCCGATGCTGCAGGCTGTGCAGCCAGGGGTCAAGCTGCAGCTGGCCCCGAACCAGGGGGCTCCAGCCGAAGGCGATCAAAAGGTAGATATGCTTCATACTGCGAAGCTGGCAGAACCGGGCGACCTAGAGCCGTGGGCACACGTATGTTTCGGGATGCGGCCTACCTTCGCCGCATGCGGCGTGCACTCACTGGACTTTTTTGCGCAATGGCGTCCGTACTGGGCGCCCAAAGTCTGTCGTTTGCCATAGAGGTGCGCGCGACGGATCCGCAGCTCCGCGGCCTTGAAATCCTTGACCTCGTGGTGGATGCCGACGGGCAGTGGTGGATGGCAACCTTGGACGAGGGAGTCGTTCGCTTCGACGGAGACGCGGTCTACACTTCGGAATTTGGCGAGGTTCCGCCCATCGTACTTGCGGTGGCTCCGGCGGATCGGGGAGCCTTCGCTGCTACCAGCGAGGGACTTCGTTTTGTGAGTTTGGATCGGTCGGCAGTCCCAGTGGCTCAGGTGAAGGGGCCGGTGGTTGACGTAGCATCAAACCGAGACAGTGTGTGGGCCCTTCAGCAGGATCGCCTCTACCTCCGGATTCCGGGCGGTAGTTTTCAAGTGGTTCAGGGACTCGAACTTCGGGGTGCCACTCAATTTGGACGCCGCGGTTCCACCTGGTGGGTATGCAGCGAGCACGGACTCTGGGTTCGTGGACGGTCCGGAATGTGGACGCTCGCGACCGACCAAGCTGTAGCATCGGCGGCCATTGACTCTGAAGGCTTGTGGGCGGTTACCGACTCGGGACTTTCGCGCTTGAGCGAAGGGGGCTGGAAGCGCGTGTCGACTGGCCGTTCGGCGGATTGGCACTGGGTTCCGGCCGAAAAAGAATCCGCGTGGTGGGCTGTGAATGCCGACGGACTGTACTGGGTGGACCAGGGCGCACCCCGACCGCTGTACGCACTCAACGGAAGCCCGTTGGACCGCGCCCAAACCCTGGCTTTGGACGGCAACGGAGGCCTGTTGCTGCCCCAGTCCGATGGGGTGGTTCGCCTTCCGAAGCCCGAGCAGTGGTACGACGTGCGCACCGCGTCGTTCAATGTGGGCCGCATTACTTCGGTCGCCCACCTTGGTCCCGACAGCCTCGTCGTGCTGGGCAGCCGCGGACTCCAAATTCTCGGGCCGCGCAGCCTTACGAAACTCCCCTTGCCCAAGGGCGGAGTCCCCAGCGGAATCGCCGAATTGGGACGCGCCAAGTGGGTTCTGTTCGGCGAGTTTGGCGCTCGGTCGTGGAACGGACGAGAATGGAAGTCCGTGGTCAACGAATGGGTGCTTCGCTCTGGATTTTCAAACCAAATCCCAGTTCTCGAGACGACCTCTGGCTGGCTTCAGTGGAACGGGTCCTCGTTCACCTCTTGCGCGGAGCCCTCGGATCTCGTTCAACCCCGCAGCTGGGATGAGTCGGGCTACCAGTGGGTGTGGGGCGAGCGCGGAATCTGGGTCTGGGCTCCCGGACGTGCGGTGGCGACCGCGCCTACGCCACGTTGGGTACTGCGCTCGTGGGATGTGTCGGCCGGGCAGCGCGGATCCAACATCCTCCTGCGCTTGGTGCGTCACGGAACCCCCGGCGCCGAGCGCCAAGCCCTGCGCTACCGCCTGAACCAAGGCGAATGGATTGATCTTGGCGTGGCGCGCAGCATCGCCCTTTCGGGTTTGCCTTCAGGCCGGCACACGGTCGAAATCGATGGGGTTCCACGGCACGTGCTCACGATTCGGATTCCCCGTCCGTGGTGGGGGCAGCCGCGCTACTGGGTTCCGGGACTTGTCGTGCTTGCGGGATCTGGATTGGGCCTCGCCCTTATCGTAGTACGCCGCCGCCGCGAGGCCAAGAGGTGGGCCGCCGAGAAGTCAGAGCTCGAGCGCATGGCGCTGCGCCTGCAAATGAATCCGCACTTCACCTTCAATGCGTTGGAGTCGATTTCGTCGTTCGTGATGGAGCAAAAGCCCCGCGAAGCCGTACAGTACCTCAATCGATTCGCCCGACTGATGCGCTACACCCTTGAAAAGGCAGACCAAGAGCGGGTTCCGCTGCACGACGAACTGGGTGCATTAGCGCACTACATCGCTCTGGAGCAAATGCGCTTCGACCAAAGCTTTGACTTCGTGAACGAGGTAGATGAGTCCTTGGATGCCAGTGAACTGTCGGTTCCGCCCATGCTCTTGCAGCCCTTGGTTGAGAACGCCATTTTGCACGGGCTTAGGCCGTTGCAGGGTCGGCGCGGACGATTGACGCTGCGGGTCCTGCAGTCCGTGGAACCGGAGCGCATCCGAATCGAAGTCGAAGACAACGGAATCGGCCGCGCCGCGGCCTCCGCCCACCGCACCGGTGACGAAGGTCGCAAGCGCTCTATGGCCACCCGAATTCTTGAAAACCGCCTCAAGTCCCTTGCCGAGGCCAGCGGCAAGGCCTACACGCTCTCGGTTGAAGACCTCAATGAGGGAACGCGCGTCGTGCTTGCGCTCCCGAAGGACGAAGTCTGGGGTGCATAGGTTAAGTTCGCATTGATGAAGGCCCTTTTACTCGACGACGAAGCCCCCAGCCGCAAGGCGCTGCGCGGCAAACTGGATTTGTTTTGCCCTCAAGTGCGCGAAGTGCTCGAGGCGTCTACGGTCGACGAGGCTTGGGAACTTTTGCTGGGACACAAGCCCGACCTTCTCTTTCTCGACGTGCACCTCACCGGCGAACTCGGCTTTGACCTCCTCGAGCGCCTTTCAACCGACGATCCGGAGTGGTCCGGAGCAGTCATCGTCGTCACCGCCCACGACAGCTACGCGCTGCGCGCCTTCAAAGCCAGCGCCATCGACTACCTGCTGAAGCCCATTGACCCCGAAGAGCTTGCGCGCGCCGTCAAAAAAGCCACGGCGGCCCTGCCCTCGGCGCAGCTCGGCGCCCTTGTCGACAACCTTCGCGACCGCGGAGACAAAAAGCTCGTCATTTCGAGCACCGAGGGTATGCACATTGTGCGGATTACCGAAATTCTTCGTTGCGAGTCCACCTCGAACTACACACAGTTTTTCATGCGCGGAGGCAAGAAGCTTCTGGCGTCGCGCACCCTCAAGGACTACGAGTCAATTCTGTCGCCCTACGACTTTGAGCGCGTGCACAAATCCCACCTTGTCAACATGGACGTGGTCAAGCGCTACGTGCCGAGCGACGGCGGATACCTTATTCTCGAAGACGATTCCAACGTTCCGGTCGCGAACCGCAAAAAAGATGTGGTGATGGCGCGGTTGAAGGCTTTATAGCTTAGATCTTAGGGTTTTTGCAGAAAGAATCCGCAGTACAGTAAGGTGTGCCGAGTATACTTCGTACACTACCACATGTTGATGTACTGCTAGAATCCGAATTGAAGATTTCTTCGATCGGATCCCAATCATCGGGAATATCCCGAGAATGTTGATTTGGTTAAGGACATCTGAAGCGTACTTCTTCGCTTGAGCTTCACCAAACGCTTCAAGCGAATACTGAAAAATGTCTAAGAGATCTTGATTGGCTTTGCTGCGAAATTTAATGCTTCGCGGCCTCAAGAATTTGGTGAAGCATCTGCTTCACGTTTGGGGCGGAACTCAACGGACTCTCACGGCCCATCTGTGCCGCTTCTTCAATCGCGTCCCAGTCCCAATTGTCGGGGTTTGATTGATTCATGAGTTGAATTTACGAATTTTCTACCGACTTCGCCATGTCCTCGACCGCGAGGCGCAGTGACTCTTTGTAGGCAGAAATCCGTGCGCGGACCGCGAGGTCCGAGGCTCCGAGGATTTGGGCGGCGAGGATGCCGGCGTTGGCTCCACCGTTAAGGGCCACGGTGGCTACGGGCACGCCCTTGGGCATTTGAAGGATGCTTAGCACGGAATCCCAACCGTCAATCGAATTGCTGCTCTTCACCGGAACTCCGATGACGGGAAGCGGCGTGGCGCTAGCAACCATTCCGGGAAGGTGGGCAGCTCCGCCGGCTCCGGCGATGATGACTTGGATTCCGCGGTCAGCGGCTTGCTGGGCGTACTCGAGCATGCGCACGGGGGTGCGGTGGGCTGAAACAACCGTGATTTCGTAGGGGATTCCAAGTTCCTTGAGCAGATCTGCGGCGCCTTGCATGACAGGGAGGTCGCTCTGGCTTCCCATAATAATGCCTACTTGGGGGGTGTTCATGCTCATAGCTTTTGGGGTTGCGCCGACACGGCAGTTAGGGCGTCGCGGGCGGCGGCGGCGCGGCTGCGCGCTTCGTCGACACTGTGGCCGACGGCCGTCCAGTGGCCGAGTTTGCGAAAGGGGCGGGTTTGTGTTTTTCCGTACAGGTGCAGGTGGGCGCCCGGAACCGCCAATGCGCGGTCCAGTCCCTCGTAGGCGACGGGGCCGCGGTGGCCTTCGGATCCGACCACATTGGCCATAACCGTGGGCTGGCGAAGCACCGTTGAACCGAGCGGAAGCCCGGCAGCGCAGCGAAGCAGCTGCTCGAACTGCGAGGTTTCGCAGCCTTCAATGCTCAGGTGGCCCGAATTGTGGGGGCGGGGAGCCACCTCGTTCACGAGCCACTTCCCGTCGCGGGTGTAGAAGAGTTCGACGGCGAGGAGGCCAAAGATCCCGAGTGAAGTAGCCACGAGATGCGCGAGTTGTTCGGCCTCAGCCAACGCCTCGGCGGGCAGTGGGGCGGGGCACACCACAAATTCAACCTGGTTGGCGACCGGGTGAAATTCCATGGCGACGGGCGGAAAAACCGCAGTACTTCCGTCGGGGTGCCGGGCGACGATGACTCCGATTTCTTCGGCAATTTCGACGAGGGTCTCGGCGACGCAGGACTGGTCGGGCAGCGCTTCGAGGTCTTCGGGGCGGCGCAGCACGCTGACGCCAAAACCGTCGTAGCCGCCTTGGGCGACCTTCCACACAAAGGGTAGCGTCCAGCGCCCCTCGGCTACTGCGGCCTTGAGCGCCGATGCGCTCTCGAACCGCTCAAAGTCCGAGGTGGGAATGCCGTGCGCGGCCCAGTGGTCTTTTTGGGCGCCCTTGTTTTGGATGATGCGCAGGGCCGACGAAGGCGGAAAGCACGTCACACCTTCTGATTCAAGTTGTGCGAGGGCGTCGACGTTGACCGTTTCGATTTCTATGACCGCCGACTGGGCGCCGCGGGCAAAGTCCAGTACGGTCTGGTAGTCTTTGAAGTCTCCGACCTCGAACCGGCGCACACCCCAGCGGCAGGGTGCTTCGGTGTCGGGGTCGAGGGCGCGCACGCCCACGTCCATGCGCAGGGCTTCTGCGAGGAACATTTTGCCGAGCTGACCGCCGCCCAGCAGGGCAATTTCAAAGTTGGGGTTGGCGAGGGCTGAACTCATTCGTCGGTGCGCACTGCTTCAGCGAGCGGGTGCACGGCAAAGGTACGGCCTGTTTTTTTCTCGATGCAGGCGAAGCGCGTGCGGCGCTTGGGTCCTTTGCGAAATTCCATACCGTTGGCAAGGCGAAACCATGCCCCGTCAGGAAGCTGCTCCACGCGCAGTTGGTCTGAGTCTGCCCGGAGGGCGCGGAGCAGGTCGGGCGCGGCTCCGCACGAAGCTTTGGGTTTGTGGAGTTGGCGCTGGAGTGCCCGGGCCACGGCTGGACTGAATACGTCGGGCAATCCGATGAACGGCGCCAGCAGTTCCCGGTAGCGCTTCTGCCATTCTGCCCCGTGGGGCGCGCAGCCCAAACCGTCCCAGGCTCGCACTTGGGCATGCGCGAGTTCGTGCAGCAGGGTAATGAGCATCGCCTCGGGCTGCAGGTCGCGGTTCAGAAAAATTTTGGCTCCGAGGTCGGACCTCCATCGGTACGAGCCCCACTTGCTGGCGCGGGGAGGGGTCAGTACAATTTCGCCGCGAAACGCCCGAACGATGCGCGCCGCGTCGGCCTCGGCAGCAGCCGGAATCCGCCCCGCAAGGCGTCGCCAGTTTCGGTCGAGTGCATCCACGGCTGTAAAACTACGTGAACTAACTTGCCCTAGCTACCTCACTACTATGAGCCACCTTCTCAACCAAGCTTGGGCCCGACGCGGGCTTGTACATCTGCCTTTACATATTGTGCTGACGGCTATGTGGGTCACCCTCTACGAACACGGAACCCATTGGCTCACCGACTACGCGCCGCGCAGCCTTACTCCGCTGTATTGGATGGTACTGGCCCAAACGGGCGTGTCACTGATCGTGGCCGAAAAGTCAGAATCCAAGTGGCCTCGTGCAGGACGGCTGGTCGCTGTCGCGGCGGGGCAGTTGGCGATTCCGCTGCTGCTGTTGGGCAGCTACACGTTGGCGGCGTGGGGAAGCACCGCAGGTTAGTTGCGAAAGTTGGGGCAGTCGCATCCGCGGCTTGAGCCGCATGAGGTAACGGCCCCTGCACTGGCAAGGGCAAGCATCAAGATCCAAAAACGTCGCTTCATGCCCCTAAGGTAGCGTACCTTTGAACACGATGCTCAGCGGATTTTTACGCGGACTTGGATCCTACTTTCTCTTTCTCGGAGCGGTGTTTCGCCGTCCCGAATCGTGGCGCGAGTACTTCAAATCGTTTGTACGCGAAACCGAACTGCTTGGCATGAGCAGCATTCCGCTGGTGGTGTTCATTTCGCTCTTCATGGGCGCGGTCCTCACCATCCAAACTGCGATCAACCTCGACGATCCGTTCATTCCCGACATGTACATCGGCATCGCGGTACGCGAAGGCATCTTGCTCGAATTTGCCCCCACAATTGTGTCGCTCATTCTCGCGGGTAAGGTGGGGTCCAACATCTCTTCTTCGCTCGGAACCATGCGGGTCACCGAACAAATGGATGCCCTGCAGGTCATGGGCATCAACCCCGCCAGCTACCTGGTTTTGCCTAAAATTGGCGCCAGCTTGCTGTTTTTTCCGATCCTGGTCATCTTCAGCATTTTCATGGGGCTACTGGGCGGCTACCTCGCGGGCGACTGGCTGCACTTGGTCAATCCCGACAACTTCTTGATGGGTTATTTTGACGAATTTCAGCCCTACTACGTGGTGTATTCGCTGACCAAGACGGTGGTGTTTGCCTTCATCATTAGTTCGGTCTCGGCCTGGTACGGCTACCACGTCAAAGGCGGAGCCGTCGAGGTCGGCAAAGCCAGCACCAAGGCGGTGGTCGCCATGTCGTTCAGCATCATTTTGTTCAACTACATCCTCACGGATGTCATGCTTCAGTAGGCGGTGATCGAGGTGCGCGGAATCAAAAAAGCCTTTGGCGACCAAGAGGTCCTCAAGGGCATCGACATGGACCTCAAGCCGGGCCAGTGCAACCTCATTATTGGTTCGAGCGGTTCAGGCAAGACCGTCATGCTCAAGTCCATCGTGGGCCTCATTCAGCCCGACGCCGGTCAGGTGCTGCTTGACGGACGCGACTGGACCGCCATGAAAGAGCGGGACCGCAAAGTCCTGCGCCAAGAGATGGGCATGGTCTTTCAAGCATCTGCGCTGTTTACCAGCTTGAGTGTAGAGGATAACGTGCGTTTTCCGCTCGACTTCTTTTCGTCGATGTCACCGGCCGAAAAAGACCAACGGGTGGCGTTTTGCCTGGATCGCGTGCGGATTCCGCAGTCGGCCCTCTCAAAAAATCCGGCCGAGCTCTCAGGCGGAATGCAAAAGCGCGTCGCCATTGCCCGCGCCATCGTACTCAACCCGAAGTACCTCTTTTGCGACGAGCCCAATTCTGGCTTGGACCCCGAAACGTCCATCGTCATTGACCAACTGATTCAAGAAATCACGCGTGAATTTGGCATGACCACAGTGGTCAATACCCACGACATGAATTCCGTCCTCGAAATCGGCGACCACGTGGTGCTGATGCGCCACGGCCACAAAGTTTGGGAGGGCGCGGGTCCCGACATCCTCAAGTCCGACGACCAAGAGGTAGTGGACTACGTCTTTCGCAGCGCCCTGTTCAAGCGGGTTCGCGCGGCGATGAACAAGTAACTAGTTGCTCGTTACTAGTTGCTGCTTCGCGACCGCCCAAATCCGGGCGAGCGTCTCGGGTTGATCCCAGGTCTCGGCCAAGTTGGGCCACTGCATCACTTCGGCAAACACACGGTCCATTTGGCGTCCGCGCTCCAGCGCTACCGCATAAGGTATGTGGCTGAACGTCACCTGGGTGTACAGCGGAATCCAAAATTCGGGGCGCTCGGCGTGCAGGCGGGATTCGATTTTTTTGCGGAGCAAAAACTCGGGCTGCCCCGTCAGGTCGCGCATCTCGATGAAGTTTAGCAAGGCCAGCTCGGCGATGGCGTCGGCGTTGGGCTTGCGTTCGGCTTCAAAGGCCGGGAACAGGGTCAAGGGATCTTCGCCCAGGGCTTCCATCATTTGGTTGAGTACAAAGCAGTCCTCGAATCCGGAATTCATTCCTTGGCCGTAAAACGGAACAATGGCGTGGGTCGCGTCGCCAAACAGCACCACCTTGCCCTTGGACCAGGGCCAGCTGCGCACGATGCTGAGCTTGCTCACGGGGTTTTGCGCCCACTGCTCTTTGAAGTCGGGCATTAGGGCCAGCGCGTCGGCAAAAAATTCTGCAAAAAACACCTCGGCCTTTTCGGGCGTATCTAGGGCGGCGAAGCTAACGGGCCCTTCGTTCGGGAAGAACAGGGTCATCGTGAAGCTCCCGTCAGGGTTGGGCAAGCCGATTAGCATGTAGCTGG
>JAURGG010000034.1:0-357 GCA_030833905.1 Schleiferiaceae bacterium
GCGAATGTCACCAGTATAGTTGAAGGCCTCGGTCGCCACTTGGTAGCGGCGTTGCTTGATGGCCTCGACCCGCTTGCGCACCTCGCCCACTGGCCCGCCCTCTTCAAGCCAAACCAGTAGCGAATCGCGCTTGAGACCCATTGCGGTGCGCAGCATGCGGCCCGTCAGGCTGTCGGCGGGCCAGGACCACGTTCGGGCGGCCCATTCAATTCGGATTAACTGATTGTCGCTGAGCTGGTCCCAGCGCTCGGAACGGTCCGCGCGCACCGCGGCGGTGTCCACGGTCTGCGCCCCCAGGCTGACAGCCCACAAGCAGCAAGAAACCAGAAACCACCGCATCACCTTTACGCTTTTTTG
>JAURGG010000034.1:367-16154 GCA_030833905.1 Schleiferiaceae bacterium
TACGCTTGCGGTACCAATCCCAGCCGTAGTACAGCGCCACCAGAATGGCGAACGGAATCAGGTAGCTTCGGGGCTTGCCCTCGCCGTGCACCACTGTAAAGAGGCGGTCTTTGCGGATTTTGTCGAGTCCGCTCACGAAGGAATCCATGCTCCAAAAGATGAATACCGGCTTGCCCACGACGTGGTCTTCGGGCACAAAACCCCAGTAGCGGCTGTCCCAGGAGTTGTGGCGGTTGTCGCCCATCATCCAGTAGTAATCCATCGCAAACGTGTAGCTCGTGGCGGGCGTGCCGTCCAGTAGGTAGCGGTCGCCGTTCGGGCCCTGCTCGCGCACCAACTCATGCCCCTCGTAGGCATTGATAGCGTGCTCGTACTTCAGGTAGCTGTCGTAGTTGAGCTCAATTGTGGCTCCCTTGGACGGAATCCAAAGTGGCCCGTAGTTGTCTCGCGTCCAGGCATATACTACCGTGTCGCTGTGGCCACCCATCGGATTCGGGAACATCAGGGCTCCGCCCACAAAATTCGCGTAGTACCACTGAAGGGCCTCGGGCGTACCTGGAACAAACGTCGTGTCGCCCGCCAGCGCGTCCATCACGAACATGGTGTCGAGGTTGGGCATTTTGGCGAAATCAGCGAGCGATTCGTTCGGAATCGTCACCACGTACTCCGTCTCGGTAATTTGTAGGACGTCGCTGACATTCTGGTTGTTGACCGTCATGTTGGTCACGTAGTTGATGTCGAAGTCCTTCTTGAGCTGGCGTGCGCTAAACCCTTGACCGGGCAGCGTGCGGACGTAGTAGCTGAACTGGGCGTTGCTCCGCTCGGGGAACTCGACAGCCTTGCTGTCCACATAGACTTGGCCGTGGCGAACCTCAATCGTGTCGCCCGGAACCCCCATGCAGCGCTTCACGTAGTGGTCCTTCTTGTCGGCGGGACGCCCTGGATCCTGCGGGAAGTTGAACACCACTGCATCTCCACGCTCGACGATGGCGAGGCCCGGAAGGCGCAGGTAGGGCAGCTGAATCCAAGTCAGGTAGCTCGGCACATTGGCAAACGGAATCACGTTGTGCATCAGCGGAATACTCAGCGGAGTGTTGGGCATGCGCAACCCGTACGCCACTTTACTCACTACGAGGTAGTCGCCCACCATGAGCGACTTTTCCATAGAAGACGTCGGAATGTTAAACGCTTCAAACGTCATCATGCGGATGGTACCGGCCGCGACGACTGCCCAGAGGACGTGGTTCACCCATAGTGGCATGCGCCGGCGGATCTCGTCGTTGCTGCGGGTTCCGCGCTCAAGTTTGGCCGTGTAGTTCAGGTACCCGAGGTAGAGTCCGCCCGTGGCTGCGGTCAAAAAGATGTGCTTGTTCTGTCGAAACCCAAACATGTGAAGCGTTTCGTACGCCAGCACCAAAGCCATGGCGTTGTCCACCACCGGGATGTAGGCCAAAATCGTCCACCACCAGGGGCGGTCGGCCACTTGGGTCCAGATGTAGGTCCGGTACACGGGCACGAAGGCCTTCCAGGTCGGAATTCCGGCCGCCGCAAAAAAGCGCCAGGTAATAGCCGATCCGTACAGGTTGAGAAGAAGGTAGTAGAGTAGGTATTCCATAATCATTTAAACCGCTTAACGCGCGTCTTGGCCCGACTCAGGTCGAAGCCATGAGGCATAAATTCCGTAGTTTTTGGCGATGCGCTCGACCTCGCCGGCCATTAGCTCGGGGGTGATGTCCTTGACTTTTTTGGCCGGAACTCCCGCAAAGACCGAGCCCGCTGGTACGTGTGTGCCCTCGGTGAGTACCGCTCCGGCGGCGACGATACTGCCCGATTCTACGACACAGCGGTCCATGACGATGGCGCCCATTCCAATTAACACCCGGTCGTGCAGCGTGCATCCGTGCACCGTCGCACCATGGCCGATGCTCACTTGGTTGCCGATGGTGGTTCCGTGCTTTTGATAGGTTCCGTGAATGACGGCCCCGTCCTGAATGTTGACCTCGTTGCCAATGCGAATGAAGTTGACGTCGCCGCGCACCACCGCATTAAACCAAATGGAGCAGCTCTCGCCCATCGACACGTCACCCACCACAGTGCAGTTGGGCGCCAAAAAGGTCGACTCAGGAATCTGGGGATGCAGCCCGCGCACGGGCAAAATCAAGGCTCGCATGCCCGAATTTACGCCGGAACGACGTCGTCGACCAGCGTCGGTAGCATACGCTGCAGAATATTCTTAATACCCTGCTGCAGTGTGAGCGTGCTCGACGGACAGCCCGCACAGGCGCCCTGGAGTTGCACTTTAACAATTTTGTTCTCGTATCCCGCGAACACAATGTTGCCGCCGTCTTGGGCCACTGCGGGCTTCACGTACTCCTCGAGAATATCGATGATGCGGGCCTCAATGCCGTCTTCGGCATAAGCTGGCGCCACTGCCGCGTCGGTTACCTCGTCGGATTTCTTAGGCTGCGGAACCGCTGTCAGCACTGCCTTGCCCTCTTGAATGTGCGCCAAGATGAACTGACGAAGTTCTTGGGTCACGGCATCCCACTCGACCACGTTGAACTTCTCGACCGCGATAAAATTGGTCGAAATGAACACGTTCTTGACGAACGGAAAATTGAACAGCGCCGCGGCAAGCGGGCTGATTTGGGCCTCTTCAATGTTGGCGAATTCCACGTGGTCGACGTCGATCAGGCGCTTGTTGGCCACGAACTTCATCACCCCGGGATTCGGCGTCATTTCGGCATAAACGGATACGGGTACGCGCTGAATTTCCATAGGATTGCAAAGGTACGACTTGGTACCTTTGGAGCTTGAATAATTCACATACCGTGCCGCACATGCTGTCCCGCGTCAATCCGACCCAAACCAAGGCCTGGAAGGCCCTCGAAGCCCACGCCGCCGCCACATCTGACCGCCACCTGCGCGATCTTTTTGCCGCTGACCCCGCCCGCTTTGATCGCATGCACGTGCGCCTTGAAGACCTGCTCCTGTTTGACTACGCCAAGCACCGCGTGGACGAAACTACTCTTGACCTCCTTGCCCAGCTCTTCGAAGAATGCGGCGTAGCCGAGGGATTCCGCGCCCAGCTTCAAGGCGCCGCAATTAACGAAACTGAAGGCCGCGCGGTGCTCCACACCGCACTCCGCTCCAGCTCGACCGAAGCTCTGCTCGTCGACGGCCAGGACGTGCGACCTCTGATCGCCCGCGAACGCGAACGCATGCTCGCCTTTGCAGAAGCGGTCCGCAACGGCGACGTCCGGTCCGCATCCGGAGAAAAATTCAAGCACGTCGTCAACATCGGCATCGGCGGAAGCGACCTCGGGCCCCGCATGGCCGTTGAGGCCCTCAAGCCCTTTGCCCACCGCGGAATCCAACTTCACTTCGTCGCGAACGTTGACGGAGCTGACCTGCACGAAACTCTTCAGCTGGTGGACCCGGCCCGAACTCTGTTTTTGGTCGCGTCCAAGACATTCACCACCCAAGAAACCATGGCCAACGCCGAAGCCGCACGCACCTGGCTCGTGCAGCACCTCGGTGACCCCGGCGTAGTGGCCGACCACTTTGCGGCATTGAGCACCAACCTTGCCAAGGTTGAGGCCTTTGGCATCAGCGCCGAGCGCACGTTCGGGTTCTGGGATTGGGTCGGAGGCCGCTACAGCGTATGGAGCAGCATCGGACTTCCGCTCGCGATCGCCATTGGGGCCGACGGATTCCGCGCCTTCTTGGCCGGAGCCGAGCGCATTGACCGCCATGCCGCCGAGGCTCCGTTCCGCCAAAATATTCCGTGGCTTATGGCCGCGCTAGGGATTTGGTACCGCAACTTCATGGGTGCCGCAACGCACGCCGTACTGCCCTACGACCAGTACCTGCACCGCTTCGCCGCGTTCTTGCAGCAAATGGACATGGAATCCAACGGAAAGTACCTGGACCGCAGCGGCCAGCGCGTCACCTACGCGACCGGACCGGTCGTGTGGGGCGAACCTGGAACCAACGGACAGCACGCCTTCTACCAACTCATCCACCAGGGAACCGAACTGATTCCGAGCGACTTTATCGCTTCGGTGGTTCCGCAGCACCCGCTGCACGCGCACCACGCCAAGCTACTGAGTAATTTTTTGGCACAGACCGAATCGCTCATGATGGGACGCCCCGAGGCCGATAGCCCGTTCCGCGTATTTGAAGGCAACCGCCCAACCTCTACCCTGCTGTTTGACGCCCTAACGCCCGAAGCCCTCGGAGCCCTTATCGCGATGTACGAACACAAGGTATTCGCCCAAGGCGTAGTGTGGAACGTGTTCAGCTACGACCAGTGGGGCGTAGAGCTCGGAAAAGAAATGGCGAACGTAGTGCTACCCGAACTCGAAGGCGACGGCCCCATCGGGGCGCACGACGGGTCAACGACCGCGCTGATCCATCACGTACGGACCTTGTCGAGCAAGGCGCTCAACAGCTGAGCCTCTTCGTTCGTGAGGCGCTTGGGAAGTTCATCTTTGGTGAACTTATCTACCGACCGAATCTGACCCAGCAGTTCGAGTCCGCGAAGCGTCAAAAAAATGTGCGTCACGCGACGGTCTTCTTTGCTGACCTTGCGCTCGACGAAGCCCAACTTCACGAGGCGGTCCACGAGGCGCGACACATCACTGGTCTTGTCGAGCAAGCGCTCGCGAATGACGCCGATGGCGAGTCCCTCGGGGTGCGCTCCGCGCAAAATGCGCAGCACATTGTACTGCTGCATCGTGATCTTGTACGGCGCTAAGGCCTCAGAAATCCGACCCTTCACCCAGTGGTAGGTGTACAAAATATTGATTACCGCAACCTGCTGGTCGTTGTGCCAGTTGCGCTGTTGGATTTCTTCTTGAATGCTCTTGCCCATTGGGGCTAAGGTAATTAGAGCTTGAGAATATCGCCTTCTTTTTCTGTCACACGGGCGTCAATCAGCGTAATGTGCTTGTCGACCATAGTCTGAATCTCGTTTTCGAGATCTTTACGCTGGTCTTCGCTAAGCCCGTCCTTTTCCATGCGCTTGGCCTCGTCCATGCCCTCGCGGCGCACGCTGCGAATTGCTACTTTGGCTTCTTCGCCCTCTGCACGCGCCATGCGCACGAGCTCTTTACGGCGATCCTCGGTCAGTGGCGGAATATTGATGATCACCGCATCTCCGTTGTTCATCGGATTAAATCCGAGGTTGGCGTACATGATGGCCTTCTCAATCGCTTGAATCAGGTTCTTCTCAAAGGGTTGTACAAACAGCGTACGCGCATCCGGAGTCGAAATGTTGCTCACCTGCTGAAGCTTAACTTGGCTTCCGTAGTACTCAATGAATATACCCTCGAGCATAGTGGGGTTGGCGCGTCCCGCTCGAATTTTGAGTAGCGCCTTGTCGAGGTGCGTCATCGCCTTGGTCATGTCGTCGGCCAAGGACTCAATCAGAAAGCTAACTTCTTCGTTCATTATTCGTTCGGAATTAAGAAACCAAGGTGCCCACCTTGTCGCCCTGAACGACGCGCAAGAGGTTGCCTGGCTTGTTCATGTCAAAGACCACAATCGGAAGATGATTCTCTTGGCTCAAGGTGAACGCCGTGAGGTCCATCACGTTGAGGCCGCGCTCGTAGACTTCGGTGTAGCTAATGGCCTCAAATCGAGTTGCGGTAGTGTCTTTCTCTGGGTCCGCGGTATAGATTCCGTCCACCCGAGTACCCTTGAGGATGACTTCAGCCTGAATTTCAATGGCACGCAACGTGGCGCCTGTGTCGGTGGTGAAGTAAGGGTTGCCGGTTCCGCCCGAAAAGATGACTACACGGCCCTTTTCAAGGTGGCGCACTGCGCGGCGGCGAATGAAGGGCTCACAAATCTTGTCCATCTCGATGGCGGACTGAAGTCGGGTCTGAACCCCAATGCGTTCGAGCGACGACTGCAGCGCGAGGCCATTGATTACGGTCGCAAGCATGCCCATGTGGTCGGCCTGGACGCGGTCCATTCCGCCTTCGGCGCCTTGTAGGCCTCGAAAGATGTTTCCGCCACCGATGACAATGCCCACTTGGGCACCGGCGTCGACTACAGTTTTAATTTCGTGTGCGTAGCGGCTAATGGTTTCGGGATCAATCCCGTAGGCCTTGCTGCCCATCAGCGCCTCGCCGCTGAGTTTGAGGAGGATTCGGCGGTACTTCATTAAGATGCGAAGATAGCACAAAGGCCGCCCGAGGGCGGCCTTTGCAGTGTGAAAATCAAGGGGGAATTAAACGCCCAATCCTACGCGGCGAAAGCCGGTAACCGTAGCGCCCGCAGAAGCTGAAGCCACGTACTGGGCGACGCTTTGCTTGCTGTCCTTAATGAAGTCTTGCTCCACGAGGGTATTCTCCTTGTAGAACTTGCCGAGCTTGCCCTGGGCGATCTTCTCGATCATGTCCTCAGGCTTGCCCTCTTGACGTACCATGTCACGAGCAACCTCAAGTTCGCGCTCGATCACGTCAGATGCTACAGAAGTGCGGTCCAAACCTACGGGGTTCATCGCTGCAGCTTGCATCGCAACGTCCTTCGCAGTTTCGGCAACCCCAGCGCTCAACGCAGCAAGAGTAGCGAGCTTGTTTCCTGCATGGATGTATCCAGAAACAACACCACCTTCGATGGTCTCGTAGTAGGCGATCTCAATCTTCTCGCCAATAACGCCAGTCTGCTCTGTGAGCTTCTCGGCAATGGTCAACGAACCTTCGTAGCTCAGCGCAAGAAGATCCTCTTTGGTGGCGGGGAAGTGGGCGATCGCAACAGATGCCATCTTCTTGGCCATGTCTACGAAGCCATCGTTCTTGGCCACGAAGTCCGTCTCGCAGTTCAGCGAAACAATCACACCACGTGTGTTCGTCTCGTTGGTCATTGCGATCACAGCTCCTTCTGCAGCGTCGCGGTCAGCGCGCTTGGCAGCGACCTTTTGGCCTTGCTTGCGAAGCACGTCGATGGCAGCTTCGAAATCGCCATTGGCCTCAGTGAGGGCCTTTTTGCAGTCCATCATGCCTGCACCGGTCATTTGGCGCAGCTTGTTTACATCGGCAGCAGTAATGCTCATGATAATTGGTATTTAAGTACAAAGAAAAACCGGGGCTGTTGCCCCGGTGTTAAACTTATTCCGCGGCTACTTTGGCGGCAGCTTTTTCAAGCTTCTCGCTTCCGGGCTTGTCTTTTTCAGTTTTGCGCTGGCTCAGTGCTTCTTTGATTGAAACTGAAACTGAGTCCATGATCACTGCAATTGACTTTGTCGCGTCATCATTCGAAGGAATCACGTAGTCAACCAAATGCGGGTTGCTGTTCGTGTCCACCATGGCGAATACGGGGATGCCGAGGTTGCGGGCTTCTTCAACGGCGATGTGCTCGCGCATTACGTCAACCACAAACAAGGCAGCTGGAAGGCGGCTCATGTCAGCGATCGAACCCAAGTTCTTCTCGAGCTTGGCGCGCAGGCGGTCAACCTGAAGGCGCTCGCGCTTCGAAAGCGTCTCGAACGTGCCGTCGGTCTTCATCTTGTCGATGTTCGACATCTTTTTGATTGCCTTGCGGATGGTCACGAAGTTCGTGAGCATACCTCCAGGCCAGCGCTCTACGATGTAGGGCATGTTGAGGGCCTTGGCAGTGTCGGCAACGATTTCCTTTGCTTGCTTCTTGGTCGCAACGAATAGGATCTTGCGGCCACTTCCGGCGATTTTGGCCATGGCGTCAGCCGCCGAAGCTAATTTCTTCTGCGTCTTCTGCAGGTCAATGATGTGGATACCATTGCGCTCCATAAAGATGTACGGAGCCATGTTGGGGTTCCACTTGCGGGTCAGGTGACCAAAGTGAACTCCTGCGTCGAGGAGCTGCTGAATTTCAGGCGTGTGTGCCATAGGATTCTTGGGGGTTTACGTTCGCTAAAAAGGCAACGGCCAAGTAGCGCCAGAGCGATCTTGACCGTTTGGATGCTAAACCCAATACTCGTTGCGCGATTAACGCTTCGAGAATTGGAACCGCTTGCGCGCTTTCTTCTGGCCGAACTTCTTACGTTCTACCATGCGTGGGTCGCGGGTCATCAATCCTTCAGGCTTCAGCGCAATGCGAAGCTCCGGATTGATTTCGCAGAGGGCGCGCGACAGGCCGAGACGAATTGCTTCAGCTTGGCCGGTGATGCCACCGCCTTCTACATTGACAGTAATGTCAAAATTGTTGAGATTGTCCGTCAGCGACAGTGGCTGGCGTACTTTGTACTGCAGGGTGCCGGTCGAGAAGTAGTTCGACAGCTCGCGCTTGTTGATCTTGATCTCACCTTTACCCGGCTTTACATATACACGGGCAACTGAGGTCTTGCGGCGTCCGATTGCGTGGGTCGTAGACATCTTAAAGTACGATTAGATTTGAACCGGCTGTTGGGCTTCGTGACCGTGCTCGGCACCGGCGTACACGTGAAGGTTGCGAAAGAGTTCCGCTCCGAGGCGCGACTTGGGAAGCATACCGCGAACGGCCTTCTCTACGATGCGGGTCGGGTGCTTGGCAAGCTCCTCAGCAGGGGTGCTGAAACGCTGACCACCAGGGTAGCCAGTGTAGCGGATGTACTGCTTGTCGTGCATTTTATTACCCGACATGGCTACTTCAGCCGCGTTGATGATGATGACGTTGTCACCACAATCAACGTGCGGGGTGTAATTGGGCTTGTGCTTGCCGCGAAGGCGGAAGGCAACATGCGAAGCCAATCGACCGAGGGTTTGACCCTTGGCGTCAACCACAACCCAGGTTTTACCTGCGGTGGCCTTGGTGGCTGATATCGTTTTGTAGCTGAGCGAATCCACGATGCTATACTTTTTTGGGGCTGCGAAGATACGGAGAATACTTTGAAGCACAAAGCTTTTCGGCGCAGAACTTGCAGACGTATCTTCACGAACTCGAAATTTTGCCTCTAATACTAGGTTTTATGCGCTTTTCAGCCCTCCTCTTTTCTGGTCTCCTACTCGGCTTAACGGCTCAGGGTCAAACGATTCAACGCTGTGCCGCCGACGAAGTCTACGCGCATGAAGTTGCGATGGACCCCCAGCGCGAAGTGTTCCGCGCCGAAACTGAAGCCGAAATGCAGTTCATGCTGCA
Organism: Schleiferiaceae bacterium; assembly: GCA_030833905.1. GTDB lineage: Bacteria > Bacteroidota > Bacteroidia > Flavobacteriales > Schleiferiaceae > TMED14. The sequence goes on from JAURGG010000034.1 coordinate 9,470, forward strand.
GATCGGAATGCCGGAATCGGTGGTCCACCAAATTCCGGTGGTGTTTCACGTGATGTACTACGATCAGGGCGACAACATCAGCGAAGCGCAAATTCTGTCGGCACTTCAAATTCTCAACGAAGACATGCGCCGCACGAACCCCGACACCGGCAACCTTCGCGCGCTGTTTAAAGGCGTAGCCGCAGACATGGAAGTCGAATTTGTCCTGGCCCAAAAAGGTCCCAATGGCGAGTGCACCAACGGCATCAACCGACAGTGGAGCCCGAATACGCTCAAGGCCAACAACGCGATCAAATCTGAGTTGAATTGGCCCAACACGAAGTACCTCAACATTTGGGTGGTACGCAACATTGAACTCACCGGAATTACCCCTGGCAGCATTGTGCTGGGTTATTCGGCGTTCCCGTACAACGGAATTCCAGTGACGCAGGACGGCATCGTGATCCGCCACGACCACTTGGGCAATGTCGGAACCGCGGCCGGCACGCGCAACCGCACCCTCACGCACGAGGTGGGCCACTATTTAAATCTGTACCATACGTTTCAAAACGGATGCGGATTTGGCGACCAGTGTGCGGATACGCCTCCGGTGGTTTCGGCGAGTTCTGGGTGCAACATCAACCAAAACTCCTGCACTACCGACAGCCCCGACCTCGTGGACATGGTAGAAAACTACATGGACTACACCGACGACGCGTGCATGAATACCTTCACCCTCGATCAAAAAGCCCGAGCCAAAGCGGTATTGAATTCGTCGGTGCTTCGCGGCAATTTGACCACGGCCGCCAACCTTTTGGCTACCGGGGTAGCCGGAACCTTGAGCTGCAGCCCTGTGGCCGACTTTGAATTGACCCGCAGCCTACTGTGTGCCGGCGACGCTCTGACGTTTGAGGACAACTCTGCCTACCTCGGCAATCCGATTTACCACTGGAACGTGCTGGACGCGAACAACCAGGTCGTGCACCACACCACGACCCAGAATCCAAGTTTGGTGATGGCCAACCCCGGCCAGTACACCGTCAGCTTGACAATTCAGGCGAGCAACGGATCCAATACGATGAACAAGCCCCTGGCCCTCACGGTGCGTCCGGCGACTGGCACCAGCTACAGCCCATGGTTTATCGGAACCATGGAAGCTCCGCTGCCCAATGCCGACTGGACGACCACCACGTTTGCCGACAGCAGCTACTGGCGCCGCACTAACGTGGCGAGCAAGCAGGGCGTGGCCAGCTACCTATTTCAGAACTACAAACTACCCGCAGGAGGCGAGGTGAGCTCGTTGATCGCTGGTCCAATCGCCTTTCCGAACACCGGCACCCTCAACCTGCGCTTTGCCCACGCGTTCGTGCGCCGCGCCGCGTCGAACAACGACCAGCTCAAAGTTTTTGTGAGCAGCGACTGCGGAAGCACATGGCAGTTGGCCCGCCTGATCCCGGCTTTTCAGCTCGGAATCAACGGTGCCGTAACCACCCCCTACGTGCCTGCGCCTGCCGACTGGAAGTACACGACCATCAACCTTGCCAGCCTTGGACTTCAAGGCGCGGGAGACTTGATGATTCGCTTTTCGATGGTCTCTGGTGGCGGAAACAACCTCTACCTCGATGATGTTCAGCTCACCACGACCTTGGGTGACGAAGAGTTAGCAGCCCCAGCGATGTGGGTGCAGCCGAATCCGTCGCGCGGCGGAGCCACCCTTGTGGGTGCCGAAGGCCGCGTGCGCATCACCGACCTGAGCGGACGCGTGGTCGCCGAACTGACGGCGAATGGCGAGGCGGCCCTTCCAGAGCTTTCTGCCGGAACCTACGCACTGCACACCACCTCAGGCGTACTGCGCTGGGTCGTGCTTTAGGGCTTAGTCGAGTTTAAATACGTAGGTGTCGGGACCCGGTAGTTGCGCCACGAGCGTGAAGCGCTCGGGGTGGGCTTGGTAGGCCGGAATAAAGTAGCGCCCGACTGAGCCAAACCCGAGCTGGTCCACGACCACGTGGGTGATTCCGTCGGTCTTGAGCTTGTCAATGAAGGCTTCGGGGTTGGCCTCGGCCGGGAAGCGCTGGGCACGCCGTTCGGCAAAGAGGTACCACAGTGCAGGTTTTGAGGTGGCCACTTGGGCGTCTGCGGGCGTGTTTTCTTTGGTGAATTCCGCGATGCGGAAGTAGTTGCTAAACGCGGCCGGATACTCCATTTGGGCCTCTTCACGCAGGGTTTTGAGTGGCGAAATCATGACCACGGCGAGGGCGGCGAACCACCACGGGTTCCAGGTCGGAACCGCGCGGCGCAAGGCCTCCCAGGCTCCGAAGAGGGCTACCAGCATCAGCATCGGAACCAGCGGCTGGATAAAGCGCACTCCGTACCACACCGACGGCCAGAGCAAAAAGATTGCGGCCGAGGCAAGGACGTAGCCGGCCACCAACCACCGAAGTTTGGGGAGGCGAACGATTCCGTAGGTGATTGCGGCAAGAAGCACCAGTCCGATAAAGGTGTGGGTGATGGGCTCCTCGGGGTTGTAGTCGACCTTGAGGACCGGAAACATGCTGTTGGGAAGTTCCTGACCGAGGTAGCGCGCGGCGTTCTCAGTGATGCGGTCCCACATTCCGCCGGCGTCCACCAAGCCCTCTTCAGGGCGGTAGGGGTTGACCGACAGGAGCTGGTCGACGTAGGTAGATTTGGTTCCGGCGGCGCGACCGCGAAGGACCCACGGGGCGTAGAGGGCAAAGAAGCTCACGCCAAAGGTTACTGCAGCGGCCCAGCGGCGTTCAAAGAGAAGGTAGAGTCCGATTCCGGCTCCGAGGGCTATGCCCGCCGTGCGGATGAAGAACGCGGCCGAGGCCAGCACCACCACCAGCCAAAAGTCGTAGGATTTGTAGAATGGTTTGGATTCAGGATCCCAGCGCAGCAATGTCCACAGGGCCAGCATTGAGGCGGCGGTGTACGGAATCTCACTCATCATTATTGTGCTTGAACGCAGAAGGTGGCTATTGAGGCCCACCAAGATGACCGCGGCCCAGGCCAATGCCTTGGATCCGCTGGCCTTTTCGGCGATTCCGCGGAACCACCACAGGGCGGCTCCAAAGAGGATTCCGTTCACGAGTTTGAGCCACGTAAAGCTTTTGCCCAGCAGCATTGCCACCGCAAGTACCGCGGGGTAGCCCGGCGGAAAGTGGTTAGCAGGTGGGGTTCCGGGCATGTGGATGTTGGTGTAGCCCTCGCCCTGCGCCAAGGCCTGACCGAGGATGTAGTAGCCCGCGTTGTCGCCACCCATGTCGAGTTTGGCGTCAAAGATGAATGCGTAGACGAGGCCGAAGGCGAGCGCGAAGAGCGCCGGAATTTTAAAGCGTTGCATGGGGCGAATTTAGGGAATTGGCGAGGTTAGCAAGGTTGGCTTGTTGCGCTTCGCGCTAGGGCCGCTGTGCGGCTAGGGCTGCTGCGCAGCTAAATTCTCTAAACGGCTATTTTAGTCAATGTGTTGAAATTCTGACACTTATACATTTCCCGCGTTGAGAAAAAAAGTAAAATCCGGTTATAGCCGAACATCTTAAGTGGGGCGTTCGCCCGTGGGCGCTAGGCCTGCGCTCGAAACGAGAAACGAGAAACCAGCAACTAAGAAGCCAACGAGCCAAACCCCTACTAATTTAATAGGAATTTAATACCTTCGCGCCGTGGAACCTTGGATATTAGGTGGTGTATATGTCGCCGTGGTGGTGGCACTTGTTGCCGGAGCAAGAGCGTCGTGGGCCTTTGTGGGCGGTGCGCTTGCACTGGTTGCAGTAGGTTTACTGAGTCCGGCCGAATGGTTGGCGTCGGCGACGAATCCAAGTTTGTTGATTTTGTGGCTGCTGATGGTGGCCTCGGTGGCAATTGAGCAGCGTCTGGCGATTGACCGACTGCTTCCGTCGCGTCATTCGGTGCCGGGCCGCATGCAGCTATTTTTGGGTACCGGCTTGATTTCAAGCGTATTAAATAATACGGCCGTTGTGGCTTTACTCATTGGCCCCCTGCGCAGGTGGGCCCGCCACAAGGGGATCTCGCCAGGAGCGGTACTGCTCCCCATGGCCTATGCAGCCACGCTTGGCGGTGTGGTGACGTTGATTGGAACGTCGACCAATTTGGTGCTCAATGGATTGGTGCGGGACGCGGGCTTGGATGGGCTTCGGTCGATGGATTTTCTGGTTCCGGGATTGGCCGTACTGCTAGCCGGATCGCTGTACCTGGCATGGATCGGCGGACGTCTTGCGCTCGGAACACCTGAAGAGGAGTCCACTTCAGAGCAGCTGCCGTACACGGTCGAGACCAAGCTCGCCAAGGGCGCACCTGAAGTGGGAAAAAGCGTGGAACAGGCTGGTTTTCGGCAACTTATGGGGCTGTATTTGGTCGAGCTTCAGCGCGGAACCCAGCTGATTGCCCCCGTAGCCCCAAATGAGGTACTTCAGGCGGGTGACCGGCTCTTTTTTGCCGGTGAACTCAGCCAAGTGGATGAACTCTTGAGGGCCCGGACTGGACTGGTTCTTCCACAGCGCGAAATGACGGACCGCGCCCATGAGGCGCCGTTGGTAGAGGCAATGGTTCCGCCCGGAAGCCGGCTGGTGGGGAGCGCCGTACGCGCCAGTCAGTTTCGCCAGCGACTCGACGCCGCCATCGTCGGGGTGCGCCGCCAAGGAGAGCGGATGCGCGGCCGTATCGGTGACATCGAACTTCAGGCCGGCGACCTCTTGGTACTGGTGGCGGGTCCGCGTTTTAAGGAGCGGGCCGCTGAAACCCGACTGCTCTATGTCCTAAGCGAAACGGCGGCTCCCGAAGGATCGACCCTAGCGCAGCGCGTCGTCGGGTGGGGCGGGCTAGTCGCCCTCGGAATCCTTGCAGCTGCGGGAGTGCTAGCTCCGCTCGCCGCTTTGGCGCTTTGGCTTGGGGTGCTTGGTGCCATCAAGTGGCTGCGCTGGACAGATGTGCGGCGAGGCTTGGACCCTGAACTCATTCTGACCCTGAGCTCGGCCTTAGCCCTTTCGGCGGTCCTACAGCAAAGTGGACTACTCGAGCGCGGACTCGGCACTTTGGTTCCCGGACTTGAGGCAAGCCCCGAGTGGCTGTGGATCGCCGTGCTGCTCTTAGTCACCACACTGCTCACCAACTTCGTCACCAATGTAGCTTCGGTGGTGCTCGCCTTCCCCTTGGCCATGACGGCCGTGCATGGAGGCCACCTTGATGCGACGCCGGCGATGCTCGCACTGGCTTTTGGCGCGAGTGCGGCATTCTTGACTCCAGCCGGATACGCCACCAACCTGATGGTGATGGGACCCGGAGGCTACAGCGCACGAGACTACTGGCGCTTGGGCAGCGGATTGACCGCAATCTACCTCGCTGTTGTATTTACCTACTTAACATGGATCCTGTGACGCAAAGCCATTCTCCCAACGTGGTCGCCCAGCACTTGAACGTGTCTACTGCAGACCGTGAACGCCTTATGGGCCAGCGCGGATGCGTACTGTGGTTTACCGGCCTCAGCGGCAGCGGCAAAAGCACCTTGGCCAACGCGCTCGACGCTGCGCTTCACGGGCGCGGAATCAAAACCGTGCTTCTCGACGGCGACAACGTGCGCCATGGTCTCTGCGGCGACCTTGGATTTAGCGACGACGACCGCCACGAAAACCTTAGGCGAATCGCCGAAGTCGCCAAACTGATGGCCGACACCGGCCTAGTCGTACTGACGGCATTTGTCAGCCCGTTCCGAAGCGACCGCGACCGCGCTCGAGCAATTGTGGGGCCCGAACGCTTCGCCGAAATCTACGTGGACTGCCCCCTTGAGGTCTGTGCCAACCGCGACGTAAAAGGTCTCTATGCCAAGGCCCAGGCCGGACTCATCCAGGACTTTACCGGGGTGAATTCACCCTATGAGGCTCCGCTCGCGCCTGAACTGACGGTGGCTAGCGGTTCCGAGCCATTGACCCAAAGCGCTGCCCACGTCCTAAAGTGGTTTGACGCATTTACTACCCGTTTGTAAGTACTTATGAATCATTCTAGCTTTCTCGACGAACTCGAGGCCGAGGCCATCTACGTAATCCGCGAAGCCTACGCGCAGTTTGAGCGCCCATCCATTCTATTCAGTGGCGGAAAAGATTCCATCGTGGTCAGCCACCTGGCCCGCAAGGCCTTTGCTCCGGCAGGAATTCCCTTTTCGCTGGTGCACGTGGACACCGGCCACAACTTTCCTGAAACCATCGAATTTCGCGACCGCTACGCCGCGTCGCTCGGCGCCCAACTCATTGTGGGCAGCGTTCAGGAGTCGATTGACCGCGGAACCGCCCAAGAAGAGCAGGGTCCGCTGGGCAACCGCAACCGAATCCAGTCGGTGACCCTGCTTGAAACCATTGAGCGCGAAGGACTTGACTGCCTTCTCGGCGGCGGCCGGCGCGACGAAGAAAAGGCCCGCGCCAAAGAGCGCTTTTTTAGCCACCGCGACGCCTTTGGCCAGTGGGACCCCAAAAACCAGCGTCCCGAGCTGTGGAATTTGTTCAACGGCGCCAAGCAGCCGGGCGAGCACTTTCGGGTGTTCCCCATCAGCAACTGGACCGAGATGAACGTGTGGCACTACATCCGCCGCGAGGGCATTGAGCTTCCGTCGCTGTACTTTGCCGCCCCGCGCCAGGTCATTTGGCGCAGCAATTCCTGGTTGCCAGTGTCTGAATTCATTACG
>JAURGG010000035.1 GCA_030833905.1 Schleiferiaceae bacterium
TGGATTTACAGCGAAAATCTCTGGCTGAACCGCACGGCAATGATTGCGCAGCTCGGATTCCGCGCAGCGACGCGCACCGTATGGCTCGACGAAGCCCTCAAAGCCCACACCGAATCCAAGGAGTTTTTTCACCGAAAAGCCATTGGTTGGGCCCTTAGGGACTACAGCCGGACCCATCCCCATTGGGTGCAGAACTGGGTGCGCACCCACCCGGAACTCAGCGGGCTCAGCCGGCGTGAGGCGCTGCGCCTTCTCGGTAGCCGCGAAGGAGCATAAACAGGCCCGCAAATAGGGCGATGACGGCGCCTTCGATTCCGATGAGGTAGTAGGGCCACGCGCCTTGAACCAGCGGATGGTCCACGGGCGGCGGCTGGTTGACGTACCAGTAGTTGGACCCAAGGGCGGCGTTGACGGCCATCATGGCAAATCCGACCAGGTTGGTGAGGCCAATGACGCGCCAAAAGAGGTTGCGCGGAAGGCGCGATCCGCCCCGCACAATTAAGTACAGCGGAACCACCACCACCGACGAGTGCGCGGTATAAAACTGGGTCACGTAGCCGATCGTCGTGGACGATTCGAGGGCAGGGGTCAAGAAGGCCTGGATTCCGCCCAATGGACCCCAAAAAGCCACCAAGGGCAGCGCCCATTTTTGCTTGAGCACAAGGTGGGCAAAAAGCAGAAACTGGCTGAAGCTGCACATGTGGAGCGGCAGCGACTCGCGGACGTTGAAGGTTCCGTCAGCGAGGGCCATCCACCAGTACCAGGACTGGTTAGCGAGGATGGTCCAGCCCAAAATCTTCTCCCACTGGGCGAATTTGAGGTGACCAGCGCGGGGGGCAAAGCCAAAGAATCCGATAAAAAAGAGGGCCAAAATGCCGTAGCCGGCCCACCAGATTGGGCCGCCGACTTCGACAACCACCATATCCCACTCGCCCATTATGCCGCGCGGTTAATCCGCTTCCAAAAGAGCAGGGTGAGTACGCCGTAGTGCAGGGCTCCAGCGCCGAGGAATCCGATAATGTACCACGGCCATTCGCCCATGATGAACGGATTGTCAACCATCGGACGCTGGCAAAGGAACATGTAGTTAGCGTCCACCAGGTAGTTGATCATGCCCACCGGAGCCATGAGCAGGACGTTGACGCCCAAAATTTTGGCCCAGGTCCACTTGCCAATCATCCAGCCGCGGGCAAAGACGAAGTATAGCGGAATAATGATGATTCCGCCGTGCACGATGTAGTACTCGGCGTACATGAACGGCGTGTCTCCGCTGGTGAGTTCAGGAGTGAGCAAGCTGTGAGCCCCGCCCACGATGCCCCAAAAGAAGAGCGGGTAAAAGGCCCAGCGGGCACCAAAAGCAAGCAGCAAAATGCTCAGAATTCGGCTGAATCCGCAAAGGTGCATCTCAAGGTTGTCGTGGACGTTCCACAGGCCTTCTCGGTACAAAAACAGGTGCTTAGCCAGCAAGAGTGCGGCCAGCGCGTAGCCCCACCAGCGTTCAAAAATCCGAAGCTCTTCGCCCTTCCATGTGCGGGCTGCTCCAAATACGATCGCCGCGTAGGCGGCAAAAATGGCGATTCCGCCCCACCATCCGGAGGTTCCGAATGAGTAGACGGCGTGTTCGATCACAAGAAAAGACATGTGCATTGCGTTTAGGTGGCGTCAATTTAGCACAAAGACGCTACCCAACACACACTCAAAAGCTTGGCTTGCGTTTTTCGAGAAAAGCAGTGGTCCCTTCGGTAAATTCTGCGGTGCCAAAGCGGGCGCCGAACTCTGCGATCTCGACGGCAAACCCCGGACCGCCTTCGGTGGCGGCATTCACCGTACGAATGATGGCAGCCTGGGCGTCCCCAGAGGCCTTGATGAACTGGCGCGCCATAGCCTCGGCAGCAGCGAGCAGGGCGTCCGGTTCGTGGACTGCGTTCACCAAGCCCCAGGCCTCGGCCTTGGCCGCGTCAATCATGCCCGCACTGAACATCATCTCGAGCGCACGGCCCTTGCCGACGAGTTGCGCAAGGCGTTGGGTCCCGCCGTAGCCCGGAATCACTCCCAGCGACGCCTCAGGTAGGCCCAGTCGGGCCGAAGACGAGGCCAGGCGCACGTGGCAGGCCATAGCGAGCTCTAAGCCTCCTCCCAGCGCAAACCCGTTGACCGCGGCGATGTAGGGCTTGCGCGCCTGCGCGATGCGGTTGAACAGCACATCATGTCCGCGCTGGGCAAGCGCCGTGCCCTCAGCCGGGCTGTAGCCCGCAAATTCCGCAATGTCGGCCCCGGCCACAAAGCTTTTGGGCCCCGCGCCCGTCAAAACCACCACCCGAACCTCGTCGTTGGCATCCAGCGCCACCACCTGCTCGTGCAGCGCCTGAATGGTAGGAGCGTTTAACGCGTTTAACGCTTCAGGGCGGTCAATCGTCAAAAAGGCAACGCGGTCGCGGACTTCGAGGCGTACACTAGACATAATACTTCGTGTTGGGTTGGATAGATGGCGTACTTTGGCCGTTCCAAAGATACTTTCTGTGCTCAAGCGCCTTCAACGTTGGTTTCAAAACAAGTCGGGCATCGGCGAAAACCGCGACGCCCTTGACGTCCTGCGTCGGCGCGTGGACGCCTTGGCGGCGGTGCAGCAGCAGCACCTGCCTGAAACGCTTAACCTTCCGTGGCTTCCCGAGAACCTGGACGGCGTATCCACCGCAATTCACCGCGCCGACGCCATGTTTCGCTACCCCTTGAGCGCTTCGGGCGGAACCTGGGTTCGCGCCACCACCGAGTACTTTGCCACGGGCCGCGAGCTCGCCCAAATCGCCAAGCGCACCGCTCCAAAGGCCACTAGCGTCTTAGACTTCGGGGGCGGGTACGGCCGGGTCGGACGCTTTTTAGCGCTGGAATTCCCAAATGCGCAGCGTTGGGTCTACGACCCCAAAGCCGCCGCGATGGCCTTTCAGCAAGCCCAATGGGGTGCCCAGCCTTGGGATGGTCAGCCCGCTGACCTCATTGTCGCCGGTTCTGTGTTTACGCACTTGCACATTGACGTGGCACGCGCCGAACTGCACCGCTTGTGCGGTCAACTCACGCCCGACGGAGTGCTTCTGGTTACCCTCCACGACTTTGTGCCGCAGACGCGCACCTATGCGACCACTGAAGAGTCTGCGCTCCCCGAGCTCGAAGACCAATTGAAGCCTGAATCCTATGCTAGCGTGTACTTCAGCCAAGGAGACTGGGCCCAGCTGATCCCTCAGGGCTACCGAAGCACGCTTCGCCCCGATCGCTTTGGGGGCACGCAGCAAATCATGCAGATTCGGCGCGCGGAATCCGGAGCATAACGTCAGTTCCGTGCGCGTCTGACGACTCAATCCACACTCGGCCGCCCATTCCGGTCACGATCGACTTGACCATGGCCAACCCAAGCCCTGATCCTGTGGACTTGGTGGTAAAGTGCGGCTCAAAAATGGCTTCCCAACGTGCGGAATCAATTCCACTTCCGTTGTCCCTCACTGAAATCAACACGGCTCCCTCGTCGTCGCGAACCGCAAGGGCCATCGACGGAGTCCGGCCATCGGGCACCGCATCCAGTGCATTATTCAGAAGGTTGTTGAACACTCTGAGCAGCGAATCTTCGGTTCCGCGAACCACCCAATCACCGGGCGGCATGGCCAATTCAAGCCCTGGATAGGCTAGCTGAATGCGCCGAAGCACCGAACTTAAATCCACCGGGCGAAGCACCCCAGACGTAATCTTCGCAAGCTCACTAAAGTCTCCCGCAACAGCTGACATTGCATCAATTTGGGCGAGCATCGCCTCTGAGAACTCTTTGACCTCATGCGGGGTAAGCGTTCCCGCTCGGCTTGCATGCAGTTGAGTCATCAAGCGCATGGGCGTTAACGGATTCTTGATCTCGTGCGCCACCTGCTGGGCCATTTCGCGCCATGCATTCTCTTTTTCGGCAAGCGCAAGTGCCTTCGCATTCTCTTGGGTCTCGTGAACCATTCGGTTGTACGAATCCACGAGCTGTCCGATCTCATCCTTAGACTTCCAGGCCACGGGCCGCGGGTTGCTCGAGCCGTCTTCGGGGTTGCCCATCATGGCATTGCCCACCACCTCCAGGCCTTGGGTGATGCTTCGCGACAGCAGGTAGGCAAAGTAGGTTGCGGCCACAAACAGCACGAGGTGCAGCCAGGCCAGCGCGCGAAAAAAGGCCATGTCTTCGAGCGGAATATCCAACTTCGAATTGTACGGAACCACCATCAATCCCACGGGCAACCCCATGGAATCCGTGAGTTCCGCGGTGTACAAAAGCACTTCCTCCGCTGGGTCTTCTTCAGGGCTCGAAATACTTAAGACCTGGTTTCGGCGGCTGTGCACCAGTTCCGGCAGCCGCGGCGGAAGCACCCCCTCGTCCACAAGCACCATATTCGACGAAAGCAGCAGTTCGCCGCCCATCGTGTACAGCGCCACGTCCATTTGGTGAATGCTGCTGATCGAACAAAGCTCCTCGTGCAGTACGTTGAGCAAGTCGGATTCGCTGATGTTTGAGCCCAATGCGCGCTTCAGCTCATGCGCAACGTGCGCTTCCATGGCTTGCTCTTTGCGCTTGAGGCGCTCGCGGCGGTACTCAACCTCCTCGGCCTTAAAGTGCAGCAAACTCACGACGCCCGTGGCACCAAAGCCCAGCACCACCAGCATAAACATGGCGATGAAGATTCGGACGCGTAGGGTAATTCGCATGGCTCGTAGGACTTAGTCCAGGGCCTTGTCCAATTTTAGGGCCAAATGCGCACGGTGGGCTTTGGTTTCGGCATCCACGCCCGGATTGCTGCGCACCAGCTGGCGAATGCGCTGAATTTGGGCCAAGGCTGCCGACTGCGACGGGCGGTCGTAACCCGGAACCGCTTTTTCGCCCAATCCCGCAATGTCAATCAATCGCTCTATGTACTCAATCTGAAGATTTTGACGGAATCCATTGACCGAAGTGGTCCAGTCCGCCGCAAAGATGGCGTCGGTAAGGTCAGTGGTCATTGCGGCCGCGCTGTACTGGTTGCCGTAGAGTTTGGTGTCCGTCAGGCGCTTCATCACGGCAGGGTGCAGCACGTGCGCCAGCACGTTGCGCTGCATCGCAAGGCTTCGGTCGTGGATTTTGGGGTCCTCGGTCTGGCTAAAGAATCCGAATCCGCGGCGCTGCTGCTGCAGGTACTTCCACACGGGGGCCGCGGCATCAAATGCATTGGGCGCAAACAAGTACGTCCGCAGGGCGTTCATCGCACGCTTTTGGTCGGCAAGCGAAACCGGCGTGAACGGATCCTTTGCCCCGGGCTGCCCATTGAATCCGCGCTCGACGTAGACGCCTCCGATGTAGCGGCTGACGGCAGAGGCAGCGTTGTTCATTTCTCCGCCCAAAATCGCGTAGGCTTGTACGAGCTCTTGGTAGCTCTGGCCGTCTTTGCGGTAGTTGCTGAGCAAGGTTCCGTACAGTTTTGTGACGAGCTGAAACCGCTCAATGCTGTACGTGATTGCGTCACCCGACATGTCGTTGACATTCACGCGCGGATCAATAGCCTTGCCCGGCGAACGCATGTCGTCGGCGTCGTTGCCAAAGGTGAGCGCGGGCTCTGTGCTACGCGCCAAAATTTGCTGGAGGCGGGCTTCTTCGGCGTCGGCATCAGGTAGCGACGGACTGTAGCCGTAGGTGATCGCCCACAGATCGTAGGGACCGGGCTTGGTCGTGAAGTACTGGCCCTGCTTCGCGGGGTCAAGGCTGACGTTCACCGCAGGGTAGTCCATCACCGAGCCCACAAGACCCACCTGCTCGGTCAGCGCGCGGTTGTGAAGGTCCTTGGGCAGGTGAAGCTGCGAGGCCTTCATGTTGTGGTTCAAACCAAACGTATGGCCCATTTCGTGCAGAATCAGGTAAAACAGGGACTCCTCTAGGTAGGTCTGCTTTTGCTCCTCGGACGCGCCTTCGGCCGCAAGGGCTTGCATGCCAAAAAGGGTCGACTGCTGCAGGTACTGACCCGCCTGGCAGGCGGCGTGGTCGTGGCCCTCTGCAACGTGCTCGTCGGGCGCCAAGGCGTCCACTAGTCCGAGGTTGTTAAATAGCGCCGCCTGCTTCAGGCGATTCGCCACAAATACGTACTCGAGCATGATGTCGGCTCCAAGGATTTCGCCAGTGCGCGGATTGGTGAAGCTCGGTCCGTAGCCGCCAAATGGCGGAAACGGGCTCGAGGTCCATCGCAGCACGTTGTAGCGCACATCGCCGGCGTCCCACGTTGCCGAATCAGGCTGAACATTCACCACAATGGCATTCTTAAAGCCGGCCTGCTCAAAAGCCTCATTCCAGGCCTCTCCGGCGCGCTGAATAATGGGGCGAAACTCGACGGGGGTCGTGTTCTCGATCCACCACGTAATGGGCTTCACTGGCTCGCTTACTTCGGCCTCAGGATCCTTCTTGACCAAGTTCCACCGGTTAATCACGTCGCGGTAGTTTGCGGCCTTGGGGCTCGTCATATCGTTGATCTGCTGGCCGAAGTAGCCTACGCGCGGGTCGTCGCGGCGCGGAACAAATTCCGCCGACGGCATCGCCAAAATGCTGTGCTGCAAACGCACCGTCACGTAGCGCGCGTCGGTCACGTCGGGGCCACCGCCTGCGGCGTTTGGATTGTCGTACACAAGGTCTACTACTACGTCCGTGTTCTCAGGGTAGGCCCGAATTTTTGCCACGCGCGACTTCGTCTTGCTCAGTGATCCCAGTCCGAACTCCCGGCTTCCGGGCTGAGATGGTCCTTTTACACGATCAAGGGCCTCGCCCAAAAACAAGGATGTCGCATCAATTAACACCTCTCCCTTTGCGCGGTCCTCGGCGACAATCTTCTCGCTGAGCAGCACTGCGGGGCTGATGTTGGCCTCTGCTGCCTTACTCAGCGCGGAATTCGGATCAAAGTAGTAGCCCGTATTCTGGGTTTCGAACTGAATATGGTCGAAGTAGCGTCGAATCACAAACACCTCGTTGGCGCGAAACGAGCCGCGGTTAAATCCCACGCGCGCCACACCATTCTCAGCATAGCTCCAGTAGATGAATTCCCGGTCGAGCTGATCAGCGCTCAGCTTGAGGTACAACTTGCCATCGACGGTGTCTTGGTACACCTTCATGAGGCCGTCAAAGGCGACCGTGGTTTTGAGCTTTGCAGCAATGCTCACTTTCTTGTCGGACGGAGCCGGCGCGCTCACCGGCGCCTTGCCCTTCTTCTTGGTTTTCGACTGAGCGGCCACTTGGGGCCCAAATGCAGCCAGCGCGGCTACCAATAGTGCGGAACGGAGTACAGTGTTCATTCCGCCAAGATAATTCCCAGATTGCCAAGTGCCGTTGAGGCAATTGGAGCAAAAAAAAACAGGCCCCAGTGGGGCCTGAAAAAAACAAAACCGCAGGAAGTGCTTAGCCGTTGAGGGCTTCGGCTCCGCCTACAATTTCGAGAATCTCGTTGGTAATCGCAGCTTGGCGCGCCTTGTTGTAGTCCAACTTCAGCCCGTCGCGCATACTCGTGGCGTTGTCCGTGGCCTTGTGCATCGCCGTCATTCGCGCACCGTGTTCCGAAGCCTGCGAATCAAGCAGCGCCTTAAAAAACTGAATGTGAATGTGGGTCGGAATCAAGCTCAGTAGCAACTCCTCTTTGTTGGGCTCGTAAAGGTAATCTCCTGCGGCAGAAACACTGGGCACCTGAATCGGAAGCACGACCTCTTCACGGATCATCTGTACGGCCGCATTCTTGAACTGGTTGTACACCACAACTACCTCATCGTACGTGCCATCAATGAACTTGTCCATAGCGTCCTGCGCGATACTCCGCGCCGCCTCAAACGTCACATTAGCCACCGCGTCGATGTCGCTGCCGGCCAGAGTCTTGAGCTTGCTCAGCTGGTCACGGCCTTTCTTGCCAACGGCAAACAGCTCTACAACAGCACCTTGGGCCTCGTAGCGCTCCACGACCAACTTGGTACGCTTGAGCACTGACGAGTTGAACCCACCACAAAGACCACGGTTAGCCGTCATGGGCACCACAAGCACGCGCTGAAGCGGGCGCTTGGTGATGAAAGGATTCTCGGTAGCGTCGAGCGTAGCACTGACGTTGGCCATAAGCACACCAAGTTTTTCCGCATACGGACGCATTTGCACAATGGCATCTTGCGAGCGCTTGAGCTTCGCCGCCGAAACCATTTTCATGGCCGACGTGATCTGCATCGTGCTCGATACCGACGAAATACGGTTGCGGAGTTCCTTGAGGTTCGCCATCGTTCAGAAATTAGTTGGCGTACGCCGGAATGATCTCTTTTGCTGCTGCCTCGATGGCGCCAATCTCTGCATCGCCCCAGGCTCCGCCGCGAATGGCGTCGAGAATGTTGCGGTGCTTGGCCTCCATGTACTCGATAAATGCGACTTCAAACGCCTTGATCTTGTTCACGGGAACGCTGTTGAGCATGCCCTTGGTTCCGATGTAAATAATTGCAACTTGCTTCTCAACGCTCATTGGTGAGTTCACCGACTGCTTCAGAATCTCCACGTTGCGGCGACCCTTGTTGATGACATTCATTGTGGCGGCGTCCAGGTCGGAACCAAACTTGGCAAAGGCCTCAAGCTCGCGGTACTGAGCTTGGTCGAGCTTCAAGGTTCCAGCAACCTTCTTCATTGGCTTGATTTGCGCTGATCCACCTACGCGTGATACCGAAATACCTACGTTAATGGCAGGGCGTACACCTGAGTTAAAGAGGTCAGCCTCCAAGAAGATCTGCCCGTCCGTGATCGAAATCACGTTGGTCGGAATGTAGGCCGATACGTCACCCGCCTGAGTCTCGATGATCGGAAGTGCCGTAAGCGATCCGCCACCTTTCACCTTGCCCTTGAGCGACGCCGGAAGGTCGTTCATCTGCGAAGCAATCGCGTCATCCTTGATCACTTTGGCTGCGCGCTCGAGCAGGCGGCTGTGCAGGTAGAATACGTCACCAGGGTAGGCTTCGCGGCCCGGAGGACGGCGGAGCAGAAGCGATACCTCACGGTACGCCACAGCCTGCTTCGAAAGGTCATCGTAAATAATCAACGCAGGACGACCGGTGTCGCGGAAGTACTCACCGATGGCTGCTCCCGCAAAAGGAGCGTAGAACTGCATCGGTGCGGGGTCCGCCGCATTTGAAGCTACAATCGTCGTGTAGGCCATGGCGCCCTTGTCTTCAAGGTTCTTAGCCAGCGCGGCTACGGTAGAGCCCTTTTGGCCAATAGCTACGTAAATACAGTATACGGGCTCGCCCTTGTCGTAGAATTCCTTCTGGTTGATGATCGTATCAATCGCTACAGTCGTCTTACCCGTTTGGCGGTCTCCGATGATCAACTCGCGCTGTCCGCGACCGATAGGAATCATGGCGTCAATTGCCTTGATACCCGTTTGAAGTGGCTCATTCACGGGCTGGCGGTAGATTACACCTGGGGCCTTGCGCTCAAGGGGCATCTCAAAACGCTCGCCTTCGATAGGGCCTTTGCCGTCAATCGGGGTTCCGAGGGTGTCGACCACGCGGCCCACCATTCCTTCACCTACATTGATCGAGGCGATTACGCCGGTGCGCTTCACCGTAGATCCTTCTTTGATGCCCTCTGCGGCACCGAGGAGTACAATACCTACGTTGTCTTCTTCGAGGTTGAGGACGATGCCGCGAAGGCCACTCTCAAACTCAACGAGTTCGCCCGACTGGGCATTTTGAAGACCGTAGGCACGGGCGATACCGTCACCTACTTGAAGGACGGTTCCAACTTCTTGAAGCTCTGCTTCAGAGGTAAAGCCCGAAAGCTGCTGGCGAAGAATCGCAGAAATTTCGGCGGGTTTGACGTCTGCCATGATTCGAATAATTAGAAATCAGCGATGTATAAATTCTTTTGGAACGAGCGGTCCAGGCTGCGCAGCGACTGCGCGATGCTCGTATCAATTTGCTTGTCGCCCACGCGAACGACAAGGCCCCCAATGAGGTCAGGGTTAACTTCTTCAGTAATCTCTACCGACTTTGCGCCAGAGGCCAAAATGGCCGCTTCAACCTGAGCGCGCTGTGCGGAGCTCAGCGCTACAGCCGAAGAGACTTTGGCCGAAACCGTACCGAGGCGGCGGCGGTACGCCTCCATATAGTTGACGGCAATCTGAGAGAGCGCTGACTCACGACCGTGGTCAACAACGAGCAAGATGAACTTTTGGCTGAGCTCGCTCAAACCAGAAAAGACCTGATTTAGGACGTTCTTTTTCTGGTACGGCTTAACTACTGGGCTCGACAAGAACACCTGTAGGTCGCGGCTTGAAGCGAGTGCCTCGCGGACAAATACCATGTCTTCTGCCACGGCAGCAGACAGTGCACGCTCCTCAGAGAGGTCGAGCAAAGCTTTGGCGTAGCGGGGCGACGAAAGGCTCATCTTAGTTCAGGTTGAGGTCTTTGAGGTCGCGGTCGATGTTTGCCTTAGCCACTTCGGGCTGGGCCAACTCGGCACGCAAAACTTTCTCAGCCATATCAACTGCCAGCTGCGCAACTTGGTTCTTAAGTTCCGTAACGGCAGCCATTTTTTCTTGGTGAATTTGGGTGCGTGCAGACTCAAGGATTTTTGCGGCTTCGACTGAAGCGGATTCCTTGGCCTCGGCAACCATGGCGTCGCGCATGGCGCGGCCCTCTTTTACAATGGCCTCACGTTCCTCGCGCGCTTGCTTGAGAAGTTGCTCGTTCGACGCTTGCAGCTTGCCCATCTCTGCACGAGCAGATTCGGCTTGCTTCAACGCTTGGTCGATCGCCTCTTCGCGGGCTTGCACCGCACTAAGAATAGGCTTCCAGGCGAACTTGCCCAGCAAGAACACCAAAATGAGGAAGACAATGGTCGTCCAAACTATGAGGCCTAAGCCCGGAGTTACTAAATCCATGCGTTAATGTGTGTTAAAAGTTCGTTTCACGGCCGAAGGTTCAGCGACCCCATAGGACCGCTGAACCTCGACCGCGTAGACGATTACTTAAGGAGCGAAACCACGACGCCAAAGAGACCCACACCCTCGATAAAGGCTGCAGAAATCAGCATGGCGGTTTGGATCTTGCCCGAAGCTTCCGGCTGACGTGCGATGGCGTCCATAGCTTGTCCGCCGATGCGGCCAATGCCAAGACCTACACCGATTACTGCGAGGCCTGCTCCGATTGCAGCGATACTACCAGTCATTGTTTAGGGGGTATTTGAAGTGAAACGATGAATAAAAATGAAAACGTTAATGGTGTCCTTCGGCGTGCGCGTGGTCGTCGTGATGGTGCTCTTCAACTGCAGCGCCAAAAGACATTGCGGTGAGCATGGTAAACACATAGGCCTGAAGCGCAGCAACCAGGAGTTCCAAAGTCGAAATGAACAGGGTCAGAACGATGGACCCCGGAGAAATCCAAACTGACTCAAAAATGAAGATCAACGAAACCAGCGACAGAACCAAAATGTGGCCGGCGGTAATGTTGGCAAAAAGTCGAATCATCAGCGAGAACGGCTTAGTGAACACACCGATCAGCTCAATGAGTGCCAAAATCGGCTTGAGCGGAGTTGGTACGCCAGGCATCCACACGATGTGCATCCAGTAGTCCTTCGTTCCGTTCACGTTGGTGATGATGAGCGTGAACGCGGCCAATACGAGGGTTACGGCAATGTTTCCGGTGAGGTTGGCACCCCCGGGAAAGAAGGGCACAAGTCCGAGGAGGTTGTTCACCCAAATAAAGAAGAACAAGGTCAGCAAGTACGGCACAAAGCGGTTCAAGTGCTTCTCTGGAATCGCTCCACGGGCGATGTCGTCGCGTACAAAGAGAATGAGGGGCTCGACAAAGCTCGCAAGTCCGCGCGGAGCTTTGTTGGTGTTCTTCGCGTAAAAGCGGGCAGCTGAAAGGAAGATAAGAACGATGAGAACTGCGCCCATGATGAGCGAAAGCACATTCTTGGTAATAGAGAAGTCTAGGGGCTTGTCTTCGGTGCCCGCATAGTAGATTTTCTCGTGCTTATTGACAAACTGCTGGCCGCCTGCGTTCACTACATGATGTCCTTCGGTGTCGTGATGGAATTCTGAAGATGAAAACACCACTAATCCATCGTTGGTCCAAAGAATTACGGGCAACGGAAGGCTCACCGCGTGTCCGTCCCAATCGAGGATGTGCCAGCCGTGGCTGTCCGCGATGTGGTGCATGATGAGTTCATTCGGGTTGAAGCCCTCCTCTTTGGGAGCGTGTGCTTCGTCTGTGGCGTGCTCGTCTGCAACGTGCTCGACTGGCGCGCTTGAATGTTCGCTATGCCCAACTTCTTCTGAGGCAAGCACGCTGCCCAGCGGCATGATGACTGCCGTAAAAAGAGTAAAAAAGCGTCCTAGTCCCATCTGTCCCGAATTGCGCGGCAAAGATAGTCCGAAAAGGGGGTTTATCACAGTCGGTTTACACGTTGAACGGCAAACCAAGTTTCAATGGCTTGAGCAAGGATAAAAATTGCCGCAAACTGCAGAGCGTAAGCCTTATATCCTTCAGGTTGACGCATGCTCAATGGCAGAACGACGGTGGCCACGCCAAGCAGCATCCGCAACATTCCGCCTCCAAGAATAACCCATATAAATGTTTTCGGGCGCTTGCGCTCAAAGGCAAATGCGAAGAAAAACACCGTGATTCCGCTTACCGAAATCCAGAGGTAGCCCAAGCCGTACCAGGGAATCCCCCATGCGGTCAAGGCGAGGGCCGAAACCGCAGCGAGCGCCGCATACGCGGCGGTGAGCTGGAGCATAAACTGCTTCATTGCTATTCGTTCTTTTTTGCTTGTATGATGGCAAGAAGGGTCGCAACCACTGTGCCGGCTAGCGAACCCCAGATTTGTCCCATTCGAGGAGGATCTGAGGGGTCAACCCACGCCCCTACAAGTGCGCCCAAGAGGATTGTGGCGAGCATTTGACCCACGAGCCCAAGGGCAAAACCATAATTGGGCTTAGGAGCCATGAGCCGTGCACATCGTGCTTAGGACGCGACCACCTTGGGCGCGGCAGGTGCGGCCGTAGGCACTGCGGCTGCAGGATTGATGGGCTTCGAAATCGGCTCCTTGGGGCCCATGTGGCAGTTGCCCGAAAACTGAGCGCCCGCTTCAATGCTGATTTGGCCGGTGTAGAGCTCGGCTTGAACTTGAGCCGTTTGGGCTAGTGTAGTGAGGCCTTTGACCTCAAGGCTACCGCGAAGCTTGCCGGCAATGCTAGCTTCAGCTGCCACCACTTCACCTTCGACAGACCCCGTCGGACCCACCACAAGTTTGCCTTGAACGCGGACATTGCCTTTAATCGTTCCGTCTACCCGAATGTCGACTGGGGATTGAATACTGCCTTCGAATACCGCTCCCTCAACGATGCGGTTGTGTTCGTGGGCGGAATCTGAAGTGCGTTTGACTGAGTTCATCATGGTGTTCCGTAGTTGCGTTGGACAAAGGCGCGGTAGGTTGATTCGTCTTTGGACCGGTAAAGGTGCGAAAAATTCGCCACAGTTACGGGCCAGTACCGCGTGCGATCAATGGGTAATCTCGTGCGGAGTTCGGGGTGCACCCGAACCTTGTCACGGTACGAAAGGGCTTCGGCGGCAGAGGCAAATCCGTCCACCAAAATCAGTTGGCTGTCTTCGTCCCATGGCAGTGTGCGGACCCCTAGCGGCTTGCCCGCAAAGTCCATCGAATGAATCCGCGCCAAGGCATTGCGTGCCGCATTGGCATCAAAACCCGTAGGAAAAAGTATGAGAACCTGATGGGGCGCAGCGGGTGCCACTTGGTAGGGTCCGTTGTCTGCGGGGCCATCGTCCGTGTCGGAGCCTTCGGCGAGCGCCGTCAAGTAGGTCTGTGCCTGCGCAGCTTGGGGGGTATTCGGGTAGGCCGCAATGAGGGCGCGAAGCGCATCTGAGTAGGTATTTCGGCCGTCGCGACCGCCGACTGCCATAGCCTTTAAAAAGTCTGCTTGGGGGCGCTCTGCGGCGGACCATTCTTGGGCTTGATGGATTTTGAGGGCCTCCTTCCAGGAGCGCTGGTCGACCGCTGCATGCAAGGCCAAAAAGGCCGGGGAGGCGTTCGGTGCGGCTTCTACGGTCTTTAGGGCCTTTCCTTGAACGAGGGCCGCTGCTTCGCTGTCGGGGTAGCGCTCAAGGAGTTCTTTTTTGGCGGATTCCGCCTGAAGGGCCTCGTTGGCGCTTACATGGAGGCGGTACACGCCATAGAGCCAGCGCGGGGCGTCGGGGCTCGACGGACAGCTGCGGAGCGCGCGGCGGTACGCTTTGATGGCCTCTTGGGGATCTTGCATTCCATCGCGGTAGGCGGCAGCAACCTCAGACCACGCCAGGCATGCGGCATCTCGAACGCTGTCGCGAGCGCTGGACTCGAACGGAACCTGACTGAGGTAGGCCTCAACATCGTAGCGAGGGTCGACCGAGGGCTTTTTAGGTGCCGCTGGCTTGCCATCCTGCCCGTTCTGTTCGGCCTGGTCATTTTGTTCGCCGTCTTTGGCGGCGGTCGCCGCAAACCACTGACTGGAACGCGAGCGGAGCCGCCAGTTGTCGACATTGGGACGTTCTCCGAATCGCTGGCGGAATGCCGCGGCGCCCTTGGCGCGGAGCGCCGGGGCGTACACCGCCCAGCCGGCGGCGGCTCCCGCGCCGGCCGAGGGCGCCGCAGCGTCCAATTCCGCGCTGGCTGCGCGGAGTTCCGCAAGCTCCTCCTCGCGACGTGCCCGCTCGACCGCCTCCTGGTCCGCCTTGCGCAACCCAGCCACATACTTTTCAAGCATCACGCGCACTGCCGCAGGATCGCGCCCGGCAAGAACCACCAACGAATCCGACAACTGAGCACGACTGAGCGCCTCGACAAGCACCGACAACGTCTGCGCCTTCTTCACAAACCCGTCGCGGCCGGCGTAGGACTTCGGAAGAAGGATTGATGCCGAATCAAAATCCACCTGAGCCCGCTCGTAAGCGCGTCGCTCAAGCGCCAGTGCGCCGTGGCGCGCATAGGCTAGGCCTTGAACCAGTGGCCGCTCCGGCTTGCCGGCAGCAAACGAACGCTGAAAGTAGGCGTACGCCTCGTCGCGGTCGTCCCACTGAAGGGCCAAATCACCAAGGGCAAAATAGATGCGGTCTGCAAAGTCGGCATTTTTGGGCTCGCGAAGCAGCTCCCGGAGCTCTTTGTACAGCTTGGTGGGATTGATTCCGCCCCCATTCATACTGCGGCGCAGCTGGGCCTCCAAAAGCATCGCATAACTGGCGGGCTGCGCCTTCAGACAGGCCTCGTACATGCGTCGGGCCCGCTCGGGCTCAAGGGCGCGCTCGTAAAGCTGGCCAGCCAAAAAGGCATAACGAGCCCGTTGGTGGGCGCGCGGCGCCTTCGCCGCTGCGCGGCCCATCGCATCGGCCGCCCCAACCCAATCCTGATCGGAGATCGCCATCCGCCCGCGGATTCTGTCGATTTTAAACTGCCACTTCTTGGGGACTCCCTTGCGCTCCAGCTCAAACATCAGGGGCTCTGCGAGCGCCGAATTGCCTTGTCGGGCGAGAAGTTCCGCCCGCTCGAGCTCGGCCTCAACCTGCAGGTCGGGGTTCGGACTCAAGCGTGCAACAGTACTCAGCGCTTCAGACGCCGGCGCATCAAGACCCATCAGCATTTGGGCGCGAGCCATGAGCAAGTAGGCGTCGAACACGGCCGGATTCGCCTGCTTTCCCTTGAACACCATGCTGTGCTCTTGAATGGTTTTGGCCGCCTTCTCTACGGCACGCTTCGCCTTGGCTTCGCCCGGAGTGCCCGTCTTAACCTTCGACCAGTCGTCCACCGGAATCAACTGAGTGAAGTCGTCCTGGTGCGCGTCAACCGCCGTAGCCATGGCCTCTGAATACGCTACTTGGCCGTTGTACAGCGGATTAAATCGGGCCGTCACCTCGTGGTAGCGTCGGTTGAGCCAACGGTCTTTTTCGCGGCTGCAGCCCGACAGGACTACGACCGCGGCAGCAGCGCCCAAGGCAAGGGAGCGGAACAGCAAAGACGAACGCATAATGAGGTTAACGCAGAAAGTCCAAAGTTAGGGCCTTCGGGCGGCTGCGTTTCGGATTCCCCTACCTTTGAATTTGTGAAG
>JAURGG010000036.1 GCA_030833905.1 Schleiferiaceae bacterium
CTCGATGTTCGGGCCCACCGTCAGCGCGGTGTTCGACGGAAGCGTCCAAGGCGTCGTCGTCCACGCGAGCAGGTGCACGGGGCGGTCGCCAAACAGGGCGCGGCTTTGGTCGCTCGGAACCACCTCGAACTGAGCCGTCACCGAGGTGTCGGTCACGTCGCGGTAGCAGCCCGGCTGGTTCAGCTCGTGCGAGCTCAATCCGGTTCCGGCCTTGGGCGAATAGGGCTGAATCGTGTAGCCCTTGTAGAGCAGGTTCTTGCGGTGCAGCTCGCCCAGCAGCCACCACACCGACTCGATGTACTTGGTGGTGTAGGTGACGTAGGGGTTTTCTTGGTCGACCCAGTAGCCCATTTGCTCGGTGAGGCGGTTCCACACGTCGGTGTAGCGCATCACGGCCTCGCGGCAGGCGGCGTTGTAGTCGGCGACGCTGATGGTCTTGCCGATGGCCTCTTTAGTGATGCCCAACTCCTTTTCAACGCCCAACTCTACCGGCAGCCCGTGGGTATCCCAGCCGGCGCGGCGGTCGACGCGGAACCCTTTTTGGGTCTTGTAGCGGCAAAAAAGGTCTTTGATGGCACGGCCCATCACGTGGTGGATGCCGGGCATGCCGTTGGCCGAGGGCGGACCCTCATAGAACACAAACGACGGCGCATCTTCGCGAAGCGACTTTTCAAAAACGCCTTCAGCCTTCCAGTATTCGAGGATTTCGCGCTGGATTTCGGGCAAGTTCAGCGACCCGCGTTCGGTAAACTTCATAGCGCGGCAATGCATTTAAGTTCCACCGCGATGGGTGTCGGTAGCGCCGTAACCTGCACCGTCGTGCGGCAGGGCTTGGGGTCTACGTCGGCAAAGTACTCGGCGTAGATTCGGTTAAACGCAGCAAAATCGCGCTTCATGTCGGTCAAAAAGACCGTAATGTCGACCAGCTGGTCCCAGCTGCCGCCGGCCTCTTCGAGCGCCGACTTCACGTTGGCCATCACGCTGTGGACCTGGTCTTCAAAGCTGAATTCCAAATAGTTCCCATTGGCGTCCAGGCGCAATCCCGGCACGGAGCTGGCCGCAGCCGGGCTCTTCGGAAGGCGCGGACCCATTCCAGAAATAAACAGCAAGTTGCCCACGCGGCGGGTCGCGGGGTAGCTCCCTACGGGCTGGGGCGTATTCGATTCAGCAGACATAGCTACAAAGGTAATCGCTGCGCTCCGCAGGGCGGAACAGACCCCTTGGCGTGATCCGAGGTTAAATGGATGTAAATGTTTACTATTGGTGAACTATCTTTACGTTTGTGCAATGTTCAACATCATTAACCGAAGAGCAATTAATGCTTATGCCACTGTACACCCCGAGGCATCAAGGGCCCTTCGTGAATGGTATCACGAATTCCGAATGGCATCTTTTCGAAATTGGAACGAACTCAAAGCGGCCTACCCTTCGGCCAGTATTGTGGGGGACGACCGGGTTGTTTTTGATATTCTCTGCACCAAATTCCGACTCGTTGTTCGATTGGTCTTTGCGTTTCGAGTCGTTCAGATCAAGTGGTTTGGCACCCATGCTGAGTACAATCGTATTGATGTGGCCGTAGTTCAACCGAAAAAGAAGTAAACTGATGGAATTAGCCGTAATCCGCTCTGAGGCTCAGTACGAAGACTGCTTGGATTGGGTTGATGCCCAACTAGACGCAGGCGTTGCTCCTGGAACCCCACTTGGAAACCAACTTGAAGTGGCACTTTTGCTCATCAAAAAGTATGAGGACGAGCACCATCCGGTCCCATTGCCAGATCCCATCGAGGCCGTGCGGTTAAAAATGGAAGAGCTTGGGCTTCGGAACCGTGATTTAGTCGGAAAAATTGGGAGTAAGGCCTATGTGTCCATGATTTTGAACCGCAAAAAGCCCATTACCCTTGAGGTGGCCCGTGTGCTCCACCGGGAACTTCATATTCCCGCGGAAGTCCTCTTACAATGACGCCGGACCCCAAACGTGCGCGCCGAGGTCCAGGTTTCCGCCGCTGAGCACGATTCCGACCCGCTGCCCTGCAAACACTTCGGGGTGCTTGGCCACGGCCGCGAGTGGGGGAGCGCAGTTGGTTTCGACAATGATTTTGAGGCGGTCAGCGATTAGGCGCTGCGCGGCTAAAATTTCGGAATCTTCGACGGTGTGAATCGCGTCGACCGTCGACTGAATTACCGGAAAATTCACGTCGCCCAGCTCAGTGCGCATGCCGTCGCACACGGTTTTGGGGTTGAGGTTGTGTTCGATCTGACCCGAGGCGAGGCTGCGGGCTGCGTCGTCGGCTCCGGTGGGCTCGCCGGCGAATACGCGCACTGAGGTTCCGTGAAGCTCGTTCCAACGGGCAACGGCGAAGCCGGTTCCGGCCAAAAGACCGCCGCCGCCCACCGGAACCCCCACCCAGTCGAGCGCAATGCCCCGGGCGGCGCAGTCTTCGAGAAGTTCCCAGGCCGCCGAACCCTGGCCCAAGATGACCGGAGCCTGATTTGAGGGGTGAATTTCGACGGCACCTGTGGCCGCGACGACTTCGGCGACCGCCTCGATGCGGGCCGCCAGAGTGGGCGTGCACTCGACGATTCGGCCTCCGGCCGTGCGCACGGCGTCCTTTTTGAACTGTGGCGCATTGCTCGGCATGACGACGGTGCACGGAATCCCGAGGGCGGCAGAAGCCCAGGCTAGCGCTTGGCCGTGGTTGCCTGAGGAATGGGTACAGACTCCGCCCGCCGGAAGCCCCTGCGCCGCCAGCTCGCGCAGGGTGTTGGTGACGCCGCGCATTTTAAAGGCTCCGGATTTTTGAAAGTTTTCGCACTTAAAATGAAGCTCGGCTCCGCCCCAAGTGTCCAGGCTCGTGGAATGCAGCACGGGCGTGCGGTGCAGCGAGGGGGCGAGCTGCGCGTAGCGCTCCGCCAGTGCCGAAGGGTTTAAAAACGGAGTAAAGTAGGGGTCTAGAGGGGCCTTCATTGCGGCCAAAGTTCGGGACTTCAGCACCCTGTGCCCAAACGAACTGGGTATAAATGAAAAACGCCGCTTTTTACAGCGACGTTTCACAACCCTTGATGAATCCGCCCCATATGAGGGAATTCTTTGCAAACATAGTAATAAAACGACTTATTGTACAAACCACAATAACGAAATTTTCTTCGACGCCAATCCGAGCGCAGTAGACGGCCTACCTTTAGCCCCATGTCGGGCGTAAAAAAGCTCTTTGGGGACGCGGCCTTGTACGGCTTGAGCAGCATTCTTGCGCGCCTACTCAATTTTTTGCTCACGCCGCTGCTCACGGTCGCGTTGACCAAGGCAGAATACGGCGTCAACAGCCTGCTTTATGTGTCGGTGGCCTTCGCCATGGTACTCCTGACCTACGGAATGGAAACGGCATTCTTTCGCCAGAGCCAGCGCGACGGGGCAGATCCCGACCGCGTGTATTCGACGGCCATGACCATGCTGCTTGCCACGACGGGAATCTTTGTGGCCGTGCTCGCGTGGACCTATGCTGGCGCAGCAGACTTCTTCAACCTCGCCGCGCACCCCGAATACGTGCTTTGGACGGGGTTAATAATTGCGATGGACGTGCTCGCAGCGGTTCCGTTTGCCCGCCTTCGCGCCCAGCAGCGCGCCAAGCGCTTCGTCACGATTAAAACGGCACAGATTGCCCTCAACCTGATTTTGAACTACGCCTTTTTTGCGGTGCTTCCGGCCGCGGTAAAGGAGTGGCCGCAGCTTCAGGTGGGATGGGTCCTCATCGCCAACATGGCGGCGAGTGGCCTTATGATGCTGCTCTTGGCGCCGCAGTGGCTCGAAATTCGGCCGGCTCGATTTGACCGCAGTACCGCGCGAACCCTACTGCTCTACGGATTCCCGCTGCTGCTCGCGGGCTTGCCCGGCGTTGCCAATGAAATGGCCGACCGATTCTTTCTCGAGGCCCTGCTCCCTGCAGAAACAGCGATCGAAGGCGTCGGAGCCTATTCTGCGGTCTATAAACTGAGCATCTTCCTCATCCTCTTCAACCAGGCCTTTCGCTTTGCCGCAGAACCCTACTTCTTTAAAAACGCGCAGCGCGACCTCAGCCAGCTGGCGATGGCCACGCGGCTCTTTGCGGCCCTGCTGGCCTTGGGCGTCGTCGCGGTGATGGCGGGCTTGCCCTGGCTCAAGCACTTCATCGCTGACAAATACTGGAACGACCTGCTGCTCTTGCCCGTGCTGCTCTTTGCCAACTACCTCCTCTCACTGTCGACCCAGGTTTCGATGTGGTACAAACTCAGCGACCGTACGATGATGGGTCTGTGGATCACGCTCTTTGGCTTTGCGCTCACGGCGGCGGGCAACATCGCGTGGATTCCCCAGCTCGGAATCATGGGGGCCGCCTACGCCACCCTGCTCAGCTACGGGGGCATGCTGGCGCTCTCGCTGGTGTTGGGCCAAAAATTTCATCCCGTTCCGTACGACTGGGGCCGCCTGGGGCTGTACACCTTGGCTGCGCTGGTCTTGGGCGGAACCGCGTTTCACCAACCCGGCTGGCCCGCCGCCGCCGCCGTGGTGCTCATGCTGGCGGTAGTGCTCCGCAGTGAGCGCGCTCTTTTGAAGCGCCGAACACCTTAAGCTCACGAATATGATCCGCGTCATCAACGAATCCCCGTACCCGCTGCCCGAATACGCCACGCCCCATTCGGCAGGGCTTGACCTCAGGGCCCACCTCAGTGAATCGGTGCTGCTGAAGCCCGGTGAACGCCGGCTGGTTCCCACGGGCCTTCGCATGGCTCTGCCCGACGGGTGGGAAGCGCAGGTGCGCCCGCGGTCTGGACTGGCGCTCAAGCACGGCGTGACCGTGCTGAACAGCCCCGGAACCATCGACGCCGACTACCGCGGACCGGTCGGGGTGATTGTGGTGAACCACGGTTCCGAAGCATTTGAAATTGCCCCCGGCGAGCGAATCGCCCAGCTCGTTTTTGCGCGCTACGAACGCGCGGAATGGCAAATTGTGGACGAATTGGACGCCACCGAGCGCGGATCGGGCGGATTTGGCCACAGCGGGCGGGGCTAAGTCCCTATTTTTGCGGAACCAAACCATTCCGCAACCCGAACGATGAACATTATTATTCCCATGGCAGGCCGCGGATCGCGCCTGCGTCCGCACACCCTCACCACCGCGAAGCCGCTGCTTCCCGTGGCCGGCAAGCCCATTGTGCAGCGCCTTGTTGAAGACATTTCGGGAATCGTCGGCGACGACCTCAAGCAGATCGCCTATGTGGTGGGCGAGTTTGGCGACGAAGTAGAGCGCATGCTGCTCGACGTTGCCGCGGGCCAAGGCGCCACCGGAAGCATTCACTACCAAGACAAACCCTTGGGCACCGCACACGCCGTGCTCTGCGCCGCCGAGCACCTTGAGGGCCCGGTGGTCGTGGCCTTTGCCGACACCCTATTTCGCGCCGACTTCAAGCTCGACGCCAGCGCCGACGGCGTGATTTGGGTCAACCGAGTCGAGGATCCGCGCGCCTTTGGCGTCGTACAGCTGGGCGAAGACGGCCGCATCGTCGAATTTGTCGAGAAGCCCCAAGAGTTTGTCAGCGATCTCGCGATTATCGGCATCTACTACTTTAAAGATGGAGCCCGCCTGCGCCGTGAGCTTCAGCACCTCATCGATCACGACATCAAGGGCGGCGGCGAGTACCAGCTCACCCACGCCCTCGAGAACATGAAAAACGACGGCCTGCGCTTTGTGCCCGGAACCGTCGACGCCTGGATGGACTGCGGCAACAAAGACGTGACCGTCGAAACCAACGGGCGCATCCTGGAGTTTGTGCAGCACGAGGAACAGCTGGTTTCGCCCGAGGCGGAACTGGTGAATGCGACGGTGGTTCCGCCCTGCTTCATCGGGCCTGGCGCAAAAATTGTAAATAGCACGGTCGGACCCCACGTCAGCATCGGGGCCCGCAGCACCGTGACCGATTCTACCCTGACCGACTGCATCGTTGGCGAAGACAGCCACCTCACGCGCATCACTCTGCGCAACTCGATGATTGGCCGGCACGCTTCGCTCGACGGGCAGTTCGTGTCGCTCAGCTTGGGCGACTATTCCCGACTCGAAGGCGAATGAGGTTGCGCGCACTCCTTTTGACGTTCGCGGCCGTGTGGGCCGCAGGGAGTGCGTGGGCGCAGACCCCAACCTACCTGCCTGAGTCCAAGGCGGAAGCGCTCTTGGTCGAGTCCCAGCAGGCGCCGCCCGCCAAGCGTGCGAAGCTTCTCGACCGGGCCCGCCGCGAGCTGGTGTTCAGTGCGCAGCACCATCCGACCAACATTCCGACCTGGGAGCTGCTCGCGCTGGTTACCTACTACCAGCAAGATTACGAGTCGTTTGCGCAGTGCCAGCACCGCCTTCACGGCCTGGGTCACCCTGACGTGCGCGGATACTGGACCGCTGCCGAGTGGTCGTTTGGCCGCGAAGACTACGTGGCAGCCCTTGAATTCATTGACTTTGCCGTGCAGGCCGAGGGCCTGAGCATGAATGCCGTGTCGTCCCGCCGCAACGTCTACATGCGGTTGTACGAGGGGGATTCTGCCCTGCACACGGTGGCACAGTGGGTGGCCGCCAACCCCACAGACGTTCAGGCGGCGCTACTTTATGCCCAAACGCTGGCCGAACTTGGAGGTGAAGAAGAGGCCTACATGGCCTACCGCCACGTGCTGCGCAGTTTTCCCGACGTGGTCGATTCCCGGTGGCAGTTTTTGCGATGGGCGGCGGGGTCCGGACGCTGGGACGAAGCGCTTGCAACCGCTCAGGGCATTTGGTCGGACCCCGGAATCGCCGAGCGCGCCAAAGTGGCCTACGCGACCAGCTTTCTCGAAGAGGATCCTACGAACGCCGCTGTAGCCAGCCTCGCAGTGCGCTGGACCGAAGGCCTTCTGGCCCAGGATTCCGCCAACCCCGCATTTTGGGCGCTGCGCGGCGACATAGCCCGCTGGTTGGGCGATGTGGCGACGGCTGAGGCATCGTGGCGCACCTGCCTTACCCTTCCGGGCGGAACCGAGTGGCCCGTCTACCAGCAGCTCCTGCAGCTGGACCTCGACGCCAACCGCACCGAAGACCTCTTGCGCGACGCACGAGCGGCCGAGGCGGCCCAGCCCCAGCACCCCTTTGGCCGACTGTTTGTGGGCGTTGCCTTAAACCGCAACGGGGACCACGAGGCCGCCTATGCCGCACTGAGTGAAGGCCTGGCGCGGGCAGCAGGCGACCCCGAGGTCGCCGAGCAGTACGAGCTCTACCTCGGCGAGGTCGCGTACCGATTGGGCAAAACAGAAGAGTTTCGCGCCCATTTTGATCGCGCGCTCATCCTGAATCCGCAGAACCCGACTACGCTGAACAACTACGCCTACTTTTTGGCGATGCGCAAGATGGACCTTCGGCGCGCCGAGGAGCTCGCGCTGCAGGCCGTCACACTCGCCGACCGCGAAGCGAGTTTTTGGGACACGCTCGCGGCCGTCTATGAGGCCCAACGCAAGCTTCCGAAGGCCAAAGAGGCGATTCAGCGCGCACTGGACTCGGGCGGACTCGAGTCAGCCACCATTGTCGAACGCGCCGGAGACATTCATGCTGCCCTCGGGGCAACGTCCGAAGCCCGACGGTTCTACCAGCAAGCGCAGTTCTTGGGCAACACTTCTTCAGACCTGGTTCGCAAACTCAACCAACTTCCGACCCTGTGAAGTACGTTTTTTGGCTTTTGGCCGTCGTAAGTATTGCGGGATGCCGCAGTCGGGCACCGCAGGTTCCGACTGAAACCGCGCCTAAAGTCGCCGAACGCCCTATGTATGAAACCCACCGATCTGCCCTCGAACTTCGGGCTAAGGCCCCAACGCCCAGCACCCGCTCTGTCGGAACCATCAAAGTTGAGTTTGGCGGCAAATCCTATTCGGCCAAGCTCGACCTGCGCGTGCAAAGTGCCCCTGAGCCTCTTATTTGGATGGACGTTGCTGACCCCATCATCGGCCTCAAAATTGGACGTGCCCGGGTCTACCACGACTCCGTGCAGGGTTATGTCAAAATCTACCGTCAGTACATCAACGAGCCGCTGGACCGCCTGCGTTCCATGGGCATCGACCTTCGGACCGAAGACGCGCGACGGCTGGCGCTGGGGTTGCCCTTGGCGGTTCCGACGACCTTGACGGGCGCTCAGTGGTCAGTTGAGGACAGCGCCGTGGTGATGTCGGTGGTTGAGCAGCGCGGAACCTATTCGGTGCGCGTCGAAGTCGCCACCTCAGCGGTGAACCCCGGCCCCGTCCTGTGGCAGCGCCTCACGAGCAAGGGCGAGTCTGTCACCGTCACCTACACGGGTGATGGCGGATGGATTGCGGTGGTTCCGAGTCAGTCAGCACGCGCAGAATTCCGGGTGTCGGAACGCACGCAAAGTGCCGATGTGGCGTTTCCGTTTGAACTACCTTCGAACTATGGTCGGGCGTCGTTCTAGTTGGGTGTGGGTACTGGCGTGTGCGCTGGTGCTTCCGTGGGGAATGGCCGCCCAAACGGGCGACACCAAGTCCAAGCTTGAGGCCGAAAAATCCCGACTCCAAAGTGAAATTAGCGCGGCCAACGAGCTGCTTTCAAAGACCCGAAAGGACCGCGACCTCACGCTCGGCGAGCTGCGCGCCCTCGAGAAAAAGCTCAAGGCGCGTGAGGCCCTGATTCGCAATGTGCAGGCGCAGGTCCGCCAAAGCGAGTCTGAAATCGCCCGCCTGCAGGGTGACATTGCCGAAAAGGACCGCGAAATCGACCAGATGATGAAGGAGTATGCCGAAATGCTCCGCCAAGCGCAGCAGCGCGGCTCGACCGAGCAGGCACTTCGATTCATCCTCGGAGCCGAAAACCTGTCAATGGCCATCAAGCGCATGAACTACCTACGGCAGTACACCGAGTTCCGCAAAGAGAAGGTCGAAGAAATTCGCGCGTATCAAGAGGCTCAGGCCCAACGGGTCGCAGCAGTGGAAGTCGAGCGCAACCGTCAAAAGGAGTTGCTGGGTCAGGAGCTGCGTCAGAAGCAGCTGCTCGCCGAAGAACGCGCCCAGCAGGCCAAGGCCCTGAATGCCCTCAAAAAGAAAGAGGGTCAGATTGCGACCGGAATCAAGAAAAAGAAGCAAGAACTCGCCAAGCTCGAGAAGCAAATTGCGGCCATCATCAAGGAAGAACTTCGCAAGCAGCGCGAGGCGTCCGCTGGCAGGACGGGCGCCAAGGACGTGGGCGGCGGATACTCACTGACGCCTGAGGCGGCGGCCCTCGCCAAAGATTTTGCGGCCAACCGCGGAAAGCTTCCGTGGCCCGTCGAGCGGGGCGTAATCACGCAAACATTTGGAGAGAATGCGGTTCCGGGAGCCGCGGGCGTCACCATCAAGAACCCAGGTGTCGACATCGGAACCCCCGCGAAGTCCACAGCCCGCGCCGTGTTTCAGGGCGAAGTCGCTTCGGTCGTGAGTGTTCCCGGGGCTGGCAAGGTCGTGCTGGTTCGCCACGGCAACTACTTCACGGTGTACTCCAACTTGGCCGAAGTGTTTGTCGCTAAAGGATCCAAGGTTGACACCAAAGAGGCCCTCGGTCGCGTGATGGAAGACCCCGAAACAGGTGCCGCCACCCTGCACTTTGAGCTGTGGATGAATACGCAGAACCAGGATCCGCGGCCTTGGCTGAATTAGCGAGGTTGGCCGGTTGGCTCGTTAGCTTTTTGCGCTTCGCGCTAGGGCCCCTTCGGGGCTTTTTGCGCTTCGCGCTAGGGCCGCTGTGCGGCTGGGTCCCTTTGGGCTGTTTCTTGCTATGCGCTTCTGGCACGCACGCGAAAAAGTAAAATCCGGTTATAGCCTGACAAGGGGGGTGAATGTGCTGCGCTTCGCGCCTTCGGCACTTCGCGCTACGGCCCCTTCGGGGCTAGGGCTGCTTCGCAGCTTGGGCGCAGCAAACGCAGCATCGAACCCCCAGAAGCCAACGAGCCAATCTCAGCTAACCTTGCTAAACGGCTAACCTCACCAACGGGCCAATGTGCTATATTAGTAGCCAGTACCATAACACACTCACCATGCGCAAGCACTTCGCCATTTTGGTTTCGGTTTTCTTTTTCTGGGGATTCGTCGCGGCCAGCAACGACATTTTGATTCCGGTATTTCAGAGCAAGCTCAGTTTGGAGCAGTGGCAGAGCCAGATGATTTCGTTCATCTTTTATGTGGCGTACACGGTGGGTGCGCTTGGATACTTGCTGCTGACGCGCCTTTGGGGCAAGGATTTGGTGGCGACGGTGGGCTACGGAAAGTCGCTCGGAATCGGCCTTTGGATCAGCGCCCTCGGGACCCTATTGTTTATTCCGGCGGCGAATCAGGCGTCCTTTCCGCTGCTGCTGGCGGGCCTGTTGGTAGTTGGTTTGGGATTTAGCCTTCAGCAAACCGTGGCGAATCCGCTGGCGATCGCACTGGGCACGCCTGAGACGGGGTCGCAGCGCCTAAGTATGGCGGGCGGGGTGAACAACCTTGGCACGACGCTGGGCCCGCTCGTAGTCAGTATTGCGATTTTCGGAATCGGGGCCAACGCAAGCACGTCGTTGGACATTGAGGCGGTGAAGCTTCCGTACCTGGCGCTGGGCGCGCTGTTCACGCTGTTCGGATTCATTTTTTGGAAGTCGGATTTTGGCGGACCCGCCGCAGAAGAAGCTGATGCGGTGCAGGTCGAGGCTCCGGCCGGAACCCTCGGCTTGACCCAAGTTTGGATGGGCATGATTGCCATTTTTGTGTACGTCGGCGTCGAGGTTTCGACCGCCAGCAACCTGCCGGCCTACCTCGAGAAGTTTCAGGGGGTGGCGCTGCACGAAATCGCGCCCTACGTGTCGCTCTACTGGGCGTCACTGATGATCGGACGGTGGACCGCGGCCTCAGGCGCGATGGGCTTGAGCGGAACCGCGCGCCAAGCCATGCGCTGGGTGATGCCCCTTGCCGCCTTTGGCGTGTTTCTCGCAGTCAACACTGCGGCGGGCCACAATGCCGTTGCCTTTTTGCCCTACCTCGCGGCCATTGCGCTGCTCACACTTCTCGACTGGAGCACCAAAGGCAACCCGTCCCGCCAGCTACTCTACTACTCGGTGGCGGGCGCGGCGGCACTCATCTTGGGCATGAACGCCGACGGTCCCTTGGCCATTTACGCCTTTTTGAGTGTGGGACTGTTTGCCTCGACTCTTTGGCCATGCATCTTCACACTCGCCATCACGGGCCTTGGCGGACGCACTCCCCAAGCATCCAACGCGCTCATCATGATGATTATGGGTGGCGGAATCGTCAGTTTGCTTCAGGGCTATCTGGCTGACGACGCCCTTCTTGGTCTGCGCCAGTCGTTCTGGGTCGGAGTCGTGTGCTTTGCCTACCTCGCCTTTTATGCGGTTACCGTATCTCGCGTGCTCAAATCCCGCGGCGTGGACCTCGACCAGATCGCCGCTGAGGGGGGGCATTAAACTGCACAAATACAATCCGCTAGGTTCAACAGTTCATCGAAGTTTTGCGCAGTTTTCACGCATTTTCGAGTGATATCCATGTTGGCACAGTGGTTTTGTTGAAGTAGGTTTTACTTTTACTTTGGTTTGGTGTGAAGCCGTGCTTGCGCAGCTTTACACATTGGTTGGAGCGCCGTCCCGCAAGGGGCGGCGCTCTTTTTTTTGGGCAGGGCCCAAAGAAGAAATCCCCGGCGCGCAGCGCGCGGCGGGGACCCCTAAAAATCCGGTTATAACCGGATTTTAAAAAACGTACTACTTCGTCAGCACGAGGAACCCGTGGGCCGGAAGACTCAAAGATCCGCCCTCAGCCAGCTCAAACGACTCGCCGGTGAAGTGGTTCGTGTAGGTGCCGGCGGGCGCCCCAGAATACGTCACTTCGGCCTTGGCGGCGTCAAAGTTGGTGAACACGACTACGCTGTTTCCGTCCGTGGCACGGCTGAATGCGTAGACGCGGGGATTCCCGGTGGTGATGCGGGATTGGGTTCCGCCAAAATCACCGCTGTTCAACGCGGGGTTTTTGTGCTTGAGCGCGCTCACCTTGGCATAAAAGTCGGCCTGCGACGGGCGACTCCAGTCGATCGTGTCGCGCTCAAAGAAGCGCAGGGACTTGTTGAGGCCCACCTCTTGGCCGCTGTAGATCAGGGGCATGCCCTGCTCCATCGTGGCACAGATGACGTATGCCGCCTGCGCGTTGGCGCCGATGCGCTTCTCGACGGTTCCGTTCCACGAATTCTCGTCGTGGTTGTCGATGAAGTACATACGGTATCCGTCCTGCGGAAAATCCTTCTCTTGGCGCTCCAAGTACGCGTCGATCGTGGCCACGTCCTCGCCTTGGCTGGCCTTGTTGAGTAGGTGGTGGAATTCCCAACCGTAGGTCATGTCGCACTGCGACTCGTGGGCCCAGTAGAACTCGGTTTCGCCAAGCAAAAAGATCTCGGGATTGGCCGCGCGCAGCATGGCGTTGGTCTCTTGCCAGAACTCGAGGGGCTGGCCGCCCATCATGTCGTAGCGAAAGCCGTCGATCTTCATGTTCGTGAGCCACCACACCAGCTCGCCCTGCATGGCCTTCCAGAGCTCTTTGTTGCCGTAGTCAAGCTCGGCCACGTCGGTCCAGTCGGTGGGCTGGTTGTGGTCGTTGCGGCCGTTGCTGATTTCGCCTGTGGCGGAATCGCGGTAGTAGAACTCAGGGTGTTCGGTCATCCAGTGGTGGTCCCACGACGTGTGGTTCGGAACCCAGTCCAGAATCACCTTCATTCCGAGCTTGTGCGCCTCGTCCACGACGCGGGCAAAGTCGGCGCTGTCGCCGAATTCGGGATTGATGGCGGTGTAGTCTGAGATGCTGTAGTAGGATCCGAGCTCGCCCTTGCGCTTTTCGACGCCGATGGGGCTCATGGGCATGAACCAAAGGATGTCCACTCCCAAATCTTTGATGCGGGGCAACTCCTTTTCAAAGGCATCCAGTGTGCCTTCAGGGGTGTACTGGCGCACGTTGACCTCATAGATCACGGCGTTTTTGGACCAGTCAGGGTGAAAGGCGTGGGCCGTTTCTTCAGCGGCCTTGGGGGCGCATGCGGCGGCCATGATGCCAGCAGCTGCAAGAGCGATGAACTTCTTCATAAAGGGGGTTACTTGTTGGATTTGATGTAGGCAAAATTTCGGGGCGGAATCTCGGCCTTAACGGTGCTGAGCGTGCCCTCTCCGGCCACCACGCGGGCATCGGGGCCGAGGTCGTTGATGCGGACGGTTACGGGCTTGTCGCCGCGGTTCAGGACGACGCGCACGGTCTCACCGGGGTAGGTGCGGGTGATGACGAGCACGTCCTCGCCGACGGTGCGAATGGCGGTCTGGCCGTAGCACAGCGCCAAGCTTGCGCGGCGCTCCATAAAGACGTCGGCCGTTCGCGAACGCAGAAGGCGCTGGGCTTTGCTGAAGGGCGACGGCTTGCCCGCAGCCTCAAACGACATGTCGCGGCGGTTGTCGGGGTCGTTGGCTCCTTCGAGGCCTACTTCATCGCCGTAGTAGCACACGGGAATTCCCGGAATCGCACAGTTGAACGCGTGCAGCAGGGCGAGGCGGTCCAGCCCTGCCTCAGTGGCCTTGGGTGTCGCGCGGGTGTAGCCAGCGAGCTTCGTGTCCTCTTGCGGCGACACGTGGCCTGAGGCAAGGGTGACAAAGCGCGGACGGTCCTGGTTTCCGCTGATGTTGCCCATCAAGTGGTTGGGACCGTAGGTCGCCAAGCTGGCTTCGAGGGTGGCTTTGAGCGCCGTGGCGCTTCCGCCCAAGTTGCCAAAAAAGGCGACGGCCGCGTCGTAGAGGTTAAAGTCGAACTGCGCGTCGAGCAGCCCGCTGCCCACATAACTGTTGATGAGCTCGGGCGACCCGTAGGTTTCGCCAATTTGGTAGAGGCGGCGGCCCTCGACGTAGGCGACCTGCTCCTTGAGCTTGCGCGTCAGGGTGCGCCAGTACAGCAGGTCCACGTGCTTGGACGCGTCGTGGCGAAACCCGTCAAACCCGTAGTCCTGCACCCACGGCAACGCCGAGTCGGTCATCGCCATCACGACGTCAGGTCGCTGCGAGTTCAGGGTCGGAAGGTGTTTGTCGAACCACGTCGTCAGGCGGTGGTCGTCCCAGCGCTCGGTGTTGAGCGACGAATCGGGCAGGTAGAGCGACGTGATCCAGTCGGGGTGGGCCTTGAGGACGGGGTGCTCGAGGTGCACGTGGTGGCCGACAAAGTCAATCAGCGTGTTGAGGTTGCGGTCGTGCGCCACTTGGTTGAAGCGGCGGATCTCGTCGGCGGTTCCCATGCGGGCGTCCGGCTTGGACGTGCTGGTGGGCCAGTACCCGTGGTAGCCTGAGAAGCGTGTGTACACGCCGCCCTTGTTCCAGAGGCCCCAGGCGCCCTGCGGGTTGCGGTGCAGCGGAGAAAGCCAAATGGTGTTGAATCCGAGCGATTCGAAGTATCCCTTCTCGAGGCGCTGCTGGACGCCCTCGACGTCTCCGCCGTGGTAGTCGTTGGCGGGGAGCACGTCGGCGCGGTTCAAAGGCTTGTCGTTGAGCGGATTGCCGTTGCTAAAGCGGTCGACCAGGGCAAAGTACATGGTCGCTGATTCCCAGTCGTCGCGGCGCAGCTGGGCCGTCGAATTCACGACGTGGCCTTCGTGCAGCGGAACCATTGCCTCTCCGCCAAAGCGGTCCGCATTAAACGTGTACAGGTGCAGCTGGCTGCGCTCGGCACTGCCGGCTTCGGACGGAATCGCCACGCGAAGGCTGCCATCTTCGGCCGAACGCACCGAAACTTGGTAGGTGTTCCAAAACGCGATCAGTTCTTGGCCCTTGGGCAGCGCCTTCACCGCAAGCTCGCCTTCGCGCTCGCCGAGAATCTGAATGGGGGCGCAGTCTTTGCCGGGTTCGGCAACCACGAGCACGTCGTTGGCTCCGCCCAATCCGTTGGGGACCTTGGTGGGATTTGCCGGGTCGTTGACTTCGATTCCGCCCACCGTAAACTTGTATTCGTAGCGGCCGGGCTTGAGGTTGAGCTTCAATCGAGCCACGTTGGCGGTGTCGCGTGCCATAGGGTGGCTGCTGCGGTTCCACGCGTTAAACGATCCAATCAGGTAGGCGGTGGCAGCGCTGTCGCCGGGGTTGAGCGGAAGGCTGAATTCCACTTCCTGAACCGGAGCCTGGCGCAGCACCAAGTGGTAGGTTCCGCCCGCGGCCTCGATACTGGCCACGCCCAGGGGCTGCTTCATGCGGCCTTCGACGCGCCAAATGGCGGAATCTTGCTGCCACATCACCGTCAGACCCTCAGGGAAGGTCCACTCGTCGAGCTCGCTCAAGAGGTAGTCGGTGGCGTAAATCTTGGTCACGCCCTCGGCCGAAAGGTCGACGGGGCGCCAGCCGAGGCCGGCGTATTCGTCGCCGAGGTCAACGGATCCGGAACCGCCGCAGGCGGTGAGCACGGCGGCAGCGATGCTTAAAAGGGTGAAACGGTTCATGCGTGGGGGTAGGTTTGTTCGCTGCCTGCGGCGAGCTTCTGGAGGGTTCCGCCCACATAGAATTCCGCTGCAGATCCCTCTAAGTTACGCACGGTCAGTTGGTTCTGCTCGACGCGGACCGAGAGCAGGGCTCCGCGCCAGCGCAGGTGGAAGGTGATTCCGCCCCACTGCTCGGGCAGGAACGGCTTGAAGTGCAGGTCCTCTCCGACCAATCGCATTCCGCCAAATCCGTAGACGACGGCCATCCAGGCTCCGCCCATGGCAGTCACGTGCAGGCCCTGGTAGACTTCTTTGTTGTAGTCGTCGAGGTCC
>JAURGG010000037.1 GCA_030833905.1 Schleiferiaceae bacterium
GCAGCTTTGGAATCCGCCACGGTGACCTGGAATGGCGACGGAGCATCAATGCAGTCGGAACCACCGACCTCGTCCGCCTTCGCCGAGGTCGCAGCATCGCAGAATGGCGAAGCACCAACCTCGTTCACCACAGCCAGCAGCAAATCGGGTTCCGCACGAGTTGGGGCCCTAGCCGATTTTGGGTTCAAGTAGTATCGCAAGGAGGCCATTCGCAGGCCCTCGCACGAGTAAGCTACAGCCAAACCCTCTGGGGTACCGCGACATTGGGATATTCAGGAAGGCAAGCAATGATTCGCTACCACCTCCCTGACCGCGGAGCGTTTCGTGGGAGCTTTGTTGAGTGGGGACCCATAGCCCAAATTCACGCAGTCCATCGAGGCCGAGGGCTTGCCGCAGTGTGGAATCCGCAAAGCAAGCAACTCAGTCTGCAACTCTTTGCACGCCATCAGTTCACACACCAGCCTAAATCAGACCTGGTTCCGAAGCCCCAAGAAGCCACTCCATGCTGGCTGGACATTACCTACACCTATGCGGGGCAACCGCCAAATGTCGAATTGGAATTGCGTGGAGCACATGCGCACCGCGTTGTACTCATTGCGCAAAACCGGCAGTGGAAGGACCACGTTCCGCCGGGGCGCTATGCGGTAACGGGGTCGGCGCCCAAAGGATGGAAGCTCGAGCTTCCCGCGGACAGCATCACCCTAACTCCGGGAACTACAAGCCCCGTTTGGATTGGGCTAAAGCCCCACGTGGCCCAGATTCGCTGGGTCAACGGCCCAAGTGAATCGTAGGAATGAGGTAGCCCACGGCTGCTCCTACGACGGTTCCGACGACGACGTCTGAGGGGTAGTGCTTGCCCGCCTCAACCCGCTGCCAGGCCACATAGGCCGGAACCAGCGCTGCCGCCGACCACACCACTGGGGACCAGCGCGAGTCAGGGTGCATGTCGCTCCACACTTTGGCGGCAAAAAAGGTATTGCAGGCCGTGAGGCTGGCGTGGCCCGAAAAAAAGGACTTGCGCGCGTCGGCTTCCATGCGTTCCGCCAAAGGTGCCCCGTCGTAGTATACAAACGGCCGGTTGCGACGCACCGAATTCTTCACAGCGTCCGTCAGCATCAAAGTACTCAGGTTGGTCTGAAACCACATACTCCCCAAGACCACTGCATCACCAAAGCGGCGGTCGGCTTGAGTGTGGACAAGGGCGGTGAGGCCGGCGGTCCCAAAAGCTGCAAACAGCGCGTAGTCCGAGCGGTGGCCTGCGGCCTCATCCCATCGATTGAGCGCCACACGGTCCCAACCAACGGCCTGAGGCGACCCCAACGTAGCGAGTTCGAATTCACTAAAGCCGCGGTGCTGGGACGTGGCATATGCGTTCCAACCCAAAAGGGCGGCATTTGCTCCGTAGGTCAGCCCATCCGTGCGCACGCTCAGGCGGTACGGAATCTGAGCCCACGCAAACTGGGTGGCTAGCAGCGCGCTAGCGAGAACGAGGCGACGAATCATAAAGTTCTAGTACTGAACCTGCAAGGTATGGCGCTCGCTGCCCAGCTCGTCCTGCACGTTGAGCACGTACCAACCTGCGGGCAACTCGCCTAAGTCGAAGTGCTCAAGGTCTAAACCCGCACGCATCCATCGGCGAAGCACGCGACCCTGAACATCAACGAGCTCAACCTGTCCCTTTGCGGCAGGGCGCTCCAGCCAAAATCCGTCAAGCGCTGGATTAGGAAAGACCCGAGTTGCAGCTGCTGTCAGTTCTGGATCTGAAAGCGTGATTTGTGGCTTCGCGAGCTTCTCGCTGGTGTACAAACGATACCCGCCCGGAGCCAGCGACAGCGAAGCGGTAGGATCAGTAACCACAATGGAATCGCCCGTAAAGTACTCGTACCAGGTGCCGACCTTGGTAAACGCCGGGATGGCACTCTGCGTAGTCACCGCGAAGTTGCCGAGCACGACCGCGTCCATTCCCGGGCTATTGAAGATCATTCGCTTCACATTTCCAGCGAGGCTGTGGCTGAAGGTTCCGTCCCTAAATGTCGCCGGGTAGGCTCGGCGCACATTGAAGATGGCCGCCGTCACATCGTACAGTCGGCGACGCTCCGGAACCTGATAGTAGTTCCACAAAATCGGCTTGTTGCACACGCGGCAGGGGTTGTTGATCGACACGTCGTAGCCCAATTCGCCAAACATCCAAATCATTCGTGGACCTGGAATCAAGTAGGCAAACAAATTCACTGCCTCGGCCCGACCTAAGCCGGTGGCAAGTGACCGCGGATTGTGATTGGCGTTGGACTGGTTGCCGTACGTGTTCACTTCGTACATCAGGCGCTCTTCGTCGTGGCTCTCGGGGTACGAAACCAGTCCAGGCTGAGACCATCCGCGCGAACCGTGGTAGGCCCACGAGAAGTTGCTCTGGCTATGGCCCGCGCCCGCTTGGTGAAAGTTGTAGGTCTGGTTGCCCCAGAGCATCATTCCGTAGTCCGACAAAATCTTTTCTTCGCTGTTGTTGCACCAGTGCTCCAAAATGACATGGGCATTGGGGTTTACTGCCCAAATCGTATCCGCGATCCGCTTAAGAATGTCTTGGCGGGTAGCTGAAAAGTCGGTTTGCGCATTGACAAACCCTTTCGTGAAATCAAATCGAATTCCGTCGATTTGGTACTCCTGAAGCCAAAACGTCGTAATTCGGTCCACAAAATCCTTGGTAGCCTGCGACTCATGATTGAAGTCATGGCCCCAGCAGTACGCGGGATGCGGGCACGTCGGATTAAACCAGGGATTGTCGGTGGCGGGGCGGTTGTTGGCGGAATCCCAGTACATCGCCAGCAATGGACTCTGGCCAAAAGCGTGGTTGAACACCATGTCCGCAATCACCGCAATCCCCTTGCTGTGGCACGAGTCCACGAACTCTTTGAATTTCTCAGGGGTGCCGTAGTACTTGTCCAAAGCCATGTGAAAGCTCGGGTTGTAGCCCCAGCTCTCGTTGTTCTCAAACTCGTTGTTGGGCATGAGTTCGATGGCATTGATTCCGAGACGCTGCAAGTAACCCAACGTGTCGATGAGCGCCTGGTAGTTGCGGGCAGCGATGAAGTCGCGCACGAGCAGCTCGTAGATGATCAGGTCAGCCTTTCCCGGCGGAGTAAAGTTGGTATTCTTCCACACATACTCTGTTTTGCCAGGACGCAGTAGCGAACAAAATCCGGTGGTCTTGCCCGTTGGGTAGGGATGCAGGCCTGGCCAAGTTCCGGCAGGAATACCCGCATCCGCACCCGGATCAAGCACCAACTCGGCAAAAGGATCCGCAATTTTCACAGCGCCATCAATCCAGTACTGGTACGCGTACGTCTGGCCAGGAGTCACCTTTACCTCTAGCCAAAAACGCTCACTGTCCGGAGTTTGATTCATGAAGTACGTGGTGTCGGGCACGAACTGATTAAAGTCACCCAGCACGTACACAAATTCCTTTCCCGGAGCGCGAAGCACTAATCCTACAGTGCTGTCGTTTAAATAATTAGCACCATCAAGCCAGCCTGCTGGCAACGCGGCCACTAAGGGGTTGGGATTGCTGATGTAGCGCAGGGTATCGTAGGCTGTCGACGTTCCTGAAATCGCTTCAAGCACCACCGTGTGCTGGCCGGATTGTGCGACCAGTAAGTCGTAGTTCAGCGATGCGGCATTCGAGACAGTAGTCTTCAGCACCCCATTGTCGTAAATTTTCAGTGTTGCGCTTTGGTTCGATGCTGCCACGAGCGAAATGGTATCCCCGGGGTGCGCAATCTGAGGACCAGTGGGTGCAAAAAATGCCGCAAGCAACCCCGCATTTGCAGGATAAATCGGGTAGTAGATGTCCGAACCGTCGGCGCTGCGCCCCACCACGGTTCCGGCTGCGTTTCGAAACACAAACGCCAATTCTTGCACCTGAGTTCCCGTCGGAAACCCATAAAACGTTGGAATGTGGTACTTAATCCGGTGGATGTTGCCTCCCAAATCGGTCATCAGCACCTTTGCGGTAGGCTGCCCCCAGGTGCCCTGCACAAACTGCCAGTTGGTGGGCGACGTCGAGGCCGACGTAATCAACCCGGCGTGGGCGTACACGGGAGTGGTTCCGACCAACGCCCCATTGCCCTGAGCCGCATTGTACACAATCGTAACCGTGTCATTTTGGGTCGGAAAAGCCGGCGTCACACTCAAAATTTGCGCGGAACCTGCGGTCGCGCCAACCAAAGCCAAACCTAGGAGTAGTTTTCTCATGTCCTAAAAGTAGTAAGCGTACTGCGTACACTTAATAAAAAATCTTCAAAATCCCCGTAGATTTCACTTATGAAACCGTTTTTCTGTGCAATTCTTGCCGCCGCCACACTAACTGCGCCGCAACTTTGGGCCCAAACTCCGCGAATCGAATT
This sequence comes from Schleiferiaceae bacterium, assembly GCA_030833905.1. Taxonomy (GTDB): domain Bacteria; phylum Bacteroidota; class Bacteroidia; order Flavobacteriales; family Schleiferiaceae; genus TMED14. The sequence continues at coordinate 4,401 of JAURGG010000037.1, forward strand.
CGAACTTGGCTACCTGCGCACGTGGCATGCAGATGACGCTGTAACACGCCGGGATTGGATTCAGGTTCCGGGAACCTGGCGCGACCCCAGCACCCTGCCCGGCCAGAGCCAGTACGCCTTCACCTTTCGCGATACCGCGTGGGCCTACCGCTTCAACCACAACCACCCGATGTTCGCGACGCGCATTCGCCTCGGAACCCGTCCCGACGCCCCTTGGCAGTTCTTCGTCATTCAATCAGCGATGTGGAACTCGTGGCACCAGCTCTCATTCATGCTCGGGGCCGAAGCTAGCTACCGCCCCAACGACCGGTGGCGATTCGCACTTCAGGCCGGAGGCCTTTCAGGCTACCACCTCGTTCATACACTCCAAAATTCCGCGCTGCTTGCCGTCGACGGTCCCGACGGCGGAGTCTTTGCCGGCGCCAACCTCACTGCGGACTACCAAATCACAAAGCATTGGCGCGCCCGACTCGCGGGCAACCACCTGATCGCTGGCCTCGGCATCTACTATGCCTGGTCCCCTAAAGCGGATCCAGCACCACGCAGCGAACCCAGGTAACCGAAGGTTGGATGCTGCGGTCCACCAAGTCGTACCAGGCGCGAATGCGCAACGAAGCCAATCCTTCCCACGCCAATCCTAAGCCCAGCAGCTGAGGTTGCTCCCGGTACCATGTGCTGGGATCCTCTGGATTCCGGCTCTGAAAAATCCCTTGCCCCAGCGGAGCCCGAAAATTCTCAGCCTGCCAGTAGCTGGCCTCAACGCGAAGCTTAGGGCTTGCCGTCACCGCCACCTCGGCAGAGGTTCCGAAGCCCTGGGCCTCGGGGCCAAAACGCTCCAGCGGATCCGCGTAGCGCACATGCGCAGCGCGCAGCTCGACGGCACCTAACGATGCCTGCCCCATCAACCCATAGTTCAAGCGATTGCCATCCGCAGCAGGCGACGAATCAATTTGCCCCCCCACATGGTGGTACTGAAGCACCCCCTCGAGGCGCGCATGTTCGCCGACCCATCCGGCAGTGGCACCACCGTGAATTTGTTCTTTGAATGGACTTCCGTAGTCAATAGCCGTCAACCACTCCGCCCAATAGTGGGCGCGAAACCGCTTAAAATCACCGGTTCCGCTCAACCCATACACTACCGGAACCGCATAGCGCAAATCCGGATTCAGCAGCTGCCGCGGAAGCCCGTGCCCCCTGTCAGCGATGCTGCCAAACTGGATCTGGTAGCGAGCACCCTGAGCACGAAGCGCCACCCACGGCAGCAACTGCGGTGCAGCCCCAAAACTTTGGTTGGCCATCAGCCCCAGTTCCACGCTGCGACCATTCTTGAGCTCGTACCCTCTGCGCAGCCCAACCAGAGCGCCAAAACGCGTGCGGCCTTCCTCGGCGGGGTGAAAAAACTCGGTATTCCTGATGTAGCCCAGCACCTCGGGCCTCCATGCGGAATCAAGCACTCGGGACGCAAAGCGATCCAACGCCTCCGGAGCCCCAACCTGCGCGACGGCATTCCACCCAAGTAGGGATAGGGCGAAAAAAAAGAGGCAATGCCGCGGGTGCATGCCTCAAAAGTACGTGCCCAAGGCGGGAATCGAACCCGCACGGCCATCACTGGCCAAGGGATTTTAAGTCCCTCGTGTCTACCTATTTCACCACTTGGACGAGTGGAGCGCGAAAATACGGCGCGATTCCGCAGAAAATCGTAATGATGTGCCAACATTCTGCGAAAACCACCAACGCAGGATGAAGGCAAATACGGATATTTGAGAATGCCTACCCGCCCGCACTACGCCCAGTCTTGGGAAGACACCCGCCTGATCCAGGAACTCTGGACGCGACACCCAGCGGACCACTACCACCTGATCGCGTCGGGCGGCGACCATGCCCTGGAATTGGCACTGAGGGGCTTTACCAACCTTCAGCTGTACGATCTTGAATCGGTCCAACTTGCACACATTCAATCCAAAATCCACGCACTGGACCTTCGTGAAGCGGACCGAAACCTTGCTTTTGGCTACCGCCAAGGGAGAGGAGGCTTGCTGCACGACGGCCGACTCGAACGGTTTTTGGGACTGTTTGCACGTGGGGTAGTGCCGCTGCTGGTTCCAAAAAGTACGAGGAATACCCTTCGTACCGCTCCGAACATTGAAGCACAAATTGCGGCATGGGATGGCCCCTGGCAAACCCCGCGTTGGAAATGGATCGCCCACCGCTACTTTGAACCCCAACGCGTAGACGGTTCGGCGCGCCACCCGGGACTCATTGAGGCATCCGAACGCGTCAAGCAGCCCATCAACTACCTCAAACAGTTTCGCGAAAAGCTCGCCATCAGCCACTTAAGCGACAACCCATTTGCGGAATACCCCCTGTTTGGCCAGTACCTCGCATCGGGAATCCCCTACCTCGACGAAGGCTTCACTGGGGCCGCCCAGCACCTAAACCTGCACCACCAAAGCCTCGAATCGGCTCTTGCGGCAGCGCCCGCTGAGGTGCGCGGTATCCACGCATCCGACGTGCTCGAGGGGCGAAACCCTGACCAAGTTCACGACTTTTTTACCACCGTCGACCGCGCCAGCGCCGCGGGCTCGACACTCATTTTTTGGGACCACCGGTTCCGCACCGAATTCCCGGAATGGTGGCTTCAGACATGGACTCGAGTGACCGACCTGCCGGCTGACCGCGTACCTTTTTACCACCAAGCACATGCATTCGTTAAATCATAAACCGCTAGCCCTCAGGCTTTGGCGATACCAAACTGAGCGCTTTCCGCTCCTGGCGCTCGTCCCGACTACGCTGGCGGTGCTCTACTCGACATGGGCGGTGCTCCAGCCCATAGGCGTTGCAGAACCACTTTGGAAGTACGCTGCCCTCGGCGTCGCCGGCATAAGCTTTTTGCTGCACACACGCATCATTGATGAGCTCCGCGACCGCGACGTCGACGACCTGCACCACCCGGACCGCCCTCTTCAGCGCGGACTAGTTACCGAGCGCGAACTCACCCGATTGGGCTTTGCCAACGGCGGAATTTTCATCACCCTACACGCCGTCCTCGACCCGCTCTCGGGGCTGCTTTCGGCCGGATTGCTCGCATACAGCCTTGCCGCCCGCTACGAAGTGGGTCCGCTCAAGTGGCTCAAGCCACGGTTTTACCTCTACAACGTAGTGATGCTGGCCCAAATGCTCTTTTTGCAGTGGATCGCCTACGCCGCCCTCACACAAAGCCTTGACTGGACCCCGTCCATCTGGTGGCACGGCATGAGTATCTGGGCCCTGAGTGCCCAAATCGAAATTGCGCGCAAATGCCTCGCTCCCGAAGAAGAAACGGCCTACCGCGACAGCTACTCTTCGCGCCTCGGAACCCGGGGCAGCGCCCTCCTCACCTTCTCCGTGACCGCTGTGGCCGTGTGGACCATGTGGCACGCCTCTCTCGAGCCCTACCCCTGGGCCGCAGCAGCCTCCCTTGCCGTGGTTGGCGCAGGCGCGACCGCCTACAGCCTTAAACCCATCCTCAGCCGCCGCAAACTCCTTCAGGCCAGCGCGGTGCTCGCATACCTGCTTACCAACCTGATTCCTTAAGTCGTGCTCGGAACCTTTGGCAACAAAGCACTTGGCCTCAAACGGCTCAAGCACGGCGGATTTCGGACGCTACCCATGGTTTCGCTCCGGGCGGATTGGGTGCTTGCGCACGTGGAGGTTCCGACCGAAGAAATTGCCCGCGAATTGGGCAACCCCAAGTGGTACGCCGTGCGCAGCTCGTCAGCCACTGAAGACACCGAAACTACCGCGGCTGCCGGAGCCTTTCGGACCGAACTGGGCGTCCCCTTTGATCAATTGCCCGACGCCGTCATGCGGGTCGCCGAAAGCATGCCGACCGAGGGAGGTCCGCACGGAATCGTCATCCAACCCATGGTCGCCGATGCCGTAGCATCCGGAGTCCTGTTCACGCACCCCAACCGCTACGCGGTGGCCTTAGCCCCTGGACTTTGCGCGCACGTCGTGAACGGTTACCCGGTCGAGGAGCGCGGATTCTACCCTTCGGGCGGAACCTGGTACACCCGACCCGACGACCGCCGCAACCTGGAATGCCTGCGGATGAATCCGGAGACGGCGGAATTCCGTACCGACCCCGCCGGCCCAAGCCCGTGGACCCCTGCCCTCCACAAGGCACTTCACCAGACCTACCACGACCTCGAACGGCATTTTGGGCGCCCCATGGATGCCGAATGGACGTGGGACGGACGCAAGCTTACCCTGCTTCAGGCCCGTCCGGTGACGGCGGACTGGCACCACGAGCCGTGGCTTTTGGACAACTCCAACTTGGCCGAATCCTATGCGGGCGTCGTGCTCCCCATGACGGTGTCTGTGGCCGCCAATTTGTACCGCACGGTGTACCAAGACTTGCTTTCGGCGAGTGGGGTTCCGCGCCAAAAAATCCAACGGAACGCCGAGGTGTTCGACCACCTCGTCACCTCGGTCAATGGCCGGATGTACTACGTCATGAACCACTGGTACGCGATGATGGCGTTTTTGCCCGGCTACGGACGCAACAAAGTCAACCTCGAGCGCATGATTTCGGCGCAAACCAACGCGCACCCGTTTTTGCCGGAATCCATTCGCCCCAGCACCTGGCTACGCGCCACCTACTACCCCATTGTCCTGATTAAACTGCTCACGTTCAAGTGCAAGCGAATCCAATTCACCGATGACGTGCGCCGCGGGTTCCGCATGCTGGCCGACCTCGACTGGCCGCGGCTACAAACCCCTGACGTGCAGCGCATTTGGCGGAACCTCGAGGCGGACTGGCTGCGCCGCTGGTACCTGACGGTCGAAAACGATACGGCACTGATGACGCTGCTCGGATGGGCCGAAAAAAAGTTTGCCCCTGACCAGCTCGAGCACTTTTTGCGCATGGACACTCCGAGCGTGGCGCAGCTGCGGCTGCTTCACCACGTGGCCTGTGCCTGCCTTGAGGTTCCCGGGGCAGCTGATGCCCTTGAACGCCGGGACGAACACGGATTTTACGCAGTTCTCCAAAGCCAGTCTTCGGCGGCGCAGGCCCTTGAAGGCTATTTGGCGGAATTTGGCGGTCGCTTCCCCAACGAGCTGAAGCTTGAGCAGGCTAGTCCGATGGATTCATTTGGCCTGCTAGCCGAAACGCTGCGCTCGGCCGCCGCGCACCCTATTCCAAAGGCAGTTTCAACCGACGAATCCCGCATGCCGTGGGGCATTCGCAAGCTGCGCCAGTTCATTCGCCAGCGCGAAGAGCTGCGACTGCTTCGCTCTACGGCATTTGGATGGCTTCGCCGCCTGCTGCTGCGCTCTGGTGAGCTTGCCGCCGCCGAAGGCCTACTCGACCACCGCGACGACGTATTCTGGCTGACGCGCGAAGAATGGATCGACGCCGAAGCGCGCACGTGGCGCGAGGCGGTGGCCCGCCGCAAAGCCGAATACGCCGCGTTCACGAACGAACCCCTACCCCGGTCCTTCGCGTGGATGCCCGGCGAAGCACCGCCCCGGGCTGAAGCTAGCAAAGGTTCCGCATCGATGACCGGACGACGCGTCGTCCCAGGACGCATCGAAGGGCGCGTTCTCGTCATGCCCGAGTTTCAGCCCGGCCCCTGGCCCGAATTCGACATTCTCGTGGCCCGCCACACCGACCCGGGGTGGAGCCTGCTCCTCGCACAGTCCAAAGGCCTCATCATCGAGCAGGGTGGCCTATTGAGCCACGCTTCGATTGTGGCGCGCGAGCTCGGAATCCCTACGCTCGTTGGGGTCGACGGCGCCACCCAGCACCTTCGCACTGGCGAACACGTCCTGCTCGACGCCACCTCCGGAACTCTCACCCGCTCTACCCATGATTGAACCGATTCCGCCCCGACGGCTTCGCGAACTGCGCCGCATGCACTACGCGTCGTTCGCCGACTACGATCCGAACGAGTTCGTACTGCACCACGCCTGGAGCTTTTTTACCGAACAACCCCAAGCCCGGTGGTACGACGGACGCTGCTTCGTGGCAGGCATCTACGCCCTTCCGTCGGCGGGCCCAAGCACCTGGGCCTTTGGCTACTTCGAAACCGAACCCGACTGCGAACCCAACGAATTCGCGGCCGAATGGAACGCCCTGCGCGCCCAGTACCCCGGAGCGTGGATTGGCCCCATGCTCGGATCGACCTTTTTGCCCTACCGGGTAGTTACCGAGGACTCTGGGGCGCCGTTCGTTCCGGGCGAGTGGCGCACCCGGCCTGAGTACGCCGCGCTTTTGGCCGCCCAAAATCCCGCCAAGACGATTGCCTACCGGTCGGCTGAACGCACGGACTTTCAGGGCGTAATCGATGTGTCGCAGCCCTTTCTCGACCGGTGGACCGAGCAAGGGTTCGCCCTTAAGCCACTGAATCCGGGCGATTCCGAGCACGTGCCCGCCCTTCGCGGCATGATCGATGCCGTCTTTGGCGCAAACTTTGGCTACCAACCCCTCACCGAGTCCCAGTTCGACCGCTGGCGCAGCTCGCTCGCCAGCACGCACGGCGGAACCCCGCTCCTGCACTGGGTTCAACTCGGCGAGCGCCGAGTGGGATTCAGCTACCTGTTTGCTCTGGCCGACGGAACCGTCATTTTCAAAACCATCGGGCTCCTGCCCGAATTCCAGGCCAAAGGCCTCGGAAACGCCGTCGCCGGGGCCCTGCACCAGATGGCCCAGCGCCGACAGACTACGCGCTGCATCTATGCCCTAGTGCAGACCGACAACCGCGTCAACCGCATGCCTGACCCCGACATCCGCATCATTCGCAGCTACGCCGCATACTACTTTACACCGCACCAACCATGACCCCACCCCTCGCATTTTGGGCCTTCATTGGCATCTTCGGAACCCTTTTTGGCCTCGCCGAAGCCGTCAAACGCAGCACCCGCATTCCTGCAACAGTCACGCGTAAGTTCATGCACGTAACCTCTGCCATCGTGAGCATGTGGCTACCCGCCTACCTCAGCCCCAGCTGGATGCTCGTCTTAGCCGGCCTATTTACCGCAGTGCTCACCGCTTCGAAACTCCTCAAAGTGCTGAGCAGCATCCACGACGTACCGCGCAAAACCTGGGGCGAAGTGGCATTCCCCCTCGGAATCGGCCTTTCGGCGTGGCTGCTCTACTTCAGTCCGTGGGCTCCCGAAAGCCCGCAGCTCGCCACCAATGCCTACCGCTTCGGACTGCTCACCATGGGCATTCTCGACTTCGTCGCCGAACTGGGAGGCCAAATTCCCTCACCCAAACTGTGGTTCGGCAAGTCGGTCGCAGGCAGCCTCAGTTTTTTTGGCGTCGGAATCATCCTCTGCCTCGCCCACAACATTCCCTTTTCGTGGTCCCTCGTGGCCGTGGTCGCCGGGTTAACCGCCAGCGAATCCCTCTTGGGCCGTGGCCTCGACAACTTTGCCCTGCCGAGCTTGGGGGCATGGGCGTACTTGGCCATTAGCTGAGGTTAGCGAGGTTAGCTCATTAGCTGAGATTAGCAAGGTTAGCTCGTTGGCTCGTTCGCTGAGATCAGCTCGCGGACTCGCCATGAATTGCTGGCTACTTGCTTCGAGTTGCCCATTTATTGACCGATGTCCCAAGCAGCAGACGAGCTACGAGCCAACCTTGCCAACGAGCCAACCTCGCCAACCTTGCCAAAAAAAAACCGCCACAGGTTTCCCTGAGGCGGCCTCTCTTCACTCACGTGGAGCGGTTGATTACATCATTCCGTCCATTCCGCCGCCCATCGGAGGCATTGGAGCCTCTTTCTTAGGTAGCTCGACGATCGTCGCCTCGGTGGTGAGGAGCAGTGAAGCAACAGAAGCTGCGTTCTCAAGCGCCACACGGGTCACCTTGGTTGGATCGATGATTCCGGCTTCGTACATCGAGCAGTACTCCTCGGTCTTCGCATTGAATCCGAAGTCAGCCTTGCCTTCTTTCACCTTGGCAACGATTACCGAGCCTTCAAGGCCAGCGTTACCTACGATGACGCGAAGGGGCTCTTCGATCGCACGTGCGATGATCTTGATACCGGTCGTCTCGTCGAAGTTGGCACCTTCGAGGTTGGCCAGCGCTTCGGTAGCGCGCACCAGCGCGACGCCTCCGCCCGGAACAATACCCTCTTCGATGGCCGCGCGGGTAGCAGCAAGCGCATCGTCGACGCGGTCCTTCTTCTCTTTCATCTCAACCTCAGACACAGCACCCACGTAGAGCACAGCCACGCCTCCGGCCAACTTAGCCAAGCGCTCCTGAAGCTTTTCGCGGTCGTAGTCGCTAGTCGTGGTCTCGATCTGGGCCTTGATTTGGTTCACGCGAGCGTGAATGTCCTCGGCGCTTCCGGCTCCGTTCACGATGGTGGTATTGTCCTTGTCGATGGTGATCTTCTCGGCGGTTCCGAGCATGTCCATCGTGGCGTTTTCGAGCTTGAATCCGCGCTCTTCGCTGATGACGGTTCCGCCGGTGAGGATCGCGATGTCTTCGAGCATGGCCTTGCGGCGGTCTCCGAATCCAGGAGCCTTTACGGCAGCGATCTTCAGGGCGCCACGGATTTTGTTGACCACGAGGGTTCCCAGGGCTTCGCCGTCTACGTCTTCAGCGATGATGAGCAAAGGCTTGCCGGTCTGAGCTACGGGCTCGAGCACAGGAAGCAGTTCCTTCATGCTGCTGATCTTCTTGTCGTAGATCAAGATGAACGGACGCTCAAGGTCGGCCACCATCTTCTCGGTATTGGTCACGAAGTAGGCCGACAGGTATCCGCGGTCAAACTGCATGCCCTCAACCACGTCGACGTAGGTTTCGGTTCCTTTGGCTTCCTCAACGGTGATGACACCTTCTTTTTTCACCTTGGCCATGGCCTCAGCGATTAGGGCGCCAATGGCCGGGTCGTTGTTGGCCGAAATCGTGGCAACTTGCTCCACTTTTTGGTTGTTGTCGCCGACTTCTTGCGACTGGCTGCGCAGGTTGGCTACGACAGCAGCTACGGCCTTGTCGATTCCGCGCTTCAGATCCATAGGGTTGGCACCTGCAGCTACGTTCTTGTGACCTTGGCTCACGATTGCTTGCGCAAGAACGGTAGCGGTGGTCGTTCCGTCGCCGGCGATGTCCGCAGTCTTACTCGCAACCTCTTTCACCATCTGGGCGCCGAGGTTTTGAATTTTGTCTTCGAGCGTAATCTCTTTGGCAACGGTAACGCCGTCCTTAGTCACGTGCGGAGCTCCGAACGACTTCTCAATGATTACGTTGCGGCCTTTGGGGCCGAGGGTCACCTTAACCGCATTGGCCAGGGCATCGACGCCAGCGCGCATTCCGTCGCGGGCGGCTACATCAAACTTGATATCTTTTGCACTCATGGTTTCTTCGGATTAGATAATTGCTAAAATGTCGGACTCACGCATGATGAGGTAGTCCGTGCCTTCGTACTTAATTTCGGAACCGGCGTACTTCGCGTACAGCACCGTGTCCCCAACTTTGACGGTCATCGGCTCATCCTTTTTGCCGTTGCCTGCCGCGCGTACGATTCCGCGCTGGGGCTTCTCTTGTGCGGTGTCGGGGATGATGATGCCCGAAGCCGTCTTGGTCTCTGCCGCCGCGGGCTCAACAATCACGCGGTCAGCCAGCGGACGAATGGTCAAATCAGCCATAGTGTCTATTCTAGTTTGGTTATTCGTAGTTACGAACCCCTCTTCGGAGTTCGCACAACACGTTGCACAGGTCGTGCCACGGGTCTAAAAGCACAAAGGGCGCGACATTATGTCAGCGCCCTTGCGAAATTTTGTCAGAAGTGGAATTACTCAGCCGACTCAGGAAGGTCAGTGGCCGCGGGCTGCGCAGGAGTCTGCACAGGGGCCTGTGGCGCATCGTCCATTACTTCTTCCATTGCTGATTCCGGAGCAGAGGTTGTTGCCGCTCCCGGGTTCAGCATGTTGACCAAAAGCACCAAGGCAAAAAGGGCGATGGCCAATGCCCACGTTGCGCGCTCCAAAAAGTCCGCGGTACGCTTGACACCGCCCATCATTGAGGTCGCGCCGCCACCGAAGCTCGCGCCCATGCCCGAACTTTTAGGGCTTTGAACGAGCACCACCAGCATGAGGAGGATGCTAACTACGGCGATAAGAATCATAAACAACGAAGTCATAGTCTTCTAATTT
>JAURGG010000038.1 GCA_030833905.1 Schleiferiaceae bacterium
GAACCTCGCCCTCGACGCCTGGCGCGCGGGGGCCATTGATGCCCTGGTCACGCCCCCGTTGAGCAAGGAACACGTTCCGCTGGCGGGCTTTACCGGCCACACGTCCTACCTGGCCGCTGCCGCGGGCGGAGACGCCCTGATGCTGCTGCGCGGGGCGGAACTCACGGTGGCCCTCGCCACCGAGCACCTGCCGCTTGCTGGGGTGCGCGCCGCCCTTTCGCCGGACCTCGTACTGGCCAAGCTCCGCGCACTCGACGCGGCCCTGCGCCGCGACTACGCCGCGCCTGCCCCGCGCCTGGCCCTGCTGGCCCTGAACCCCCACGCCGGCGACGGAGGCCGCATCGGCCCCGACGAACAAACCTGGCTCGCCGACGTGGTGCTTCGCGCGCTCCGCGAAGGATTGGACGTTCGCGGACCCCTGGCTGCCGACGGCTTTTTTGCCTCTAAGGGCTACCGTTCGGTAGACGGCACCCTCGCCCTCTACCACGACCAAGGGCTGATTCCGTTCAAAATGCTCGCCTTTCACGACGGAGTGAACGCCACGGCCGGACTCGACTTGGTGCGCACCTCACCGGACCACGGAACCGCCTGGGACCTCGCCGGCCGCGGGCTAGCCGACGCCGGAAGCATGCACGCCGCCCTGCGCACCGCCGTCGAAGTGGTGAAAAATCGCCACGCAACACGCTGAGCGGTACATATTTTTACGTACCTTTGCAGGCTCAAAGCGAAACTCGTCGTGAGACCACGTGAAACCATACTCCAGTTTTCGGGTCTTGCACTTGGCGAGCACCACTTTGAGTTCGTCCTCGACGAATCGTTCTTTTCAGAATTTCCCCTGCAAGACCTTGAAGGTCTTCGCCCAGCAACCGTCCGCGTGACGATGCGCAAGGCCAACCACATGCTGGAACTGGACTTTGCCTTCGACGGCGCCATGGACACCACCTGCGACCTGAGCAACGACCCGTTCGTGCTCGAGCTGCACAACGCCTTCAGCGTTGTGGTCAAGTTTGGCGAAGCATTCGACGACAGCGAACCCGAGGTGCTCGTGCTCCCGCACGGATCCTACGAAGCCGACCTCAAGCAGTACCTCTATGAATTGGTGGTCTTGTCGGTTCCGCTGCAGCGCGTCAAGCCCGAGCTCCGCGAGGAACTCGACGACGAAGACGGGGATGATTTTGATTTGGACTTTTTGAACGACGGCGAAGAAGAATAAGATTTTGCACTGAGTAGTTAATTTCTAAACTGAGGAACCATGGCCCATCCCAAACGCCGACAATCCAGTACCCGCCGCGACAAGCGCCGCACCCACGACAAGGCTCCTATGCCTACGCTCACAGTGTGCTCCGCTACCGGTGAAGCCCACTTGATGCACCGCGCCTACTGGCACGAAGGCAAAATGTACTACAAAGGCAAAGTAGTTATCGACAACAGCGCTCCCGCTGAAGCCGCTGAAGCCTAAGCCTCAGGGCGCTTAACGCCCTTTTGTGAATAAAAACCCGGTTCAAGCATAGCCTTGATGCCGGGTTTTTGCTTTTTTCGCCGCACTTTTGCCCTTCTAACCCCTTAGCTATGGACCTTAAAGAACTCCAAAATTTCATTCGTTTTGTCGCCAAGAGCGGCGCCCAAGAGGTTTCTTTAGAAACGGATGACTTTAAGATTACGGTCAAAACAGGCCCCGACGGCGTTGTCTACGCCCAAGCCCCCGTGGTGGCCGCGGCCCCAGTAGCCGTCGCAGCTCCCGCTGCAGCTGCGCCTGCTGCGGCTGCTCCTGCCGCCGCGCCCGCCGACGACACGTCAAAGTACGTGGCCGTGACCGCTCCGATGATTGGCACCTTTTACCGCAAGCCCAGCCCCGACAAGCCCGTGTTTGTGAATGTCGGCGACACTGTCAAGGCAGGCCAGACCATTTGCATCATCGAAGCCATGAAGCTGTTCAACGAAATCGAGTGCGAAGTTTCAGGAACGGTAGTCAAAGTAGTCGCTGACGACATGAAGCCCGTCGAGTACGGCCAGACGTTGTTCTTGGTCGATCCGGCCTAATCTGCCTTTGCCATGATTAAGAAAATCCTTATCGCGAACCGCGGTGAAATTGCCATGCGCATCATTCGCACCTGCCGCGAGATGGGCATCAAGACGGTGGCTGTCTATTCTGAAGCCGACCGCGATTCACTGCACGTGCGCTTTGCCGACGAGGCGGTGTGCATTGGTCCGGCCCCTTCGCGCGACAGCTACCTGAAGATTTCGCACCTGATTGCCGCCGCCGAAATCACCAACGCCGACGCCATTCACCCGGGCTACGGCTTTTTGTCTGAGAACTCAAAGTTCTCGCGCATTTGTGCCGAGCACGGAATCAAGTTTATCGGTGCCACGCCCGAGCAAATTGACAAGATGGGCGACAAGGCCACGGCCAAAGCCACGATGAATGAGGCCGGCGTGCCCTGTGTGCCCGGTTCAGAAGGTTTGCTCGAATCGCTCGACCACGCATTCAAAACCGCGAAGGCCATTGGCTACCCGGTGATGATGAAGGCCACCGCCGGAGGCGGTGGCAAAGGAATGCGCGCCATTTGGGCGGAATCCGAACTCGAAAAAGCCTGGGAATCCGCGCGTCAAGAGGCCGCCGCTGCCTTTGGCAACGACGGAATGTACATGGAGAAGCTCATTGAAGAGCCACGCCACATTGAGATTCAGGTGGTGGGTGACCAGTCGGGCCAGGCCGCGCACCTCAGCGAGCGCGACTGTTCGATTCAGCGCCGCAACCAAAAGCTGCTCGAAGAGACTCCGTCACCCTTTATGACGCCCGAACTGCGTAAAGCCATGGGCGACGCCGCGGTGAAGGCCGCCAAGTACATCGCCTACGAGGGCGCCGGAACCGTCGAGTTCCTGGTCGACAAGCACCGCAACTTCTACTTCATGGAGATGAACACCCGCATTCAGGTGGAGCACCCCATTACCGAAGAAGTAACCGACTACGACCTGATTCGCGAGCAGATTAAAATTGCCAGCGGAACCAAGATTTCGGGACGCAACCACGAGCCGCACATGCACGCCATCGAGTGCCGCATCAACGCCGAGGACCCCTACCACAACTTTCGTCCCTGCCCGGGTAAGATTACGGCCTTCCACGCTCCAGGCGGCCACGGAGTCCGCATCGATACCCATGTGTACGCGGGGTACACGATTCCGTCGAACTACGACTCGATGATCGCCAAACTCATTTGCACCGGCCGCAACCGCGAGCAAGCCATTGAGCGCATGAAGCGCGCCCTGGACGAGTTCATCATCGAAGGCGTACAAACGACGATTCCGTTCCACCGCCAGCTCATGGACCACCCTGACTTTGTCGCCGGTAACTACACGACGAAGTTCATGGAGTCCTGGGAGATGAAGTGAGACAGCCAGTTACTCGTTACTCGTTACTGGTTAGCGCCCTCAGTCAAACCAGAAACCAGTAACCAGAAGCTAATCGTGTGAAACGCGCCTTCGGAATCCTTTACCACATTTGGTACTACGCCCTGATGCTCGTGAGCATCCTTGGGCTTTTTCCGTGGTTGCTGTGGTACAGCCGAAAGGTCGAGCAGTTTCCGCGATTTTACCGATTCGGACGCCTTTGGTCGGCCTGGATCCTCAACGGAATGGGGCTGATTCGCGCGGTGCGCTACGAGGCCCGCATCGATTGGTCGCGCACGTACATGGTGGTTGCCAACCACTCGTCAGAGCTCGACGTGATGTACTGCTACCGGCTCGTGAAGTCGCCGACGGTGTTCATCGGCAAGGCAGAACTGGCGAAGCTTCCGCTCTTTGGGTTCTTTTTTAAGCGCAGCAGCATCACCGTGGACCGCAATTCGATTGCATCCAAGCGGCAGGTGCTCGAGAAAGCCCGTCGGCGCTTGGCCCGCGGAAGCGGCATGTGCATCTACCCCGAAGGCGGAATTCCCAAGGACCCCAAAGTGCGCCTGGCTCCGTTCAAAAACGGCGCGTTCCAGCTGGCGGTCGAGGCCGGAGTTCCCATTTTGCCCATCACCTTCCCCGACAACCGCCGTCATTTTCCGGATTTTAACCAGGGCGGGTTCCCCGGGCGGATACGGGCCACGGTGCACGCCCCGATCGAGACGGCTGGGGCCGATCCCGACGCACTCAACGCCCAGGTTTATGCCCTAATTTTGGCAGAACTCAATCGATACGCTGCCGAATCATGAACCTCACCCGCGAAGACGTCCTCAAGCTCGCCGACATCGCCAAGCTCGAACTCAGCGAGACTCAAGCCGATGCGCTGCTCGGAGACCTCGAGAAAATGCTCGGGTTTGTCGACAAGGTCCGCGCCCTCGACCTCGACGGAGTGGAGCCCTTGGTGTACATGACCGACCGCGAGAACGTGCTGCGCGACGACGTTCCGACCGAACCCCTGAGCCACGCCGACGCTCTGCGCGGGGCGCCGGGGGCCGACAGCGACTACTTCCGGGTTCCGCGCGGCGGACAGTCCGTGGAGTAACTAGTTACTAGTTACCTTTAAAGAATGGGAACACTCATTCTATTTTCGCTCCTCGCCCTTTTGGTGGTCGTACTGCTCGCCAAGGGAATCCGCATTGTCAAGCAGTCCGAAGCCATGATCATTGAGCGCCTGGGCAAGTACCACCGCACGCTGGATTCGGGCATCAACGTGATTATTCCGGTGATTGACCGTCCGCGCCAAATCAACTGGCGCTACACCGAGACCGGATTCAACGGCGAGATCATCAGCATATTCAAGCTTCAGGACCGCATCGACCTGCGCGAAAACGTGTACGACTTCCCGAAGCAAAACGTGATCACGCGCGACAACGTCGTGACCGAGATCAACGCGCTCATCTACTTTCAGATTGTGGATCCGCTCAAGTCGGTGTACGAAATCGGAAACCTGCCCAATGCGATCGAAAAACTTACGCAGACTACCCTGCGCAACGTCGTCGGTGAAATGGACCTCGACCAGTGCTTGAGCAGCCGCGACACCATCAATGCCAAGCTCCGCGCCATTCTCGACGACGCCACCAACAAGTGGGGCGTTAAGGTGAACCGCGTGGAACTTCAGGACATCAATCCGCCGCTCGCGATCCGCGATGCGATGGAAAAGCAAATGCGCGCCGAACGCACGCGCCGGGCCACCATTCTCGAGGCCGAGGGTGAAAAGGGCAGCCAAATTCTGACGGCCGAGGGCCAGCGCGAGTCTGACATTCAGCGCGCTGAAGGCCAAAAGCAGTCTGCCATTCTCGAGGCAGAGGGCCAAGCCCAAGCTCGAATCCGCGTGGCTGAGGCTGAGGCTGAGGCAATTCGACTCGTTTCTGAAGCGGTCAAGGGATACGCCGGCGACCCCGTGCAGTACCTCATCGCTCAGAAGTACCTCGAGACCCTGAACCAAATGACCTCGGGCAACGAGACCAAGACCGTGTTTTTGCCCTACGAGGCTTCAGGAATTTTAAGCTCGCTCGGCGGCATTAAAGAGCTACTCAAAAGCCAAGGCTAAAAACGCGTACGTTTGCGCATGGCAAATTCAGCGCGCCCGGCCGCAGTGGGATTCATCTTTGTGACCCTACTGCTCGACATTATTGGGCTCGGAATCATTATTCCGGTCATTCCGCAGCTGATTCAAGAGCTTACAGGGGCCGGAGTCGCCGACGCCTCGCGGTACGGGGGTTGGCTGCTGTTCGCGTATGCTTTTTTTCAGTTTCTTTTTGCGCCTCTGGTGGGTGCTCTGAGCGACCGCTACGGCCGCCGCCCCGTGCTGCTGTTTTCGCTGCTCGGATTTGGACTTGACTACCTGGTGCTCGCCTTTGCTCCGACGTTGGCGTGGTTGTTTGTGGCCCGCGTGGTTTCGGGCATTTTCGGAGCCAGTTTCACGACCGGTTTTGCGTACATCGCCGACGTTTCGCCCCCCGAGAAGCGCGCGCAAAACTTTGGTCTGGTCGGAGCCGCCTTTGGCCTCGGGTTCATCATCGGGCCCGTTTCGGGCGGACTTTTGGGGGAACTCGGTCCGCGCGTGCCCTTCTTTGTGGCCGCCGCGTTGACCCTGCTGAACATGGCCTACGGCTACTTTGTGCTGCCCGAATCGCTGCCGGTGGAGCGCCGCCGCGCCTTTGAATGGAAGCGTGCGAATCCGCTCGGAACCCTCGTCGCCCTTCGCCGCTACCCGGCCGTGGTGGGCCTCATTGGATCGCTCGTGTTTTTGTACATCGCGAGCCACGCGGTGCAAGGCACCTGGTCCTACTTCACCATCGAGAAGTTTAACTGGTCTCCCAAAGACATTGGCCTGTCGCTGGGAGTCGTCGGAATCCTCAGCGCCTTTGTTCAGGGCTTTTTGATTCGCAAGGCCATACCCGCCCTCGGGCCCTGGCGCACCCTCATCGTGGGCATGGTTTGCAACGTGGTGGGCCTCATTCTGTTTGCGCTCGTGGAGCAGCAATGGATGCTGTACGCCTTCTTGGTTCCGTACGCGTTCGGAGGCCTCGCCGGCCCTGCGCTTCAAGGGCTTCTCAGCAACGGGGTTCCCGAAAACGAGCAAGGCGAGCTTCAGGGAGCCATGAGCAGCATGATGAGCGCCACGAGCATCGTGGGTCCCCCTTTGATGACCACAATTTTTGCTACGTTCACCGAGGCAGGGGCACCGATTTATTTTCCTGGAGCCCCGTTTGTGGCCGGAGCCCTACTCAGCGCTACCTCGCTGGTGCTTATCTTAGGTCAGTACCGAAAATCGAAATTATGACCTGGACCATTTGGCTGATTGCCGCCGCCGCACTCCTTCTTTTGGAAGTCTTTACTCCCGGATTTTTGCTGGCCTGCCTCGCGGTGGGCGCCGTAGGCGCCTCGGCCGGAGCAGCCCTCGGCTGGTCCATCGAGGTCCAACTCGTCCTGTTTTCCATCTTTAGCGGCCTGTCCCTCTGGCTGCTCCGGCCCCTGCTGCGCACTTGGTTCGCCGCCACCGGAGCCAAAACCAACCACGATGCCCTCATCGGAGCGGTCGGCCGTGTCGAGTCCGCCGTCACCGCCGGCCACCGCGGATACGTCAAGCTCGACGGCGACAGCTGGGCCTTTGAAGCAGACCGCGACTACGCGGCCGACACCAAAGTGCGCATCACGCACCGCGAAGGCAATGTGGTGACGGTCGAATCAGCCGATTAGCAAGATTGGCAAGAATAGCAAGGTTGGCAAATTAGCAAAGTCGGCTATCTAGCAAAGACTTGCAAGGTTAGCTCGTAGGTGAGCACGTAACCCGTTACTAGCAACTGGTTTCTAGTTGCACGTAACTAGCAGCAAGTTGCAAGTAACCAGTTTCTAGTGGCTCTGCTCGTGACCAGCAACTGGCGCTGCGAAGCAGCCCTAGCCGCGAAGCGGCCCTAGCTGCGAAGCAGCCCTAGCGCGAAGCGCAAATAGCTAACGAGCCAGCCTCAGCCCTTCTTCGCCGGCAGGGCCAGTGAGGTTAGGGCTCCGATTAAGAGGCTGATTCCGGCGAGGACCATGGTGTTGATGATGGCGTCGCCCAAGAAGGTTTTGTAGGCCCAGTTGATTCCGCCCACGGCCGCAACGATTTGTGGAATCACGATGAACATGTTGAAGAGGCCCATGGTGATGCCCATTTTGGCGGGGTCCACCTCGCTTGAGAGAATGGCGTAGGGCATCGAAAGGATGCTGCCCCAAGCGATTCCGATGAGGGCAAAGGACGCGTTGAGGATTCCGTCGTTTGAGGCCGTGGCCGAGCTCATGAGCAGGAATCCGAGGCCGCCGGCGGCAAGTGAGAGCAGGTGCACCATGCGGCGGTTCAGGGCGCGCTTTGACGCATAGATGGTGAGAATGAATGCAAAAGCCATTGAGCTGAGGCCGTACATGCCCATGGACGAGCCCACGAGGGCAGCCGCGTCGTTGTATGCGGCCTTTTCGGCGAGGTAGTTGGCGGCTCCGGCAGCGGGCATTGCGGCGCCGTACACGTGTTCGGCGAGGGCGGGGCCGGCAAAGTTCCACATGGTGAAGAAGGCAAACCAGCTGAAGAATTGCACGAGTCCCAGCTTCCACATCACGCTTGGCATGTGGCGAAAGCTCGAGGTGATCTCGCGAAGGGCTCCGCCGATTCCTGCGGTGGCGCGGCGGTGCGCGTGAAATGCTTGCATGTCGGCGGGCGGTTCTTCGGTGGTGGTGAACACGGTCCACAAAATGGACGCCATGAAGACCACGGCGCCGATGGCGAATGCCCAATGGACAGAGGGCGGAATCTGGCCTTCAGGAGCCGTGGTGGATACCCCGAGGGTGCTCATGAGCCACGGAAGGTTGCTGGCAACCCAGGTTCCGATGCCAATAATCAGCGTTTGTGCGACAAACCCGTACGAGCGCTGCGCGTCAGGAAGCTTGTCAGCGACAAGGGCCCGAAAGGGCTCCATTGAAATGTTGATCGAGGCGTCGAGGACCCAAAGGAGGCCGGCGGCAACCCACAGTTCCGGAGAGTTGGGAATGAAAAAGAGCGCCAGGGTGCTCAGTACGGCTCCGACCAAAAAGTAGGGGCGGCGGCGGCCAAAGCGCGGACTCCAGGTGCGGTCAGACAAGTACCCGATGATGGGTTGTACGATCAGTCCGGTAAGGGGGGCGGCGATCCAGAGTCCGGGCAGCTCGTCTTTGCTTGCGCCCAGGTTTTGAAAGATGGACGACATAAAGCCTCCCTGAAGGGCGAAGCCGAACTGGATGCCCAAAAAGCCGAAGCTCATGTTCCAGATTTGCCAAAATTTGAGGGTCTTTTGGGGCGCGGGGGCGGGGGCCGCAGAGCCGGTCGCAGAGCTGGTTGCCATAAATTTTAGTTTTGAGCGCGTTCGAGGTTGCGCGTGTAGAGTCGGGCGGGCTTGTGCACCACGCCAGTTTGCTTTTCGTCAAGCGCAACCACCCACTGGTCGTTCAGCGCCTTCTTGCGAAAGTTTCGTTTGTCAAAATTGGAGTTGAGGATGGCCTCGTGTACCGCCTGCATTTGGCTGAGCGTAAACTTGTTGGGCAGCAGTTCAAAGCCGACGCGCAGCTCGCTCAGCTCGCGGCGCAGGGTGCTGAGGGCCTGATCAAAAATCATATTGTGGTCAAAGGCCAATCGCGGAATTTCGTTGGCGTCGTGCCAAAAGGCGCGGGCGGCAAAACTCGAGGCCAAGAGGTTGAAGTCCGTCATTTTTACCAGGGCATAGTAGGCAATGGTGATGACTCGGGCGGTCGGATCCTTGCGCACGTGGGTGAGCCAGGGGAGGTCCTTGGGGTCCTTGACGCGGGAGGGGTCGCCAAAGGTTCCGCACTGCTGCAGGTAGAGGCCGCTGAGGCCCGTGAGTTCGCGCAGTACGCGGGCGGCAGACTGGTCAAGGTCCTCTTCTTCTTCGAGGTGGTCACCAGGAAGGGCAAAGCGACAAGCCTGGCCAAAGTCCTCTTGCTCAATCAATAAGACATTGAGTTTTTGGCCGTCAAAACCAAAAACCACACAGTCAACCGAAACGTTGGGGTTCTGCATAGGTAGACAAATGTACTTCGGACACTAACATTCTCACTACTATGTGTACTTTGAACACTATCTTCGTAAAACGTATGAAACGCATAGCCGTGCTGACCTCAGGGGGCGACGCCCCTGGAATGAACGCCGCCATCCGCGCCGTGGTGCGGTCTGCTGCTTTTTATGGCCTTGAATCCGTAGGCGTGTACCGCGGATACGACGGCTTAGTTGAGGCGGATTTTGTTCCGCTCGACAGCAAAAGTGTGCGCAACATCCTCGCACAGGGCGGAACCATGCTAAAGTCCGCACGAAGTCAGGCCTTTAGAACCCCAGAAGGCCGCGCCACGGCCGCTGCCAACCTTGCGGCGCAAGGCATTGACGGCTTAGTGGTGATTGGCGGAGACGGTACGTTCACAGGCGCCCACAAGCTGTTTGAGGAGCACCAGGTGCCCGTGGTTGGCATTCCCGGAACCATCGACAACGACCTCTACGGAACGGACTACACCATTGGGTACGATACCGCGAGCAACACCGTGGTCGAGAGCATCGACAAGATTCGCGACACCGCCAACAGCCACAACCGCCTCTTTTTGGTCGAGGTGATGGGCCGCGACGCTGGGTTTATTGCGCTGAGTTCAGGGCTCGCCACCGGCGCAATAAGCATCGTGCTTCCCGAGCGCAACACCACCATCGAAGAGCTTCAGGCCGCGATTGACCAGGGCGCCGAACGCAAAAAAACTAGCAACATCGTCGTTGTAGCCGAAGGCAACCGCCTCGGCACCCCCTTTGAGCTCGCCGACGCGCTGAAAAAACACAACCCCGACCTCGACGTCAAAGTCACCATTCTCGGACACATTCAGCGGGGCGGTTCGCCCAGCATGCTCGACCGAGTCAACGCCAGCCGCCTCGGCGTGGCGGCGGTGGAGGCCTTGCTGAACGGCAAATCCGACGTCATGGTGGGCATCGTAAGCGGCCAGCTTGCGCACACCCATCTACCCATGGCCATTCTCAACAAAGCTTCGCTCGACGAAGATTTGCTGCGCATCGCCCGAATACTGTCCATTTAACTCTTTTTACTCGTTTTTTTGTACTCGCTATGAATAAGATCGCTATCAACGGATTTGGCCGCATCGGCCGCCTCACCTTTCGCAACCTCATCGCGCGTCCCGACGTTGAGATTGTAGCCATCAACGACTTGACCGACACCGCCACCTTGGCCCACTTGCTGAAGTACGACTCGGCCCATGGTGGTTTTCAGGGTACGGTGTCGCACACTCCCAATAGCTTAATTGTCAACGGAAAAGAGATCCGCATCACCGCCATTAAGAACCCCGCAGAGCTTCCATGGGGCGAGCTGGGCGTGGACCTTGTGATCGAGTCAACCGGAATCTTTACCAGCAAAGAGCAGCTTGAGCTGCACCTGCAGGCCGGTGCCAAAAAGGTGGGCCTCAGCGCTCCCGCCAAGGCCGACGACGTCAAGACGGTGGTTCTGGGTGTCAACGAGGGAATCCTCGGTCCCGACGACCACGTGTTCAGCAACGCTTCGTGCACGACCAACTGCTTGGCTCCGATGATGAAAGTCCTCAACGACAACTTTGGGGTGGTCAAAGGCTACATGCTTACCGTGCACGCCTACACCAACGACCAGAGCCTTCAGGATGCTCCGCACCGCGACCTGCGCCGCGCCCGCGCCGCTGCGGTGAGCATGATTCCGACCACCACCGGAGCCGCCAAGGCCGTGGGCCTCGTGCTTCCGGAGCTAAAGGGCAAGCTCGACGGCTACGCGATCCGCGTCCCAACGATTACAGGTTCGGCCACTGACGTGACAGTTGAATTGGCCAAGCCCGCTACCGCCGCCGAAATCAACGCGGCCATGAAGGCCGCCGCTGAAGGTCCGATGAAGGGCATTCTGCAGTACACCGAAGACCCCATCGTGTCTGCCGACATCGTGGGCAACACGCACTCGTGCATTTTTGACTCTGGCATCACGTCGGCCAACGGAACCCTGGTGAAAATCATGGGCTGGTACGACAACGAGGCCGGCTACTCTGCCCGCATGGCCGATATGGCGGTGCGCATGGCAGCTCAATCTTAAGAAGTTATGGTATTTATCGTCGAAAGCGGCTCCACCAAAGCCGATTGGATTCTTTTGGACGCTTCGGCCACTGAGGTCGGACGCTGGTCGGTCAAGGGCCTCAACCCCTACTTTCACGACGCGGACGAAGTCGAGCGCACTCTGCGCGCCGCATCCGAAATCATGGCCCACGCACCCTCGGTCGAAAAGGTCTTCTTTTATGGAGCCGGATGTTCGTCTGCCGCGTTAAACGCCATCATCGCCAACGGTCTTGAGCGCGTATTTACCGGAGCCAACGTCTTGGTTGACCACGACTTGCTGGCGGCGGCCTACGCCACCCACTTTGGTGAGCCGCACATCGCGTGCATCCTCGGAACCGGATCCAATTCATGCTACTTCGACGGTACCGCCGTGCACGAAGAGGTACCCGCGTTGGCCTACATTTTGGGCGACGAGGGTTCTGCGAGCTACATCGGCAAACGTTTGGTGCGCGACTTTCTCTACAAGCGCTTGCCCGCCGACCTGCATGCTGCCTTTGTCGGAGCCTACGGCGTCGGCAAAGCCGAGATCTTTCAGGCAGTGTACAACGAGCCCAACGCCAACGTCTACCTCGCGAATTACGCGCGATTCGCCGGCGACCACGCCGAGCATCCGTACATTCAAGAGATTGTATTCGAGGGCTTTAAAGCCTTCATCGAATTCCACGTGCTCTGCTTCGCCGAGGCCCGCCAAGGCGCCCAGGTGAACTTCGTGGGCTCGGTGGCCAAGGCCTTTGAGCCGCTGCTCCAAAAGGCCTGCGCCGAAGCCGGCGTGCGCTACGGACGCACCCAAGCCAAGCCCGTCAACCGCTTGGTGGAGTACCACATTGACGTGCTGCGGGTTCTCGAACCCCAGGCCCTGTGATCCGCGGATTTCTTTTTGACCTCGACGGGGTGCTGGTCGACACGGCCCAGTACCACTTTTTGGCCTGGCAGCGCATGGCGGCCGAGCTCGGAATTCACTTTGGCGAAGCCGAGAACGAGCAGCTCAAGGGCGTTTCGCGGGCAGAATCACTCAATCGAATCCTCGCGTGGGGCGGCAAATCCATAAGTGACGCCGAAAAGCAGCACTGGATGACCCTCAAAAACGAATGGTACCTCGAGCTGGTTCGGGGCATGCCGGCCGACGACTACCTGCCCGGGGCCCACGAATTCCTGCGCGCCAGCCGGGCCGCGGGAATCAAGGTTGCGCTGGGTTCCGCCTCCAAAAACGCGCCGCTCATTCTCGAACGATTGGGCTGGATTCCGCTCTTTGACGCCCTGGTCGACGGCAACGTGGTGACCGCGTCCAAGCCCGACCCCGAAGTCTTTCTCGAAGGCGCCCGCCGCCTCGACCTAAAGCCTGAAGAGTGTGTGGTGTTCGAAGATTCCGAAGCCGGAGTCGAAGCCGCCCGCCGCGGAGGCATGAAGGTGGTCGGAATCGGCCAGGGCCTGGACGCCGACCTACTCGTCACGGGACTTGACCGGCTTACTCCAGAGCAGGTCGCCCATCTCTAACTAGCAACCCGTAACTAGCAACCCGCTATGAAGCCCCCTATTCAGATTGATCCCTGGCGCGTCGTCGAAACGTCGTGGACGCCCGAAGCCCACATCATGAGCGAAAGCCTTTTTGCGCTCGGCAACGGACGCATGGGGCACCGCGCCAACCACGAAGAGGCCTTTAGCGGCAAGCACCTCAAAGGCAGCTACATCGCCGGAGTGTACTACCCCGACAAGACCAAGGTGGGCTGGTGGAAGAATGGCTACCCCGAGTACTTTGCCAAGGTCCTCAACGCGGTGAACTACGTGGGCATTGACCTGAAGGTAGACGGTGAAGTGGTCGACCTCTACACCGCCCAGGTTTCGGACTTTTACCGCGAGCTCGACATGGAGCACGGAGTGCTCACCCGACGCTTCACCGCACAATTGGCGAACGGCGCCACCGTAACCGTCGAAGCTCAGCGCTTCTTGAGCATTGTGCGCGACGAGGTTTCGGCCCAACAGTACCGGGTGACGGTCGACCGCGCCGCCGAGGTGGTGCTGACGCCCTACCTGGACTTCAACGTGGTGAATTCCGACGCCAACTGGGACGAGACGTTCTGGGCCCAAGAAGGCCACGTCGCCGGCAAATGGGTCAAGGCACGCACCAAGAAACTGGACTTTTTTGTGGCTGCCGCCATGGAGTGCCGTCTCGAAGGCACCCAGGGTCAGGCCGAAGGCCACGAAGGCTACGCTGCCCAGGTATTCAGCCTTAAGGCCGACGCCGGGCGCACCTACACCCTGCACAAGTACGTGGGCGTGGTGTCTTCGATGAATGCACCGGCCGCCGAGGTTGAAGCGCAGGCGCAGGCCCGCGCCGCCGAGGCCATGGGTGCCGGCTATGCAGCCCTGATCGCCGAACAGCGCCAGGCCTGGCGCGCCAAGTGGGACCTCGCCGACATCGTGATCGACGGCGACGATTCCGCCCAGCAGGGAATCCGTTTTAACATTTTCCACCTGCTTCAAACGTTTACGGGCGTGGATCCGCGCCTGAACATTGGCCCCAAGGGGTTCACCGGCGAGAAGTACGGCGGCTCGACCTACTGGGACACCGAGGCCTACTGCCTACCCTTCTACCTCGCGTCGACCGACCCCGAAGTCGGCCGCAACCTGCTGGTGTACCGCTACAAGCAGCTTGATAAAGCCATCGAAAACGCCGCCAAGCTCGGGTTCACCGACGGCGCTGCCCTCTACCCGATGGTGACCATGAACGGCGAAGAGTGCCACAACGAGTGGGAAATCACCTTCGAAGAAATTCACCGCAACGGCGCCATTTCGTACGGAATTTACACCTACCTGCGCCACACCCGCGACTA
>JAURGG010000039.1 GCA_030833905.1 Schleiferiaceae bacterium
TGACGATGAGGCGGGTTTCGCCCTCAGGGAGCTCAACCTCGATAATGTCTTGGCACGACGTGAACGCAAGGGCCAACGCGGCAGATAGAAAAGCAAAGCGGCGCATCAGAACGAGAAGTTGTAGGTGAAGAAGGGTACTGCAGACCCAAAAATGCTCAAACGGTACGCGTTGACGTTGGTCGGATTCTCAAAGTCGGCGCGAAAGAAAATGCTGTACGGGTTGCGGCGGCCGTAGGCGTTGTACACCCCAAAGTTCCAGCTAGCCCGCTTGCCCACGCTGCGCGTGATCGACAGATCAAGGCGGTGGGTGGCCGGAGTCCGGGCGCCGTTGCGGTTCGTGTACACAGGGTAAAAAATTCCCTCGAACTCGCCGCGGGCGTCGGGGTAGGTGATGGGGCGTCCGGACTGGTAGATCCAGGTTCCGCCAAAGTCCCAGCGCTTGGTGGGCGAGTAGGTGAACACCACACTGAGGTCGTGCAGCTTGTCGTAGTTGGCGGGGTACCACTCGCCGTTGTTGATGCGGGTAATGCGGGTTGGGCCGTCGATCAGGCGTTCGGTACGGCTAAGCGTGTAGCCGATCCAGCCGGTGACTTTGCCCGTCTTCTTCTCGAGTAGCACTTCGGCCCCGTAGGCGCGGCCGGCTCCGGTGAGCAGCTCGGTCTCGATGTCGTCGGTAAAGACGAGGTCGGCTCCGTCGCGGTAGTCCACAAGGTTGCTAAATGATTTCGCGTAGCCTTCGAGTGTGAGGCGGATTCCGTTGTCCTCGCGAAAGTTCTGGACCACACCTACAGCAACTTGGTCGACGGTGGCGGGATCAATGTAGGTTCCCGCGGGGCGCCACACGTTGACCGGAGTCGCTGTAGTGTTGTTCGAAATCAAATGAATGTACTGGCGCGAGCGGTTGTAGCTCAACTTCAGCGAAGCCTTTGGGCCCACCTCGTAGTTCAGGGCGAGGCGCGGTTCAAATCCGGCCAGTCCGGTAAACGTTTTAACCACATCGCCACGCGCAAACACCGTGGTGTCGACGATGCTGGTCGTGGTGGGGTAGCGCGGATCCGCATACGTATACACCGTCCGCGGACCCAAATTGGCGAACCCGCTGTAGCGCAGGCCGGCCGTGGCACTCAGCCGCTCAGTCACCTTGATGTCGTCGCTGAAGTAAAGCGCCGACTCGTTGGCGTACTCCTTACTCAGCGCGATGTCAAACGCACCTGTGATTTGGCCCGGCGAAAACACATAGTACGTGTTCTGCACGCCCCAGTCGAGCTTGTGGCGAGTGGACGCATAGTAGGTCCAGCCCAAATTGGTCACGGTGTTTTGAATGCGCGAATCGAGTTTGAACGACGGAACCGCATCTTCGGGCGTCCCTAGCGAGTACGTATAGTCTGAGTACACGGCGGTGGCGTTAAAGAACAACTTGGAATTCACGGCGCGGTTCCAGCGCAGGGTTGAGGTCCAGTTGCCCCATCCAAAGTCAAACAGGTCTTGGGCGCCAAACTGGTCGCGACCAAAGTACATGCTGGCAAATACCCGGTCCTTCTCGCTCAACTGCGCGTTCACCTTGGCGTTGACGTCATAAAAATAAATGGTGGTGTTCTGCAGCTCGAGGTTGCCGGTAAACGGCAAAAACAAATCGAAGTACGACCGTCGTCCGCTGACCATAAAGCTCGCCTTGCGCTTCACCAACGGACCTTCGACGGTGAGGCGACTGCTCAGCAGGCCGATTCCGCCTTGGGCGGCAAAACGCTCGCTGTTGCCTTCTTTTTGGCGCACATCGAGCACGCTCGAGAGGCGGCCTCCGTAGTTGGACGGCATTCCGCCCTTGTACAACGTCACGTCGCGCACGGCATCGGCATTGAAAATGCTAAAAAATCCAAATAGGTGCGACGACGAGTACACGGGGGCCTCGTCCAGCAAAATCAGGTTTTGGTCGGCGTTGCCGCCGCGCACGTTGAATCCGCTCGACGCCTCGCCCACGGTGCTGACACCCGGCAAAAGGGTCAGGGTGCGCACGATGTCGGTTTCGCCCAACAGCTGCGGAATCTTTTTGATCTCCTTACTTGTCAGCGAACTCACCGACATCTCGGTCGTTTTGACGTTGTTGTCTAGCTTTTGACTTTGCACCGACACCTCGCCCAGCTCAAACGACTGCTCACTCAAGCGAATCGTGAGTTTCACGCCATCGCGGCCCGCCTTGACCGCATGCGTGTAGGGCGAGTAGCCGAGCAGCTGTGCAGTCACGGTTCCGCCCTCAATCGGAACCGTCAAGCTGAACATTCCGTACGTATTGGTGACGATGTTGGTTTTTTTCGTGGCGGATTCCCAGCTCACGACCACCCCAGGAAGCGATTCGCCGTTGGCGGCATCGACCACCGATCCGCTGACAACGCGCGTCTGCGCGGCAAGGGCTAGCGGAAGCCCCAAAAGCATGAGAACAATTCGATTCACAGTTCGGTGGAGCGCGGTTTAGGGAGCGCCGTCCACCTAGGTCAAACACTATGCCGTGGCAAAGGTTCCGCCACAATGACTGCTGCGGCGAAATTCCGCCGCGATGCCGCCCTTGCGGCACGAATTGTGTACTTTCGGGCTCATGCTCGCCTTTCTGCGCATTCCATTTATGAAACGCAACTTGAAATACACGATCCCCGCCCTCTTTTTGGTGGCGGGGGCGGCCTTCGGATTCCGCTACGTACAGTCCGCAACTACCGAAAAAGAGTCGCTCGTCATGCGCCTCGTGGCCGAAGCCCTGCAGGGCGTGCACTACCAGCCCCGAGCCGTGGACGACGCATTCAGCGAGGACGTGTTCAAGGCCTACCTCGAGCTGCTCGACGGCGAAAAGCGGTTTTTGTACCAATCAGACTACGACCGTTTGGCAAAGCACCGCCTGAAGCTCGACGACTACTTTACCAGCGGCGACCTCAGATTTTTTGAAGAATCGTCAAGCCTTTGGAAGCAGCGCCGCACCGAAGCCCGCCGTCGTTATACCCGCATTTTGGCCAAGCCCCTCGACCTGAGCAGGGCCCGCAGCCTCGAGACCGACGCTGAAAAGCGCGCATACCCCAAGGATTCCGCCGCGATGGACGCCTTCTGGGCCGACTACCTGACATCGCGCGTGCTCGACCGCCTCTACGACCGGGCCTACGAGAAAAAAGACAGCGTAAACCAAGCTTTTTTGCCCGGCCACCCGGACTTTGCGGCCAACGAATCCGAAGCGCGCGCCAAAGAGCTCGAGATCCACAACGAATGGTTTGACGGCCTTGACGAACTCGACCGCACCGACGACTTTAGCTACTACATCAATGCCTATGCGGCCGCCTTTGATCCGCATACCCAGTACTTTCCGCCCCAGCAGCAAGAGGCATTTGAAATCGAAATGACTGGCCAGCTCGAGGGCATCGGAGCCCAGCTGCAGCAAGACGGCGAGTTTGTGACCATCGCGAGCATCGTCACCGGCAGCGCGTGCTGGCGCCAGGGCGAACTCGAGGTCGGAGACAAACTCCTCAAGGTTGCCCAAGGCGACGCACAACCTGAAGACGTCGTCGGAATGCGCGTCAACAAGGTGGTCACCAAGGTCCGCGGCAAAAAAGGCACAGAGGTGCGCCTCACCGTCCGCAAAAAAGACGGAACCGAGAAAGTGATTCCCATCGTGCGCGACATCGTCGAGATGGAGGCCACATTCGCCCGCAGCGCCATGCTGGGCAACCAAATCGGCTACATTCGACTGCCCAAATTCTACGTCGACTTTTTTGACGAAAGCAACCGCGACTGCGCTGAAGACGTGCGCACCGAGCTTCGCGCCCTCAAGGCCGCCGGCGCCCGCGGAATCATTTTTGACCTTCGCGGCAACGGCGGCGGATCACTTCCTGCCGCGGTCGGCATCGCCGGACACTTCATCGACAAGGGCCCCGTGGTCCAGGTCAAGACCCAGGGCCAGCGCGTCCGATCCTACGACGACCCCACCCCAGGTGTCGAGTGGGACGGTCCGCTCGTGGTGCTCGTCGACGAGTCTACCGCCTCGGCCTCTGAAATTGTTGCTGCCGCCCTTCAGGACTACGGCCGCGCAATCATTGTCGGAACCACCCAAACCTTTGGCAAAGGCACAGTTCAGAACATGATGGATTTTGACCGCGCCGCCGGTCCGTTCTATGCCAAGTACCAACCCCTGGGCGCCTTCAAGCTCACCATTCAGAAGTACTACCGGGTCAATGGCGGAACCACCCAGCTCGACGGCGTGCGCAGCGACGTGGTGATTCCCGACGCGTTTCAGCACGTGGCCTACGGCGAACGCGAACTCGATTTTGCTTTGGCTGCTGATAAAATTCCGGCCGCAGCCTACAAGCCTGCGCCCGAAAACCCCAAGCGCGCCCAAGCCGTGGCCTCCTCACAAGCACGTGTGAACACCAATCCTGAGTTCACGCGCATCAACGACTACTCGAACTACCTCCGCGAGCAAGAGAAGAATACCGGTCTCCCCCTCAAATGGGACGATTTTGTGGCAGACCGCCGCGCAACCGAGGCAGCTATCAAGCGCTTTGACCGCGAAGGGGCGCGTACCGACACCACAGTGGCTACGATGATCACCCCGGGAAAGCCCGAAAAGGTCGAAGAGGACCGCCGCTGGCTGCGCGCAGTGCGCCGCGACCCGAGCATCGTCGAATCCATGCGCTTGCTGACCGACCTGCAATGACCCTAAAGGCCGTGCTGGCGGCGCTCTGGCGCCATCCGCTGGGTCGAGCTGGGGCCCTGGTCCTCGGGGCGTGGCTGCTCTTGGCCACATTTGCCTACACCTTTAGTGCCGACCCGGCCCCTTGGGCCAACACCATGAACTTGGCCGAAAGCGCCAAGGCCATGGCCTACACCTCGAGTGACGGCACTACCCATTGGCTCGGAACCGACCGCTACGGCCGCGACCTCACCGGCCGCCTCCTTCTTGGCTCGCGCGTGTCGCTCTCTGTGGGTTTTATCGCTGTCGGAATCGCCATGCTCGTCGGAATCCCCATTGGAGCCTGGGCCGGCTACTACGGAGGCCGCGTGGACGCCGCCCTCTCTGCCCTCATTCAAGTCTTTTGGAGCATCCCCTCCCTGCTCATGGTCATGGCCCTCAGCTTCGTCCTCGGCAAAGGATTTTGGCAAGTCTTCGTCGCCGTGGGACTCACCTCATGGGTCGAAGTCGCCCGCCTCGTCCGGGGCCAAGTGATCGCCTGGAAGCCCGCCGAATTCGTCCAAGCCGCCCGCGTCCTTGGCTACCCCGACCGCCGCATCCTTTGGAAGCACATCATGCCCCAGACCGTCGCCCCCCTTATCGTTCTTTCTGCCAGCCAATTCGCCAGCGCCATCCTTCTCGAGTCTGGTCTCTCTTTTCTCGGCCTCGGAGCCCAGCCCCCCATGCCCTCCTGGGGAGGTATGATTCGCGACCACTACGCCTACCTGCTCACCGGCCAGGCCCACCTCGCCCTCATCCCCGGCGTGGCCCTAGCCACCCTGGTCTTGGCCTTTCAAATCCTCGGAACCGCCCTTCGCGACGTGCTCGACGTCCGCAAATAGCCGCAAAGCAAGGGTAGCTGAGATTGGCTCGTTAGCTCACGAGAAACCCTTGAAACCTGCACTTTATTCGGGTATAACCGGATTTTACTTTTTCTCTTGGGTGTCGAAACTCATAAGTATCAATCTATCAATAGATAAGATCAAAAATCCGTGTGGCATAAAAAAGCCGCGAAGCGGCTCTAGCTGCGAAGCAGCCCTAGCGCGAAGCGCAGCAAGCAAACCTTGCTAATAGGCAAAAAAAAAGACGACCCTCTCGAGTCGTCCTTCGTCAATCTTTAGGGATTGTGGATCAGAACGGCAAATCGTCGTCGTCGTTCGAGCTGTCAAAGCCCGGAGCCTGAGATGATGCAGCACGTGCGATGGGGTCACCACCACCAAAGTTTCCGCCTTGGTTGCGGTTTCCGCCACGGTCACCACCTCGGTCGTTTCCGTAGTTGCCACCGCGATCACCGCGATCGTTACCACCGCGATCACCGCGGTCGTTGCTGCGTGGAGCGCCGCCGCCTTCGCTTCCGTCACCAGGAGCCATACGCCATCCTTGGATGCTCACGAAGTACTTGGTTTCGCCGTCGCGGTTGGTCCACTCGCGTCCGCGAATGTTGATGGATACAGTAACCTTATCGCCTTCGCGGTAGCGCGAAGGAATGTCAGCACGATCCTGCGTGAACTCACACATCACCACCTGTGGGTAGTTTTCGTCGGTTTCAATCACCACCTCGCGCTTGCGAAATGTGGGGCTAACCTGTTGTACGTCAAAAAGTTTTTTAATGGTTCCGGTAAGTTCCATGGAATAGAGAAAAAATTAATCGGGGGGTTATTCGTCGTCAGTGCTGTGGGTGTTCAGTCGGTCGACCAGCAGGGCCTTCCAGGCCTTGTGGACTTTGCCCTTGTCGAGCTGCTCTTTGGCATATTGGTGCAGGGCCTCTCGGCGCTCAATGGGGTCGGCATACTGCCTAAAGATAGTTTGAATGCGGTGATGCTGCATAAACTCCTCAACATCAGATTGCAAAGGAAGTAATTCAACATTACCCAGCTTGCCCAAATCGTTGCCGGTGAGTACCGTAGACATACGTACACTGCGCGGAAGCGAGTCTACACCGATTCCTTTGGTGGCAAGGGGTTTTTCAACCTCAAACAGCGCGTCGCCTTGGGCGCGAACGTACCAATCACCGCCTAAACGCCCTACTAGATCTAGTCGGTCCTGATCCAAGCGGCCATCTTCATCGAGTACACTATCGTTAATGTGGATTGCAAGAACCTCACATATCACAAGATTACCTGCACCGGGACCCTCGCCCAATGCAACGACGTCGTTGACGCGGCACTCCAGGGCAACGGGCGCTTCAGCAACGCGCGGAGGAGATACGTGTGTGCTATCAACTTGCGTGAATCCGGCCTTCGTGAACTCGTTGACACCGCGAGCGTATTCGGTACTCGACAAGCTCGTCTGCTCGACCATGGCATGGCTTACCGCGTGAATCACCACCTCGGGTACCTCGAGCACATTGTTGAGCGTGTCTTTGGTTGAATTATCCCGAACACGTCGTGCCGGTGAAAACACCAGAATGGGCGGATTGGAACTAAATAGGTTAAAAAAGCTAAACGGCGAAAGATTGACCAACCCGTCGCGGTTGATGCTTGAAACCAGTGCAATAGGGCGCGGACCAACCGCGAACTGAAGGGTGCGCTGTAGGTCGGGAATACTGAGTTCCGAAGGGAGAATCGTTTGAACCGCCATAAGACGTCAAAGGTACCTCGTTTGCCGACGCGCCGCGTTAATTGTGAATAAAATTGCGCTACGCCTCAGAAGCGCGGTACAATCGCTATCTTTGCCCCTCCTAAGCGGATGTGGCGAAATTGGTAGACGCACTAGACTTAGGATCTAGCGCCGCGAGGCGTGGGGGTTCGATTCCCTTCATCCGCACCAAAAAAAAGCCCGACCGTGAGGTCGGGCTTTTTGCATTTGAAGCCAATCGCTTACTTGTCTAGAATGATGTAGACGTCGACACGGCGGTTGTCCTCTTTCTTGTCAGATTGTGGGCGAACCTTTCCGTCTGAACGAACGACGATCTTGGTCTCATCCAATCCAGTTTTTGCCATCAGGTAGTTCGCCACCTTTTGTGCACGGGCTAGACCGAGGTTGTAGTTATAGGTACTGCTTCCTGATTCGTCGGTGTTACCCACAACGAGTATCTCGGCGTTCGGGTACTTGGCACGCAGTGCAGCAATTTCGCTTGGTGCTTTGATTGCGGTTGCGCTTGTGTACGTGGTCGAATTCAAATTAAAGTAAAGGGTAATCGCGAGCTCTTCTTTGGACTCTTTAACGACTTCTTTAATAACTTCAGTAGGAACTTCTTTGACAACTTCCCGAATGACCTCTTTGGTGACTACCACGGTGTCTACGCGGGTTTTCGTTGGTTTGCGCTCAAGCTCGCTTCCGCGTGAACGGTTTGGCTTAGACTTGCCTTGAAAACTAGCGTCGTTTGATCCGCCACCAAATTGGTATCCCACACCAGTAGTTACACCAACCCAGTTGGAGTATCCAGCATGCAAGGTGAACGGTTTAAAAACGTACGCAAAACCAAGTTCCTTACGGACCTTCCCAAATCCGCCGTCGCCGCCAAGTCCGTATGGACCGAAAGGACTAATACCACCGTAGGCATAAAAGGCAGGGTTTAGGTAAAACGTCGGTCCCACGAGGTAGCGTTGAAAATTGCCATCTGAATTGAAATCATCAGCAAATCCTACATTCTTACGTTGCTCGTAGGTAGTGTAGAGGCCAACGCCTTTAAAGATTTTGTGAGCGGCAAAACTCACTCGAGGAATGTAGAAGCCCTCAGTGTGGCGCAAAGCGAGACCTGCGCCGACTTCGTAGACAGGGGCGGTGAATTGGCCAAATGCGTTGAGTGACGCTGCAATTAGTGTTGTGAAAACGAGGCGATTAAGCATAATTTTTGATTGTGAGGCCATAGACCAGTCAGTCAGGTAAAAGTACGCAAAGTTTCGAATGAACATGCTTCAATTTCTCAACGGTCTGGGTCGAAGCATACATTGAAGAACTTAAAAGCTCAAGTGCTTGCGTAGCGTGAAACTTAGGCGGGCGACATTAAACCGCTCAAAATAGTAGTAATCTTCAAGAATTTGCTCCGCGCCAGTATTCATCAATTGGCTTTTGTAAACCCATGTATCCAATCGAGGGCCAGGGCCATATTGCACTTCGGCCAAAGCAGACCACGACCCAAATCGCCCTTGAATCCCTAGCCCCACTAAAAACTCGTTGTTCCCGTATTGGAATTGGTATATCTCTCTGTTCCAGTGATCTATATCAAATCCACCCAAATGTTCGCTCACGAAACGGTGCCCCCCGGTCTTGCTCCATTGGCCACTAACTACTACGTGGAATTCAGCGTTCTTGATAAGTGATAATGGAATACTATCGGTTGAAATCTCGTAGGCGGACCACTCTAGTCGGGCTCCTGTAAGCCATGTGGGTTGCGTCCAATGGGTTGTGCTCGAGGGAATTCGAAACTGACCTACCAAGGCGAAGTCTCCCCTTTGGTAGCCAATTTGACTAAGTACGCCTTGAGTGGCGACAAGACGATCAGCACTTGGGATTCGAAGTTCGCCACCTACCCCAGTAAAGAGCTGGCCGTTTAGCGCAAAAGCTGCCGCAGTCAGGAGCGCAGAAAGTATAATTCGCATGGATTTCAGTTTTGGTGCTGCCCAAAAGTACGGGGAGTCCGCATATATTTGCACCCCATTTTGCCACTTTAGCTCAGTTGGTAGAGCATCGCATTCGTAATGCGAGGGTCGTGGGTTCGAGTCCCATGAGTGGCTCTAGAGGCAATAAAATGGCTCCTTTATCAGAGCCAAGCATGCGCGAGTGCTGAAATTGGTAGACAGGCTAGACTCAGGATCTAGTGTCCGAAAGGATGTGGGGGTTCGAGTCCCCCTTCGCGCACCACGAAAAAACCCGGGCCGAAAGGACCGGGTTTTTTATTTCAAGTCAGTGAACTACGTATTCCTCGTGCCACGTTCAAGGTGTGCACTCATTGCCTAGAACGAACCAGAAACAAGTACTTAGAAGCCGACGTTACAGGCGAAGCAACCATGCGCCAGGAGTCTCAACGCGCACCTTGGCGAGGGCGTCGAGGGCGGCAGCTTCACTTCGGAACGGCCCGGTGTAGACGCGGACAAATCCGTTCGTGCCTTCGGTGGTCGAGCAGGTGACGCCGGCGGACTTTAAGCGCGCCACGTACTGGGCGGCGAGGCGGTCGCTACGGAAGCTTCCGATGACGACCACAAACTGAGTGGTGCTGGCCGAACGCAAACCTGACGCGGATTCACCGCCAGCCTGGCTCGCCCCGGCGAGCGTCGCGGGTTTTAACCCCTGTTCCATGCTGTTGATGCGCTGCTCCAGCTTTGATTTCTGAATCTTGACCACTTCGAGCTCGTCTTCGAGCTCGGCTTGGGCCACTTTGAGCTCTTCGTTCGCGCGCTTTAGGGTCGGAACCGATTCCGCCGCCGTTTTGGCTTGGGCGAGCTCGCGCTGGGTGCGGCTTTGGGCCTTGGTGAGGTTCCAGGTGTAGCCCGCGACCCCGATGAGCATTTGGTCGTCGTGGCCTCCGAAGCGGGTTCCGCCGCCGCCGTAGCCGTCGAGGCCGTCGTCAAACATAAAGTAGCGGTAGGTCAGCTCAGCGTAGACGCGGCCGGGGCCGTAGGGCAGCGATGCGCGAAGTCCCAGTGAAGCGGGAGCGGACAGTGACCCCCATGTGTAGAGGCCTTCGTTGAGTTTGGTGGTGACGCCTCCCACGGTTTGGGTGGTGCGTACAGTAGCCAGTCCCAACGAACCGCGCGCCTGCACGAGCAGCGCGCCGAGCGGGCGGGTGTAGCCGAGGCCGAGTCGGGGAGAAGCTCCCGTGAGCTGCGTAACTGCAGATGCGCCCACCGCGCGAATCGAGTACAGATCCAGGCCCGCGTGCATACTTAGGTCGTTCCACAACGGCATTTGAAGCTCGGCGCCGGCTGAAAGGTTAAGGCCGTCGATTCCGCCCTCTTTCGCTCCCCACTTGCCAAACGGCGAAGCGTTGTCTCGAATGAACATGGGCAGTCCTCCATACACCGAAAATTCAGGGCTTTGGGCGAACGCAGCGACCGGCAAAATGCAAAAGGCCACAAGCTTGAGGTAGTTCTTCACAGCGCAGTATTTTTCCCAAAGGTACACTACCTACCTTTGCACTCCTTTTTCGAATACTATTTGGCCATGAACGCACACTGGACCGTCGACGCGGATTTGAACGCGCGCCTCACTCTTACCATCGAACGCAGCGAATACGCAGAAGCCGTTGAGAAGCAACTTGCCGACTACCGCAAGAAAGCGCGTATTCCTGGGTTTCGCCCCGGAATGGCGCCCATGACGCTGATTCGCAAGCAGTACCAAGAGCCCATCACGGCCGACGAAATCAACAAGCGCCTTCAGGACGAGCTGTACGCCTACCTCGAGCGCGAGAAAATTGACATCCTTGGCCAGCCGCTGCCCGTTGCAGGCGACCTGGACTTTAGCGCCGACAGCCACAGCTTTGAATTTGACCTCGGAGTTGCTCCGCAGATCGAGCTTGAGGTGAGCGACAAGGTCAAGATTCCGTTCTATGTCATGGAACCCACCGACAAGGACCTTGACAAAGAAGTCGACAACCTTCGCCAGCGCTACGGCGCCATGAGCGAGGTTGAGACGGCCGGTGACGACGACCTGTTCTACGGCCACTTTGACATCGTCACCAAAAAGGGTGAGGCGGTTGAAGGTTCCGCCCACAAGCACGGACGCTTTGGCCTCAACGCCGTGAGCGGACGCTCGCTGAAGAAGGACCTCAAAGCCCTCGCCAAAGGAGACAGTCTCATCATTGATGTGAGTGACTTCGAAAAGGACTTTGACATCTACCAGGTACTCGGATTCAACCCCGAAGAGTACGCTTTGGTGACCGGATACTTCCGATTCAAGCTTGAGCAGATCTACCACATTGAGCCCGCAGCCATGAACGCCGAACTCTTTGACAAACTCTTCGGAGAGGGTGCGGTGACCGACGAGGCTGGACTCCGTGCCAAAATCCGCGAAGAACTCACTCAAGTCTACCAACGCGACGCCGAACAGCACTTTTTCAATCTTGCTAGCGACAAGATGATGGAGACGAAGTTCAAGCTCCCCGCGACCTTCCTTAAAAAGTGGATGACCACCGCCGGCGAGAAGCCACTGAATCCGATCGAAGTCGAGGCCCAGTGGCCCAACACCGAGAAGGCCATGCGCTGGCAGCTCATCGAGTCGAAGCTCGTAAAGGACCACCACATTCACGTGCACCGCGAAGAGCTCATCGACTTCGTCACCGGCGAAGTAATTACCCGCATGCGCCAGTTTGGCCGCGAAATGACCAACGAAGAGGCGCAGCCCATCGCGGTCAACCTACTTCAGGAACGCCAGCAGGCCGAGCAGTACTCGGAACAACTTTTGCAGCGTAAATTGATGCAGTTCGTACTCGGCGCATTTGGTAAGAAAGAAATCAAATCGACCTACGCGGACTTCATTAAAGAAGTAAATAAATCTAAGAAGTAAGCCACCATGGATTTCGGTAAAGAATTCAAGCGCTACGCGATGCTCGACAAGGGCGTGAGCAGCATGCACTTTGAGCACTACGTTGACAACTCACTGACGCCCTACATCATCGAGGAGCGCCAGCTCAACGTGGCCCAGATGGACGTGTTTTCGCGCCTGATGATGGACCGCATTATCTTTCTCGGAACCGGGATCAACGACCAGGTCGCCAACATTGTGCAGGCACAGCTCCTCTTTTTGGAGTCGGCCGACGCCAAGAAGGACATTCAGATCTACATGAACAGCCCAGGCGGCAGCGTGTACGCGGGCCTCGGAATCTACGACACCATGCAGGTCGTGGCCCCTGACGTGGCGACAATCTGTACCGGAATGGCAGCCTCGATGGGCGCCGTTCTTTTGTGTGCGGGCACCAAGGGCAAGCGCTCTGCGCTCAAGCACAGCCGCGTCATGATTCACCAGCCCATGGGCGGAGCCCAGGGCCAAGCCAGCGACATGGAGATCACCCTTCAGGAGATCCTCAAGCTCAAGAAGGAACTCTACGAAATCATTGCCAACCATTCTGGCCAAGACTTTGACAAGGTGGAGCACGACTCAGACCGCGACTACTGGATGACCTCAGAAGAGGCCAAGGCCTACGGAATGATCGACGAAGTCCTCGTCAGCAAGCCCCGCGGCTAATCCCCTGCGTCTATGACCGATACCAATCAGTGCTCATTTTGCGGCCGCCCGTCGACCGAAGCCGGACTTCTGGTTTCGGGCCTTGACGCCCAGATTTGTGCCAACTGCATCGAGCAGGCCCACCATATTCTCGAAGAGGAGTCCGACGACGCCGACAGCCTGGACCTCGGGTCTATGGACCTGCCCAAGCCCGCCGAAATCCGCGCCCGCCTCGACGAATACGTAATCGGCCAAGAGGACGCTAAAAAAATCCTCGCGGTAGCCGTCTACAACCACTACAAGCGCGTGCTGCACGGCGGTGTGGGCGACGAAGACCTCGAAAAGTCCAATGTCATCATGGTCGGCGAGACCGGCACCGGCAAGACCTTGCTGGCCCGCACGATTGCGCGCATGCTGAAGGTTCCGTTCGCCATCGTCGACGCGACCGTGCTCACCGAGGCCGGATACGTGGGCGAAGACGTTGAGAGCATCCTCACCCGCCTGCTTCAGGCCGCCGACTACAACGTGGCTGACGCCGAGCGCGGAATCGTGTTCATCGACGAAATCGACAAGATTGCCCGCAAGAGCGACAACCCGTCCATCACCCGCGACGTGTCGGGCGAGGGCGTGCAGCAGGCCCTGCTGAAGCTCCTTGAGGGCACCAAGGTGAATGTTCCGCCCAAAGGTGGCCGCAAGCACCCCGACCAAAAGTTTGTCGAGGTCGATACGCGCAACATCCTCTTTATCGCGGGCGGAGCCTTTGACGGCATCCAGCGCCACATCGCGCGCCGCTTTAACACCCAGGTCGTCGGTTTTACCGGAACCACCCACCGCGTGGACGTGGACGAAAACGCCTTCCTCAAGCACGTGACGCCCCAGGACCTCAAGGCCTTTGGCCTGATCCCAGAGCTGATCGGGCGCCTCCCGGTGCTCACCTACCTCGAGCCCCTCGACCGCGTTGCCCTACGCCGCATCCTCACCGAGCCCAAAAACGCACTGATCAAGCAGTACGAGCGCCTCTTTGCCCTTGACGGAATCGAGTTCACGATCGACGACGATGCCCTCGACGCCATCGTCGACAAGGCTATCGAGTTCAAGCTCGGAGCCCGCGGCCTCCGCGGAATCGGCGAAACCATCCTCACCGACGCCATGTACGATTTGCCCGAAAAGGTGCACGTCACGGCGGATCTGGTCCTCCAAAAGCTATCTAAGCAGTCGGCGTAAAAAGTAAAATCCGGTTATAACCGGATTTTTGGCGCTGGACCTATTCGGGTATAACCGGATTTTACTTTTTCTCTAGCCGCACAAAGCTGTAGGCAAACGCATGCCGCTCATCTGCCGGATGGTCGTCGCGTTCGACCTCGGTGAACACATCAAGGTATTCGGGGAACCACGTATCGGCCCCCTCAATCT
>JAURGG010000003.1 GCA_030833905.1 Schleiferiaceae bacterium
GGTTCGATAGGTATTGAACGGGTGCGGCACCCGAAGCATGCTGCCGGTCACACGGCGAATGGGCGCCTCCGCAAGACCTCGATCGAGCACCGCGTAGACAACGGTCGGATCAGCCTCCAAACGTTTACCCTGCTTCAAACGAGTCAAGTACACTCCGGCGATGCGCGGCCACTCTTGGGGCTCCTTTGACTCCGCCTGTACAATGCTGGCCAACACAGTAACCTCGTAGCGACTCAACCCTAATTTTTGGGCGGCCTCTGTACGGTCGGCGTTCCAAAACGCGTCAAATTCCCGAGCCATGCGCTGCGCCACCTCGCGCGGCGAAAGCGACGCATAGATTTCGTAGGTATTCGGCAGCACCGGAACAATACTGTCTCCATGGTAGAGCGCGGAATCGAGCGCGTGTGCTGATTCAAAAAAAACCTCTCCCAAGCGCTGGACCACCGCAGTGCGTCCTTGGTAGCCTCGGACCATGAGTTGTCGCGGAGTTTCGTAGCCCATTTTCAACTTTCGAAGCGTCCGCCACCACGGCTCACTCGGTGAAATTTCGTAGTATCCACGCGGAACACTGAAATTTCCCTGAAGCATGGCTCCCGCCCTGAGCAGGTTGAGGTGCGCTTCGGGATTCTGCTTTGCAATACTGTCCAACACGTCCAAGACAGGGGTCCCGTCCAACGGAACGGGTACTGAAACCCGTACTGAAGAAAAATCCTGTGACGGCCACAAGCCTACCGCCGTGGCAGCAAGTGCAAAGACGGCGATCAACCACCACGGGCGAATTCGGCGAGCGGCACGGGACTTACGACTCATGACCTTAAGCGCTGCAGAAGTTGCACGTCGCGAAACTCGCGTCCGACACGGTACCAGGCTTTGAGGACTCCCGAATGCTCGTAGCCACTGGCCGCAAAAACGTTCAGCGCAGCAGCGTTGTCGGTAAACACTTCGGCATGAAGGCTCCGCAATCCCACGCGCGTAAAGGCCCAATCCTCGACCAACTTCAAGCCCTGGCGCCCGAGCCCCTGGCCACGAAACACAGGATCTACAAGCAGGGCCACTTCAGCGCGCTGGTGAACCGGCTGCGCGTTAAAGACATCAAACAATCCGAGGGCCCGTCCGTCGGCCGTAGAGAGCACGAAGCGAACTTGCTCTGCCTCCCAAAAGTCACGGTGGGACTCGTCGAGGTAGCGCTTGAGCACAGCCCGACTGTAGGGAGCCACGCGCAGTCCCGCGTCGACGTGGTCGGCCTCCCAGCGGACAAGTTGGTCAAGGTCTTCAGGCTCGAGGGCTCGCAGTTTTAGGCCGTCCATTCTCCGTCAAATACGCGGGCCACAGGCCCCGTGAGTACAATGTTGGTGAAGCCTTCGGAGGTTGCCGTAAAAGCCACCTCGAGCTGCCCGCCTCGAGCATCGAGGACCACCGGACTGGGCAATCCCCATTGAAGGTTGGCGACCAGTGCGGCAGCCACAGCTCCGGTTCCGCAACTCAAGGTCTCGTCCTCGACACCACGCTCGTAGGTGCGTAGGGCGCAGCGGTCACCTTCGGCGGTAAGCCAGTTAATGTTGGCTCCACCCGACGCAGCGTACACGCCGTTGCGCAGAAACCTCCCCTCGCCCACCGTGTCTACCGATTCGAGGTCGTCGGTTAAG
Organism: Schleiferiaceae bacterium; assembly: GCA_030833905.1. Classification (GTDB taxonomy): domain Bacteria; phylum Bacteroidota; class Bacteroidia; order Flavobacteriales; family Schleiferiaceae; genus TMED14. The sequence goes on from JAURGG010000003.1 coordinate 1,647, forward strand.
GCAACATGATGCGGCGAACCCGTATTTACAAACCATCCACCGTGCTGCGCAACAGGCCGTGGTGCATCGCTAAACTGAACCGATACCCGCCCGTCTCCGAACCAATGGGCCGTATGCAAACCGTCCGCCGCCAAAAAACTGCAGTCCGACCCAGTAAACAGCCCCTGGGACCGGGCAAAGTCGACCGCGCAGCGCGAACCGTTTCCGCAGAGCGAACCCAAACCGCCGTCGGCGTTGTAGTAGTCGACGCGAAAATCAGCTCCGTCTGACGGCCCGACCACCATCAAGCCGTCGGCGCCCACCCCGTAGCGGCGGTGGCAGATTTCAGCGACCAAAATGGCAGGCCAAAGTGCTTCAAACGAGCCGCGTACGACGACAAAGTCGTTTCCGCTACCATGGTACTTGACAAAACGTCGGAACATACTGCGAATGTAGGCCGTGGAACAGTTTTTGAATTTCGTCCTCTCGTCATTTAACCCAAAAAATTGTGCGTTTATGAATGCGAAAACTTTTGCCGCCGTCACCGGACTCGCGCTCGCAGCGGGCGTGGGCGGATCAGCTCTGTACGATGCCGTGCGCGGACCCCAATCTACAGCTTCCTCATGGTCAGCGTCCAACGGTCGACTCGTCGCCGACCGCCCAGCGTTGGTAACCTCAACCGACTTCAGCGCGGCAGCCGAACAGGCAGTCCATGCCGTGGTGCACGTCAAAACAGCCGTAGAACAGGGTTATACGTTTAATCCGTTTCAAGAATTTTTCTTTGGGTTTGGCCAATCACCCCAGATGCAGCCGCGCATCGTTCAGGGGTCGGGTTCCGGAGTCATTATCAGCCCCGACGGCTACATCGTGACCAATAACCACGTGATCGACAAGGCCAAAGAAGTCAAAGTCGTGCTCAACAGCAACAAAGAGTACAGCGCCAAAGTTGTGGGCGTTGACCCCACCACTGACCTCGCGGTGCTCAAAATTGAGGGCGACAACCTCCCCACCCTCGCCTTTGCCAACAGCGACGAGGTGCGCCTTGGCGAGTGGGTGCTTGCCGTGGGCAACCCCTTCAACCTCAATTCGACGGTTACGGCCGGAATCATTAGCGCGAAGGGCCGAAGCATCAACATCATTGACAACCAGTCCGCCATCGAGGCCTTCATCCAAACTGACGCGGCCGTCAATCCGGGCAATTCGGGCGGAGCCTTGATCAACACCCAGGGCGACCTCATCGGAATCAACACCGCCATCTCTACCCGCACTGGTAGCTACGAGGGCTACAGCTTTGCGGTTCCGGCCAACATCGTGCGCAAAGTGGTCGACGACCTCACTAAGTACGGCGTGGTACAGCGCGCCTACCTCGGCGTCAACATAGCCGACATCTCGCCCGAGCTCGCCAAAGAGCTGAGCATCAGCGAAACCCAAGGGGTGTACATTTCTGACGTGACTGAGGGCGGAGCCGCCGCCGACGCCGGCATCAAAAAGGGCGACATCCTCATTCAGGCGGGCGGAAGAGCAGTGAAGAAAATGTCCGAACTCCTCGAGGTCATCGGAAGCCGCCGACCCGGCGACAAAATGTCTGTGGTCGTGCTGCGCGACGGCAAAGAAAAGGTCTTTAATGTGACGCTTCGCAACCGCCAAGGCAATACCGATGTACTCAAAAAAGAAGACGTCGCATCGCTGCAGTCGCTCGGCGCATCTTTTGAGCCGTTGAGCCCATCCGACAAAGGACGATTTGGCCTGCGCTCGGGCGTCAAGGTCACCGACGCTGGCAGCGGCAAACTGGCGGAAGCTGGGGTTCCGACAGGGTTTATCCTCGTAAAGCTGAACAACAAGTTGGTCAGCAGTTCCGACGACGTCGCTCAGATTTTGGGCGAACTCGGACCGGGCGACGGAGTGCTTCTGCAGGGCTACCGCCCAAACGGCCGCGCTGAGGTCTTCGCCTTCGCGCTTTAGGTCGATTCGCCGTACTCCCCAGCCGGTTTTGCGTGGACTAAGTGTCCAAAATACGCAAAACCGGCTTTTTTAATACGCTCTATTTCGGCCACTTAGCTTAGATAAATTGCACAAAATCGTCTTGAGCCCACCCCCTTCAGCGGCTACCTTTGCGGCACAACCCAACCCAAAAACCAAACCTTGATGAATCCGTCCGCGAACGCCTACCCGTCGTCCGTCCAAGCGCGCATTGCGCTCGAAAAATCCGCCACTGACCTCGTGAAAATTGCGAGCGATTTGTACTACGACCGCAACGTCAAAGTCGTACTCTTTCGCCAAGCAATTCTCGACCAGCGCGCCTCAGAAGTGCTGCACATGCACGAGCACGCAATCGTAATGGCTGAAGAACGCATCACCGTCGACGACAGCCTGGCCATGGCCCAAGCCATCTATGAATTCGGAGTTCAAAATTCATCGCTCGACCTCGGTCGACTCGCCACCGAATGGTGCCGCGAAGCCGGATCCTTCTTAACCCGCAAAGCCTTCTTGCAGCACAAGTTGAGTGGATTCACGGCGGGATCCAACCCTGCGCCCAAACCTGTAGACGTCGTGCTTTACGGATTTGGACGGATCGGACGCCTCGTAGCCCGCGAACTCATCGCCCAAGAAGGCCGCGGCGAGCAATTGCGCTTGCGCGCAATCGTCGTGCGCGGCGGAGGTGCTGAGGACCTCGAAAAGCGCGCCTCCCTCCTGCGTGTGGATTCGATTCACGGTCCATTCCCCGGAACCGTCACGGCCGATTCCGCCAAAAATGCGCTCATCGTGAACGGACGCCCTGTGCTGATGATCAACGAGGCCAAGCCCGAAGACATTGACTACACGGCCTACGGATTCGATAATGTGCTCGTCGTCGACAACACTGGAGCCTTTCGCGACCGCGAAGCCCTGGCCCGTCACCAGCAGTCCAAGGGCTGTACGAAGGTGCTCCTGACCGCACCGGGCAAAGGAATTCCGAATGTCGTATTCGGAGTCAACCACGACCAAGATTGGGGCGCCGAAACCATCTTCTCAGCGGCATCGTGCACCACAAACGCGATCGTTCCCGTGCTCAACGTGATGCAGGACCAGTTCGGAATCGAGCAAGGTCACATCGAAACAATCCACGCCTACACCAACGACCAAAATTTGGTCGACAACATGCATTCGAAGTACCGCCGTGGCCGCGCCGCAGCGCTCAACATGGTCATTACCGAGACCGGAGCAGGCAGCGCAATCGACAAGGCCATCCCGGGCCTCGGAGCCAAATTCACCAGCAATGCAATCCGAGTACCGGTTCCAAACGGTTCACTGGCCATCCTAAAGTTGAATTTAAGCCGGGCAACGGACCGAAATGCGCTGAATTCCGCCCTGAAGTCCGCCGCCTACCGCGGACCACTTGTCGAACAAATCAAGTACTCGACCAGCCCCGAGTTGGTGTCGAGCGACATCGTCGGGGACTCATGCTGTTCGATTGTCGACAGCGAAGCTACCTTGATGCACGCCGACGGCCACAATGCCGTACTCTACGTGTGGTACGACAACGAGTACGGATACACCCGCCAGGTGATGCGCCTCGCTAAGCACATTGCGGGGGTTCGCCGCAAAACGTACTACTAGTCGGTAGCCTCGAACTACTGGTTTCTGGTTTCTTGTTCAACGGAATCCAATACAACGACGCACGAAGTTCATGGCTATGGGCATCTGACGGAAATTGGTGCTGCGCCGATTAACCAGAAACCAAAAACCAGGAACCAAAAACCAGAAGCCAGTAGCTAGAAACAAGAAACCAAAAGTGGTACACACGTACTTTTGCCGCCATGCTTCCAACTTGGCTCGAACGTACTGAACTTTTGGTGGGCTCCGACGCCCTTGAACGCCTTCAAAAGGCCCACGTGCTTGTGGTTGGCTTGGGGGGTGTCGGAAGCTTCGCCGCCGAATTCCTCGCCCGATCAGGAGTGGGACGCCTTACCATTGTCGACGGAGACGTAGTGGACCCGACCAACCGCAACCGCCAGCTTCAGGCACTGAGCAGTACCCACGGGCAAAAAAAGGCGTGGCTCATGCGCGACCGCATTCTTGACATCAACCCCGAATGCCAGGTGGATGCCATCGATTCGTTTCTCGACCCCGAAGCCATGCGCAACCTGCTGCGTAGCGCTCAAGTGGATTTTGCACTCGACTGCATCGACAGCGTGCAGCCTAAGCTCAACTTCATTGTAACCGCCTTAGGTGAAAAGATTCCGTTCATCAGCTCCATGGGAGCGGGTGGACGCTTGGACCCCAGCAAGATTCAAATTGCCAAGCTCGAAAAAAGCTACAACTGCCCGTTTGCGCGGCACATCCGCAAGCGTTTGGCCGGAGAATACCGCATTCGAAAGGGGTTTCACGTCGTATTCAGCACTGAAACCGCCAACCCCGAAAGCGTACGACTGACCGACGGGAGCAACTTCAAAAAGTCGTTCTACGGAACCAGCGCATGGATTCCCGCCTCGTTTGGCATCCATGCGGCGAGCTTTGCCGTCCGTAAACTGATGGCAAGTAACTAGTTGCTAGCTTTTAGTCGTTTAGATGTAAAATCTGCGTCAGTAGGGCCTTAGAGCTGTTGATGGGCTCTTCAAGGGCGATCATGGTTTCGGTGTTCGAAACACCTGGAATGTCGCTGATCTTAAAGATGATGTCTTTGGCGTGCTTGGTGTCTTGACAGCGAATTTTCGCAAAGATTCCGAAGCGACCCGTAGCGATGTGGGCGACGGTAACTTCTGGAATTGCCATAAGCGCATCAATCACCTCGTGCGTGGCTGAGGTCTTGCTCAAGTAGACGCCGACAAAGGCGATAAATCCGTAGCCGAGCTGGTCGTAGTCCACCTGAAGGCTGGCCCCCTTGATAATTCCGGCCTTTTCGAGCTTTTTCACGCGAACGTGAATGGTTCCGGGGCTGACACTGAGCTCCTTGGCAATATCCGTGTAGGTTTTGCGAGCATCTTCGAGAAGGTGGCGAAGGATTTCGCGGTCGACGTTATCGAGTTTCATCGGAATCAATTAAGCCTTGTAAAACGGAAGCGATACCACCTCAGCCTTGAGGGCCTTGCCGCGAATTTCAACCAGCACAATGCTGCCCGGAGCCGCCGAGGCGGTCGGAACATAGGCCATTCCGATGGCCTCGTTGAGTGATGGAGCCATGGTTCCGCTCGTCACCTCGCCCACCGCATTGCCGTCGGCGTCTACGATGGGGTACCCGTGGCGCGGAACACCGCGCTCGAGCAGCTTAATACCCACGAGTTTGCGCGCAACCCCAGCTTCTTTTTGGGACTTGAGGGCCGCGGAATTGGTGAATTCCTTGGTGAACTTGGTGATCCACCCGAGGCCAGCCTCAATCGGCGAGGTCGTGTCGTCGATGTCGTTGCCATAGAGACAGAACCCCATTTCGAGACGCAGGGTGTCGCGGGCTCCGAGGCCGATGGGCTCGAGACCAAAGGGTGCTCCTGCGGCGATGATCGCATCCCAGGCCGCCGCGGCGTGGGCATTGGGGATGTAGATTTCAAATCCTCCAGCCCCAGTGTAGCCAGTAGCGCTTACCACAACGTCCGAAACTCCTGCAAACGTTCCAATACCGAACGTGTAGTAGGTCATGGCTCCGAGGTCAAGATCCGTGAGGGACTGCAGCGCTTGGGCCGCCAAGGGGCCCTGAACAGCCAAGAGTGCGGTGCCCTCAGAAACGTCGGTCATGCGAACGTCAAAATTGCCCGCAAACTGCTGCAACCACGCCCAGTCCTTGGCCATGTTGCTGGCGTTGACGACCAGCATGTACTTGGTGTCGTTCACGCAGTAGACGAGCAGATCGTCCACGATTCCGCCAGTAGCGTTTGGAAGGCAGCTGTACTGCACCTTACCTGGCGTGAGCTTGGCAACGTCGTTGCTGGTCACGGAATTCAAAAACGCGGTGGCATCTGCCCCTTCGACCCAAAATTCGCCCATGTGCGAAACGTCAAACATTCCGACTTTTTGGCGCACGACGTGGTGCTCGTGGCTCACGCCGGCGTACTGCACGGGCATTTCGTATCCGGCGAACGGAACCATTTTCGCGCCAAGCGCAACGTGCTGGTCGTACAAGGGGGTCTTTTTGAGCTGTTCCATAGAAAGTTGGTGCGGAGCGGGTTAGCCGTGCACGTATTGAGGGTTGGTAAAGGTGGCAACGACGCTCGCCTCGTAGGCAAGAAGTTCCTTCCAGAGGCGGTCTACCTCGGCGCGGTCACCGTACTGGCGCGCAAACTTCAAAAACATCGTGTAGTGGTTGGCCTCAGAGGCCATTAGTCGGCTGTAAAAGGTGGCCAATTCGGCGTCCTGCACCGATTCACTAAGCACGCGAAAGCGCTCGCAGCTTCGGGCTTCGATGAGGGCCGCTATGAGCAGTCGATGCACCAAGCGTTTCATGCGGTCTCCATGGGGTGCAAAAAACTTCGTGATTGCCGCGACGTACTCGTCTTTGCGCTCGCGACCCAGCGTCATTCCGCGCTCCAAAATGCGCTTGTGCACCATTTCAAAATGGCTCATTTCTTCGCGGGCAAGCGCAGCCATCTCGGTGACGAGGTCGCTCAGCTCTGGGTAGGTAATCATGAGGGAAATCGCGGTGGAAGCGGCCTTCTGCTCACAGTACGCGTGGTCGGTCAAGATGTCGCTGAGGTGCATTTCAGCGGCAGAGGCCCAGCGCGGATCAGTTGGAAGTTTCAGCCCTAGCATAATCAAGCGCAAAAGTACGCCCGAGAAGACCGATCTTCGGGCCATGATCAAGCACTGGAGGTGGTGGATTACCCTTGTGGTCGTGACCCTAGTGGTGGGATCACCCAACCCTGCCGTCGAACTCGAGCGTACCGCAGACTGGAATGAGGTCTGGATGGAGGGTCCCGTGCGGGCGGTGGTGGTTCCCGACTATGGCGTGATGCATGTGCGCGATGGCAAAATTGAGGGCTACGACGTGCAGATCCTGGAGATGTGGTCGCGTTCCACCGGACACCCCATTCATTGGACCTACGCGGCGAGTGTAGCAGAAGCCCTTGAGGCCGTGCGCAGTGGCCAAGCGGATGTGGCACTGGGACCGATTCCGCCCGACGCACTGGGAGATTTGCAGCCCACTGCAGCGGTGCGAAGGTTCACCTGGGTGCGGGTCGGACCCGAGGGCCCCACGATGGTTCCCAATGGCTACCCGAAACCCCTTTGGATGCTTCAAGCCGACAGCCTGGCACTCCAAGTAGCACAGAGCCCCATGTTTCGCTTTGCGGAACCCGAATCTGTCGGCTGGTTAATGCCAAAGTACGCGGCTGAGAGCTTTGGCCAGCGGGGAATCCCCATCGCCAAGGGCAGCATGCACTGGGCCGTGCGCCCCGGAGACAGCTTGCTGACCGCCGAGCTCAACAGCCACCTGAGAAGCCGAAAAGTAAAACGCACCATCGGCGCATGGTCGCGGCAGTCCGCGTCCCGCCGCGATACCTCGCTGTCCCGATTTGATGCCCAGCTCACGGGCCACGACGGCTGGAATCGGGCCACGCTCACCGCGCTGATTTTTACTGAAAGCCGATTCAACACGGGCATTGTCTCACCGGCCGGGGCCACGGGCCTCATGCAGCTTATTCCGTCCACCGCAGAGCGCATGAACCGCGGACCGGTGGACCTAACAGACCCCGCACAAAACATCAGAGTGGGCTTGCGCTACCTGCGCTACCTGGACTTGTTTTGGCACGACCGAGGGGTTCCGCCTGAGGAACGGCTGCCGTTTGTCATGGCTTCGTACAATACGGGGCCCTCGCCTGTAGAACGTGCACAAAAAAAGGCGGCCAAAGAGGGATACGACCCGTTGATTTGGTTCGGAAACGTCGACCAGATTGCCCGAGGACCAGGGTCGCACTACGCCCGAAAGACGGCCTACCTGAGCAGACAGTACCAAGGGTACTTGGGCGCACTGCGTCAGGCAGCCCAAGCGGCCACGCCGAACCCCGCTTCTAAAACTGAAAGTAAATAAACGGCTGGCTTTCGGCCGCCATAAACTGGTAGCCCACCAAGACCCCAACCACCGCCGCCGCAAGCATCCACGCGGGGTGCAGCGCCGAAAAAGCGGTCCGGTAGCGCTCTTTGAGGTGCTCGGGAATCCAGTGAATACCGAATCCGAGCAGCAGCACCAGTGCGGGACGCCACCATGCCACAAGCATTGCCAGCGATGGCGGAACCGACCAACCCGTGGTCAGCTGGTCCAGCATGGCCATAGCCGTGTCCCAGTCCGGAGCACGGAACCAAATGCGGGTGAATGTGATGAATAGCAAGGTCACCAATACGCCGAGGACCTTGAGGGGCCATGTGCCCACCGAGTACGGACGAATTCTAGACCACTGCTTGTACGCCACCAGCCCAAGTCCATTGAGACCGCCCCACACGACAAAATTCCACGAGGCCCCGTGCCACAGGCCTCCAAGAAGCATGGTAAGCAAGAGGTTGACGTTGGTGTTAAACCCGCGGCGAAACGCCGGAATAAACTGATACAAAAGCAAAAACACCAGCACCGTCGCGGCTAGGCTGTACGAAACAACCGACGTGGGTGCCCACCATGCGAGGCCGAACAAGCCGGCAAAAATGAGAATGTAGCTCGCGACGGAACCGCTGCGGTTTCCGCCCAACGGAATGTACAGGTAGTCCTTGAGCCAACTTGAAAGGGACATGTGCCAACGCTTCCAGAATTCAGCCACGCTCTGGGCCTTGTAGGGCGAATTGAAGTTCTTGGTGAGCGTGAAGCCCATCCAAAGGGCGATTCCAATGGCAATGTCGGTGTAGCCGCTGAAGTCCGCATAGACCTGCATGGTGTAGGCGAGCAGACCGAGGGCGTTCTCCCAGCCCGTATACAGGGTCGGCTGGCTAAAAATGCGGTCAGCGAGGTGTACCGCAAGAAAGTCTGCCAAAATCACTTTTTTGAGGAATCCGTTCAGGACCCAAAACATACCGAGGCCGAACTGGCTTCGGGTCACGGTATAGGGCTGGTAGAGCTGCGGTACGAACTCGCTGGCCCGAACGATGGGTCCAGCCACAAGCTGCGGAAAAAAACTCACGTAAAACGCGAAATCCGTGAAGCGCCGCACGGGCTCGAGGTTCCGCCGGTAAATATCTATGGTGTAGCTCAGGCACTGAAAGGTGTAAAACGATATGCCCACAGGGAGCAGAATGACGTCCTCAACGAAGTTGGTACCCAGCTGGCCGTTGGCCCAGCCCGCCCAAAACGGCGTGGGCGTCCAGGACATGCCCGTGAGGTCGTTCCACACCTCTGCCGCAAAGTAGGCGTACTTAAAAAAGAAGAGGACGCCCAAATTGCTCACAATACTGACCGCGAGCAGCAGCTTGCGCAGAACGCTCCGCTGCGTCCGATGCAGCGCATGCCCCACCCCGTAGTCGACGGCGGTCGTAAAAATGAGCAGCACCACATACCACTGGCTGGTGTGGTAGTAAAAAAACCAGCTCGCCAGCATCAGGTAGGCGTTGCGTAGGGCCAAGCGGCGCTCGAGGCCTGCAAACCCCATGAGCACTACCGCAAAGAAGATCCAGAACCCCAGTTCCAGAAACGTCCAGGGGCGGCTCGCCTCGGCGTAGAGCAGGGATTTTAGCGCGTCTACCATGCTGTCGTTTCTTGGTGACGAAGGTAGGCCTTGGTGAACGCGATGGCGAACCAGTCCGCGTGGGCTTGATAGCCTGCTTGACTCAGGTGGATCCCGTCCGGGCGCGCCCAGTCGTTGGCCATCCAGCGACGCACTGACGTGTAGCCGCCCATTAGGGCAAAAAAGTCAAATACCGCCCCGTGGTGCTTGGCAGCCAGGCGAAGCATGGCGCGCTGAACGAGGATTCCGTGCGGGTTGTTGGCGCCCTTGTAGAGCGCGTCGTTGTTGGTCAGCCAAATAAACTGCGCGTTCGGGTTGACCCGGCGCACCGCAGCCACCAAGCTGTCGTAGCGCAGTTCGTATGCGAGCGTATCAAACTCGCCGCGGGACTTGTGGGCGTCGTTGATTCCGAGGCCGAACACCACTAAATCGGGCGGAAGCTCCCGCAGCTGCGACTCAAAGCGCACCGCCTTGAGGTAGCTATGGGTTGCCGCACCGTTGACGCCTACTGAATGGTAGCGCACTCCGTTGGGGTCCGCGGGGCGAAACAGTACGCCCTCGAGGCTAAGCGTGTCGCGGCGCCCTTTGCGCGGAACCCAATCCACCCGCAGCGTATCGATGGGGCGGTCAAAGCGCACTTCGATTCCGTCAGAGCGGCGCAGCACCTCGGCCACCGGCCCTTTAATCGATGGTGGATTAATGCTGTCGGAATTCGGATAAAAGAGCAGTACCGACGTCGCCTGAAGCGGCAACTCTTTGTGATGCATGCTGAACCCTGACGAATCGCCCGTGAAGGCACGAATGCCTGCAAAGCCCCAGGGTCCGCGGTGCTGCGGAACCGAACAGCGCTGCCCCGTCCAGGTTCCGTACTTAGTCACCGTGTAGCTACGCGGATTGTTCGTGCCAGCCACCGCAAAAGGGTACAGCCAGCCCACCGAACCGTGAAGGTCAGGGCTCATAGCATGCAAACCGCGGCGCACCGCGTCGGTCAGCATACCCGCCTGCACGTGCGATCCACCGATATGAATAATGTTGAGGCTGCCCCTACCCTCGTACACAAGCGTATCAAGGCGGCTCCACACGCGCTGAAATGCGGAATCACCCGCGGGAAACAGCAATTCAGGCGTGCCCACCGGAGCAATCTGTGCCCGAAGCGACGCGGCCCCGAGCAGCACGGCGACGACGAAGGCGCTAGTTCGCATGGCGTGCGAGTTCGTGTTCGAGTGCCGAGGCCAAGGCCTTGCCGACTTTTTGGGCTCCGTTGGGCGTAAAGTGAATGTGGTCCGAGCCCGCCAGCGGTGGATTTCGTGCCACCCAGTCGGTCATACTACCTGCTCCGCCCATGAATCCGTAGACGTCAAAAAACGCCGCTCCCTGCACGTGCGCCGCGGTGCGCAAGGCGTCGCGGACCTCGTCGACATAGGGGTAGGATTCCCATTCGGTTCCAACCTTATGGGCCATATCGCTCGGCCCAATGACGAGGACGTCCGCGTCCGGAAGCGCCTTTTGAATCACGGCAATCTGGCGCGCAAAGGCGCGGCCATAACGCTCGACTTCGGCGGCGGATTTGAAGTACGGAACCGCGTTTCCGCCATACTGCAAAATGACCAAGCCAGGATTCGCCTGCACAAGCGACGCGCTATAGTGGCTGGCGTCAATGCGCTTAAACCCGAGTCCGTCGGCGCCCCGCATCGACACGTTGTCTACGGCCACGCCGTTGAGGCCGTCCCAAGCTGCACCGTAGCACAGCGGACTCTCACCCTTGAACTCAACCCGAACGCGGCTCATGGGGCGCGGAGCCTTGAATTCCATCAGGCCCGGATCCCCTTGGGCGTAGTAGCGAATGTGGGCCAAGCTGTCCTCGTAAAACACCTTGATTTCTGCAGGCCCCTCGTAGGGCCCGAGGTAGAGCGTCAGCTTTTGCCCCTGGCGCACCCGTTCGTAGCCGTAGTTTCGGTTGCGGAACTCCATACTCGCCGAGTTGCCCTCGTAGCGGTGCGCGATTCCGCGAACACCATACAGACTTCGTGGCTCACGGTCGCTGGGGCGCCCGAAGCAGGCGTAGCGGCGCCAGTTTCCGCTTGCACGGTGGTCGACACTGGCCATGGGAACAAACGGATCCATGCCCTGTAAGCCAGGGCCCATACCGCCGAAGCGGTTTTGAAGCATCCCACGAATGTCGGCCGAGAGCCGGTCACCCTCAATTTGGGAATCACCGTAGTGAAGGACGCGAACCACACGTGAATGGGATTCGTCAAGGGCACGCGCAAACTTTTGGAATCCCAAACTGTCGCCTTCAGGAAACTCGAGCAGCCCCGCACCCTGACGAGCTGCCTTTGGAAGTTCTGCAACCTCAACGGCGTCAGCAAGCGTATCTGATTCCGGAACCACCTGAAGCCCCGCATCTTCGGATGCCCACATACTGAGGTCGACCGTCGGAAGCTTTAGCCCCGCCGGTCGCAGCGACTCGGGAATGGCGGCAACTGACCCGAGCAGCAGCAGCCCACCCGCAACGAAGGCAAACGTGAACCATGGACTGTGCCGCATCACGGAATCACGAGTATTTGTCCGGGATAAATGCGGTCAGAACCCTTATTCGCCGCATAGAGTTGCTCGAGCTTAACCCCTGGGTAGCGGCTGAGAATTCGGTAAAAACTATCGCCAGGGCGCACTGTGATGCGCAACGGAGTGGCAAAATCCGCAGAAGGGGCCTTGGGCACCACTGGCGGCTTTGGCTCGGCGCTTCCCGGTGCAGCCAAAAATGGTGGAACCGCAACATCCCGTTCACCCCTAAAACGCTCAGGAATCCCTACCTCGGACCACACCGACCGCGGTGAGCGTATCAGTGCGAGGTCCGCACAAAGACTGTCTTCAAAAAGGCACAAGTAGTCCAACCAAAGTGTTTGTGCGGCAGCAAAGGCATATGCCGAGTCGCGCTGCACACGATCCCAACCAAAGCGCGCCGCAGCGGGTTGGCTCAGTCCAAATGGCCCCAAGCGGGGCGAAGCTGACTGATAGACGGATTGGGCCGCACGAAGCTTAGCTGGATTCATAAAAATGGGTTGGTAGCGAAGGCTGTCCTGCGCCCACAGCGAAGTGGCGATGAGACCAAAAAGTACCACTAAAGAGCTTCGCATGGACTCCAAAGGTACCGAACCTGCTCAGACCGAGCAACGGACGATTCAGGACTAGGTTCGGTTCCGAAGTACCCAGTACAAACCCTTTTGATTGGACCGCATTTCAGGGAGAAGTGCGAGAATGAACATGCCTTCAGTAAACGAAACCACGCCCCAAATCAGCGCAAACGCAAAGTAGGGCGGCCAAAATCCGAACGAAAAGAGCGAGAAAAACAAAAATCCTTGCAGGTAGCCGCCCACTTTGGTCGAATACAGGTGAAGCCGTGGGCTGGTGCCAAACTTCAAAAAAGATAGAATCAAAAAACTGACAATGAATGCCACAAACACCCAAACGAGTACAAACCAGGGCCCAATAGTCACCTTTTTGAAGACGTAGAGGCCATAAAAGGCTGCGGCATAGGTTCCGTAGTCTGCAATCGAATCTAACTGGGCGCCCAGCTCGGTTTGGAGGTTAAAGCGACGGGCAATCCAGCCGTCGGCAATGTCTGTAAGTAAGTTGATGCATATCAACCAGCTGAATAATAATTCGTTGCGAGAGAAAACCAAATAAAGGAGTACCGGAAACATGATGATTCGGTACACGCTTAATGCGTTGGGAATGTGTCGAAGCATTTAAAAACGATGTTTAATGTGAAGGGCGACAAGAATCCACGACAAAAGCGCATGAATTCCGCTGTTGGCTAAAAGACTTGCGAATGCTACCGTCCAAAAACCATAGGTCTGGCTAAGCCCGAATTCAGATTCATGACCTGGGATCCATGTAGCGAGGACAAGCGCTCCGAGCAGCGCGGAATCCAACTTATCAAAAGCCGCGCTCAACCATGGGAATCGTGCACTCTGGGTTCCGGAGGCGATACCGAGTCGGCGTTTTACAAACGAATTAGGTAATTCAGCAAGCACGTACAATAGTCCCAATCCGGCACCCCATGCAAAGGGGTGCACGGGCAAGGTGGGCTGCCACATAAGTCCTTGAACCCACATTGATAGTGAGGCTAACGTGGTCATAACAAGTACTCCGCGCCACGTTTTGTTGGGACCAAAACCTCTGATCCAAATGGGCTGCGCGAGGCGACTCAGGATCCCACCGCGAACCACGAGCATGTGAAGCACCCCAGCCACCGCAGTTGGAAGCAGTACCCATTGAAGGTTCCACACAAGCAACTCAACCATTAGCGTCAGGTTGAAGAAATTTACGGATATCAGGGTTGCTCAGCTGATTTTTCCCTTCGGTGCGGCCACAATTCGCCAAGGCTTCGAGTGCGGCAGGGTGCGTCGTATCCATGCGCACAGCGCCAATTTGATCGAGGGGAATTATCGGTGGCGGAATGCGGAGGTACGCCGTTTCAGGTGCCAGTTTGGGTAAAAACGCCGCAACGGCTTGATGGGTAAGTTCCGCCTGACCGTAGGTAGAAGCATGAAACATGCGCTGAATCCATTGCGGCAGGTTTCGTGGAGCGCCCGTTGAATCATAGCCTTCAGGCTGCTCAACGGTTCCTATGGAAAGCAAGTCGATGCGGCGAGCACCTTGAATGTGCTGTTCGGCGTGAACCAAGCCACTCAACGCGGGTGAGTTTGCCCACAATCCGCCATCGGCATAAAGCTGACCTTGGATTTCATGGGCGGGTAAGTAACCCGGAGTCGCTGAAGTTGCAAGAGCCACGTCGCGAACCAAAAGATCCGGATGGGACTGGCGCGTAAACACGACAAGTGAACCGTTGCTCAGGTTCACCGAAGCTATACTCACATTGGTTTTAAGTTCGGACATGCGAAGCCCACCAAAAAGGTCGTCGAGGCCATCTCGAAGTGCATCCGGGGTATACTTTCCTTGAAGTCGAAGCTGCCTCAGAACGTGCTGTACCTGCTGCATGTGCCGTCCTATTCCCTGAGTAGGATTCGGAAAAATCGAAGGTCCTTTGGCACGCAGAAAGTGGGCGAGTTCCGCAGAAGAAATCCCCGCGGCAAGTCCGAGCGCAAGGATTCCGCCAGAGGAAGTTCCAAAAATCCAATCAACGTAGACACTCCAGCGCTGCCCGAGTTGCGCTTCGAACTCCGCGAGTACCGAAGCAGAGTACAGCCCCTTGATTCCGCCACCATCAATGGACACAATGCGCAGGTGGTCACGATCCCTATGGTTCATCCTGCCAAATAACCTACAAAAAGTGTAATGCTGTACACACGTTTTTTACACAAGTCATGAGCTGCACAAGCAATTTTTGCAAAAACCGGGGTGCGATGGCGTCCGCGAACAAAGAAAAAGCCGAACACTTTAGGCGTTCGGCTTTCTTCTCGTTTAGGGTGAAAGACGGGGTTCGAACCCGCGACCTCCGGAACCACAATCCGGCGCTCTAACCAGCTGAGCTACAATCACCATGTTTGGGGCGGCAAATATAGCGTTACGGATTGGTTTTGCAAGCGGTTCCGCCCGCAACATCACAACATCGTCGTAGGAGCGATGTAGTCGGTCGTGGCCAATTCCGTTTGATCCTTGATGGCTGAAAATCCGCCGTTTACGTTAATCAATTTGTGAAATCCACGCGCCTTAAGTACCGAAATAAACACCATTGAGCGATAGCCTCCTGCACAGTGTACGTAGTAGGACACCGCGGGATCTACCTTCTTCACGCTTTCGTTGATGTAGTCCAGTGGCGCATTCACCGCATTCGGCAGGTGCTGACTGGCGTATTCAGACGCCCGGCGGACGTCGAGCACCGGTGTATCGGGGTTTGCCTTGAGTAGGACCTCGAGCTCATTGGCGGTTACGGTTTCGACGTAGTCGACTTCTTTGCCGGCGGCCACCCACGACGCAAATCCGCCCTCAAGGGTGCCTAAGGTGCGGTCGTAGCCGACACGAGCCAGGCGCGTCACGGCCTCTTCTTCGCGACCGGTGTCCGTGACCAGTAAAATGGGCTGCTGAATGTCGAGCACCAGCGTACCCACCCAATTCGCAAACTGTCCGTCAATGCCAATATGTACCGAATTCGGAACATGGCCAGCCGCAAAGTCGTCGGCCTTACGGGTGTCGATGACCAGGGCATCATGCTGATTGACGATTTGCTCGAATTCGCGCGGACCGTAGGCCTTGGTTCCTTGTTCCAGGATTCCGCCAATCGACGCATAGCCCTTGATGTTCATCAGGACGTTTTGCGGAAAGTAACTGGGCGGCGGGGTGAGGCCGTCGAGCAGCGCCGCGATGAACGTTTCGCGATCCATAGGTTGCAGGGCGTAGTTGGTTGCCTTTTGGTGGCCTAGTGTGTCGGTGGTTTCGTCGGACATGTTTTTTCCGCAGGCGGAACCCGCACCGTGCCCCGGGTACACGATCAGGTCGTCGGGCAGCGGTAGGATTTTGTTCCGAAGCGAGTCGTACATGTGCGATGCCAATTTTTCTTGGGTAAGGTCCGAAATCACGTGCTGCGCCAAGTCCGGGCGACCGACGTCACCAATGAACAGTGTGTCTCCCGTAAAAATTGAGGCCGGTTTTCCCTGCTCGTCGTACAGCAGAAAACACGTCGATTCCATAGTGTGGCCCGGAGTGTGGATCACCTCGATTTCGACGTCGCCCACTTTGAAGCGCTGGCCGTCCTCGGCAGTGATTGCATCAAAACCGGGCTTCGCCGTGGGTCCGTACACGATCGGGGCTCCAGTTGCCTTGGCTAAATCCAAATGGCCCGACACAAAGTCGGCGTGAAAGTGGGTTTCAAAAATGTGGGTAATCTTTACCCCGTCGGCTGCAGCGCGGTCCAAGTAGGGCTTGATTTCGCGAAGGGGGTCCACAATGGCGGCCTCGCCGTTGGACACAATGTAGTAGGCGCCGTGGGCCAAACATCCGGTGTAAATCTGTTCGAGTTTCATAGGGGGTTGTTTTGAAGAATTTTCATGTCAAACTTCCTGACTAAGAAGCACCTAAACCATGATTTTTATCAACCTTTGAAGTGACTTAGGTCACGAATTCCTCAGGACACGGCCGCGACCGATCTTTGCCGCATGACCGTAACCCACATAGTTCGCATGTGGCCCAACGAGGGCGACCCCCAACTCGGAAGCTTTGTGCGCAGCCACATCGCGGCCCTGCGTGATGCGGGCATTAGGCAGCGGGTGGTCGTCTGGTCTGGGCGAAGCGATGCCCCCCTGCCTCTCGACGGTGTTCAGGTGGCGGCGGGTCCGTCCGTAGTCCCCGGACCCAAGGGCTGGAACGCCAAAGTCCGCAGTGTCCTGTCGCTCGGTCGTCCCGACGTGCTTCATGTGCACGGTTCCGGCGGCGACAGCGCCTACCTCTTTGTGCGCAGCGTCATGCAGTGGGGCCAGCGCGTTCCGCGCGTGGTCAGCGAGCACCAGTACTTTGGTAGCGGAACCTTGCCCGCCGGGGTAACCTGGACCCACCGCTTGGCCAATGCCCGAACGGCCGTCTCGCCTTTTTTGGCAGAGCGTTTTGCGCAGATTGCTCCTGTTGCCACGGTGCCCAACTGCTGGGACGCCCCAAACCCGGAACAGATTCGCCAACCTCATTCGGGCGGGCGCCGCGTGCTGCACGTCGGGGATTGGGTCGACGCTACCAAGGGAATTAGCCCACTTTTGGCCGCATGGGGCATTCATTCTGCCCTAAATCCCCTGGACCAACTCACGTTGGTGGGCGACGGAAGCGACCGGGCATTTCTTGAACCCCTGGCACAGCAAACGACCAACTGCCGTTGGTTGGGCCGCATGACGCCCGAGGAACTCGAATCAGAAATGGGTCGCCACGACATCCTCGTCGTGAATTCACCCCGCGAAACGTTCTCTATGGTCATCGGCCAGGCCCGCGAACGCGGGCTTCACGTGCTGAGCACGTTCTGCGGAGGGCCTGAGTCGGTGTACCCGTCTGAGGGCGGAATCACCTACCGCCACGGCGGCAGCGACGACGTGCCAGACTTGGCCACTGCGCTGTCGCAGCTCCCGGTTCCGTCTGGTGAGGTCGCACCGTGGACACTGGACGAAATGCGCCCAAAGGCCGTAGCTGAACAGTTTCTTGCCCTTTACCGCCGCGCAGGGGCCAAGGGCTAGCTAGCGCAAATCGAAGAGCGAATCCACACCCAGTCGGCGCGGAGCAATAAAGCCTTCGGCGTGGGCCACGCCCATCACACGACCCCATTCGGCGGTACGGGCGGTGAGCGATTCCCAAAACCACTTTGATGAAATCACGGTTTCGGGTCCGTCGGCACCCTCTTGGTAGAACTGCGACGCGTGGGCGGCAAGCGAAGCCATTTTGGCGTCGATGTAGTCTGAAATATCGACCGTGAAATCTGCTTGAAGGTCGTAGAACTGAATGTAGTGGTAGACGTGCTCTGGGCGGAACGGATCCTGCGGCTGTCCGTCCTCACCTACCGATTCCCACTTGTGAAGACCGGCCCTGAAGCAGGCCTCGACGACCATGGCCGAGGCAACCCCGTGGTCGGGGTGGCGGTCGCGCGGAGCGTTGCACAGCACGATGCAGGGTCGGTGCGCACGAACGATTTCGATGATGCGCTGCTGGCTTTCAAAATCGTTCACGAGGCGTCCGTCGGGCATATCGAGGTTGACGCGAAACGACGCCCCAAGAATCTGGGCGGCCTTGACGGCTTCGGCGTCGCGCTCAAGCACGGTTCCGCGGCTGCCCATTTCGCCGCGCGTTAAATCGACCAAGCCCACGGTATGGCCGAGGGCCACGTGCTTGGCTAAGGTTCCGCCGCAGCCCAACTCAATGTCGTCAGGGTGGGCGCCAATGGCGAGAATATCTACGTGCATGCTCGGTTACTTTCCGAGCGCAAAGTTCCGAATTTCGGAATTAGTTGGTGACACCGTCGACAGGTGACTGCTCACCCACTGCCCTTTTTCGTTGATTAAGAACTTGTGAAAGTTCCAGCGAACCGTCGCATCCTTAGCGCCATTCTTGGTCTTGCTGGTCAGCCATTGGTAGATCGGGTGAGGGTTGTCACCTTTGATCGCAACCTTTTCCATCATTAAAAAGGTGACGCCATAGTTCTTTTGGCAAAATGCGCCGATTTCCGACTCGGAACCCTTTTCTTGCCCACCAAAGTCGTTGCATGGAAAGCCGAGAATGACAAAGTTTCCGCCTTTGGCCTCGTCCCAAAGAGCCTGAAGCTCTTTGTATTGGGGGGTGAATCCGCACTCAGAAGCCGTATTGACGATGAGCACGCGCTTGCCCTTGAGCTGCGCAAAGTCGTAAGCTTCGCCGTCAAGCGTGCGCGCCTGAAGGCTGTAGAAATCGACAGGAGCATCTACGGGCTGGGCCATAGAGCGGCTGCATCCGAGCAGCGTGGTAAGTAGGGACATGGCCAATAATTTCTTCATCATGATAGGGGTATAACCGCAAAACAAAGTTAGGGTTCACCACGCTGCCTACCTTTGGGGCATGAAACGTTGGTGGACCCTCGGACGCTGGGCACTTCAGGCGGACTTTCGCCACCGCGCACAGAGCGTGCAGTTCATCCTGTTCACCGCGGTCGCGACGTACTTGGTCTACAGCGTGGCTCCGTCGCCGAGTCCGACGGTGTGGCTCGCGCTGCTCTGGGTTGTCGTGCTCTTTAGTGCGATGCAGGCCGCCTTTCGGGCGTTTCACGAGCCGGAATCTTTGTGGGCCTACCTCAACCAGCTGGCGAGTCCCGCCGCAATTTTGGGAGTAAAAAGCCTCCAAGTCGCCGTGCACACCCTGCTCACCGCGGCCGCAGCGCTGCTGCTTTTTGGGTTATTTTTTGGGATGCCGGAATCCGCACAAAGCCTTGAAGCAGTACTCAAAGTCATGGTGGCCTTAATGCTTGGTTCGCTGGCCTTTGCGGCGACCATGAGCTTTACTTCGGCCTTGGCGAGCCGTGCAGGGTCCAACCCCACGCTGATGGCCACGCTGAGCCTGCCTTTGCTGCTTCCGGCGGTGCTGGTGGCCCGACGCGCCAGCAGTCTGGCGGTGGCCAACCAAGACTGGGCTGAGCTTGCAATACCCCTATTTGGCGAGCTCGTCATGATCGGGCTCCCGCTCGCCTTGGGGAGCGTGCTTATGCCCTACCTTTGGAAGCAGTGAAAAACGGCTTTTCAATCGCATGGAAAACCGCAGCAGCAGCGCTTGTGTGCTACAGTCTGATTGCGGGTTTGGCGGCTCCTGTTCCGCGACTTTTTATTCTTAACGAAACCATTCGCAACCTCTACTTTCACGTGCCCATGTGGTTCACGATGATTGCGCTGATGGGGGTTTCGCTAGGGCACAGCATCGGGAGCTTGCAACGCCCCGGTCAAGCCGGGCTCGAAGCGGACCAAAAGGCGCGCCTCGCCGCTGAAGTTTCGCTGGTGTTCGCATCACTCGGACTCTTTACCGGGATGATCTGGGCTCGCTTCACCTGGGGGGCATACTGGACCAACGACCCCAAACTCAACGGCACCGCTGTAGCCATCCTGATCTACCTCGCCTATTTTGTGCTGCGCAGCAGCGTCGAGGACCCTGAAAAGCGCGCTCGCTTGGCCGGTACCTTCAACATTTTTGCGTTTGTGCTCATGATCGTCTTCATCGGGGTACTGCCACGCATGACCGACTCGCTCCACCCCGGCAATGGCGGCAACCCCGCGTTTGGCTCGTACGACCTCGACAGCGGAATGCGTGCGGTCTTTTACCCCGCAGTGCTCGGATGGATCGGAATTGGCATTTGGATTGTTGAACTCCGAGTGCGTTTAGCACGTTTAAGCAAGTAGTACCCGTATGAAACGTTTTTTACAGCAAGGCCCTCCCGTTGAAATGGCCGACGCCTTTCGCGCCGACGGCAAGATTTGGGTGGTGATCACCGTCATCGGAATCATTTTTGTCGGAATCGTGGCGTACATGGCATGGTTGGACGTTCGGTTGCGCAAGGCCGAAAAATCCGCGAAGTAAATGAAGCGCAACCACATCATTGCCCTTGTCGTCATCGCCCTTTTGGTGGGAGCGCTGATGGTGACCATTCAGGACGCCAGCACCTATGCCACGTTTGAAATGGCTGAAAAAAAGAGTCCCGAAACGGTGACCGTAGTGGGGCAACTCGATCTGGACCAACCGATTACGTTTAATGCCCAAACGTCCATGCTCCGGTTTACGGCTGTCGACAAAGACGGCGAGCGCAGCGTGGTGTACTTCAATCAGCCCAAACCGACAGACTTTGAGCGATCTGAAGAGATTACGCTGACCGGCCTAAGCTCAGGGGACACCGCATTTTTTGCGCAAGATATTTTGATGAAATGCCCGTCCAAGTACGCCGACGAGGCCAAGCTTAGCGCGGAATGAACTACATCGGGGAACACACTTTTTGGGCCTTAGCAGGCCGCTTTTTTACCTACCTCGCCTTTACGGGTGCCCTCGGAACCGCGCTGTTCTACGGACTCAACTGGTTCCGGCCCGGAGCCTGCAGCGGTCCCGACGAACTAGGCCGACCCCGCCCTGCCCACGGCCCCTTTTTAAGCGCCGGCCGAGCCTCATTCGTGCTGCACAGCATCGGAATCCTCGGGGTGGTCAGCATCCTAATGACCGCCATTCTCAGCCACTGGTTTGAATTTGACTACGTGTGGCGTCACTCGTCGCGCGACCTACCCATCGAATATGTCTTTAGCGCACTGTGGGAAGGTCAAGAGGGAAGCTTCATCATCTGGATGTTCTGGCACATGGTCCTGGGCTGGTTCTTGGTTCGCGGCGCCCGCTCGTGGGAGCACGGCACCATGGCCGTCGTCGGTCTCGCTCAGCTGCTCCTCACCAGCATGATTTTGGGCGTCTATGTCTTCGGAACCAAAATTGGCTCCAGCCCCTTCGTGCTCATACGCGAACTTCCTGAAAACCTTGGGCTTCCGTGGACCACCATCAAGGACTACTTGATCCGAATTCCGGCGTTTCGCGACGGCCAGGGACTGAACCCCTTGCTTCAAAACTACTGGATGGTCATTCACCCTCCGACCCTGTTTTTGGGCTTTGCCGCGACGCTGATTCCCTTCGCCTATGTGGTGGCTGGCTGGATTGAACGCCGCCCCTTGGACTGGGTCACTCCCGCCCTACCATGGGTGTTTTTCGGCGTGGGCGTCCTCGGAACCGGCATCCTCATGGGCGGAGCCTGGGCCTACGAAGCTCTCAGCTTCGGCGGCTTTTGGGCCTGGGATCCGGTTGAAAACGCGTCGCTCGTTCCGTGGATCACACTGGTGGCCGCGGGCCATTTGATGTTTATTGTCAAAAAGAAAAAGACTTCGGGCGGACTCACCGCCTTGATGGTGATGCTCACCTTTGTCCTCATTCTCTACTCGACCTTTTTGACGCGCAGTGGCGTGCTGGGCGACAGTTCGGTACACTCCTTTGTCGACCTTGGCCTCAACGGCCAGTTGATGCTGCTCCTAGGATTTTTTGCCCTCGGAAGCCTCGTACTACTCGTCGCTCGCTGGCGCGCCCTGCCCAAGAACACGGCCGACGAGGCGTTCTCGTCGCGTGAATTCTGGTTGGTGATTGGCAGCTTGGTGCTGCTGCTTAGCGCCGTGCAAATCAGCTTCAGCACGAGTATTCCGGTGCTCAACAAAATCATTGGCCCCGAAGGCCTGATTCCATTGCTGGGCGAGGCTATGGCTCCGCCGGCCGACGTATTCAGGCACTACCACTCGATCCAGATTCCGGTTGCGATCGTGGTGTCGCTATTCATGGCGACCGTGCCTTTTTTGCGCTGGGATTCGACTCCAGGGGCGATGATGCGCCGCATGCTACCGTCTCTGGTCGCTTCGCTCGTTTTAGGTGGTTTGGCCGCCTGGGGGCTTAAGTTCGACCAGCCGATGTACACGGTGCTGCTGATCACCGGCATGTTTGCCGCGTTCGCCAACTTGGACTACTGGCTGCGCTTTTTGCGCGGAAACTGGCGCAGCGGTGGCCTCGCCCTCGCCCACTTTGGATTTGCCCTGATTTTGCTCGGCGCCTTGATCAGCAACGGTAAAAAGCAGGCAATTAGTCAGAATCCGGTGTTTTTGCACAAGGACTTCCCCGCCAACGAACACATTCTGATTCCGGCAGGAGACACCGTCTCGATGCACCCCTACTGGGTCGAGTGGACCGGCGAACGCCGCGAAGGGCATTTTCAGATTTACGACGTCAATTTTTACGGAACCAATCCGGACCAAACGCCCGGCGAAAAGCTGTTTGCGCTGGCTCCTTACATCCAGATCAACCCGAGAATGGGCAACGTGCGCGAGCCGTCGACCAAGCACTACTGGGACCGCGACATCTACACCTACGTGAGCTTTGCCGACATGCGCAGCCCCGAAGAAAAGGAGAGCGGTTGGACCGAAGAAATGGAGGCCACCATGGGCCGTGGCGAAGAAGTGTTTGTGTTCGACGAGTTCATGATGCGCTGCGACAGCATCATCGTCAACGACGCCCAGATGGTGCAAGAAACGGGCGACCTTGCGGCGCTCGACATGGCGGCACGACTGACGCTCAAGCACATGGACGGCCGGAGTGAAACCATCGACGTTCCGTACCAAGTGCGCGGTAACCAGGCGACTCCAGGTGAAGCCGAATTCGCGGCCCTGGGCGTCAAAGCCCGATTTGACGGAGTCTCTGATGAGCCCGGTCGCTTTACCATGAAGTTTTGGCGCAAGTCGCCCGAAGATGATGAGTTTATTCTGCTCCAGGCATTCATATTCCCGTACATCAACCTGCTTTGGTTGGGCGTGGTGCTCTTGGCGATTGGCTCAGGGCTTGCGGTGGCCAAGCGCATCGTCGGCCCCAAACCCGCGCCCAAGGCATGATCTACGTGGTGGGCCGTGGCCGTGTGGGCTCGGCGCTCACCAAGGCGCTTCCCGAGGCGATTGCCGTCGCAGGTCGCGGATTTTCGGGCATTAGTGCCTTAACGGCTGACGATGTGGTGGTGCTGAGCGTTCCGGACGCTGCAGTGGCCCAATGTGCGGCGGTACTGGCCGAAACGCCTGCTGTGGTGCTGCACTGCGCCGGGGCTGTTCCCCTATCTGCACTCGGACAGGGGTCCCGGGGGGTGTTTTATCCGATGGTTTCGTTTCGGTCGAGCGTGGCGTGGAGTCAAATTCCAGTCTTTGCCGAATCCACCGAGGAGCGCGCCGCGCATGCGGTGCGCGACCTGGCCCAACAGCTGGGCTGCCCTGAGCCCCGTTCCGCCAGCAGCGAAGATCGGGCGCGCTACCACCTTGGGGCCGTATTTGCTAACAATTTTAGCAACCACGTGGTGGCATTGCTTCAGGCCTACTGCGCCGAGGTCGGACTCGACCCTAGCGTCTACCGCGAAATGCTAGTGGACACCGTTCGCGATGCCGTGGATGGCGACGCACGAGCCCTCCAAACCGGACCCGCGGCACGAGGTGACCGGGGCACCCTCGCGCTGCACCTTGAGGGGTTACCCGAAGGGTTCCGCGCCGTATACCAAGCTTTGAGTGAATCTATTGAACGCCATGCCCAATGAACTACAAAACCAAGCTCAAAAACATTAAAGCCATGGCGTTTGACGTCGACGGCGTGTTTACCGACGGAAGCGTTCAGCTTTGGCCGGGCCAAGAACCCATTCGCAATTTTCACAGCAAGGACGGATACGCGGTACAAGTAGCTGCGCGCCAAGGATTTATTTTGGCGGCAATCACTGGGGGTAAATCCGAAACGGTGAAAGAGCGAATGAAGGGCCTCGGAGTGCAGGACGTGTGGCTGGGCGCACGGCACAAGATCGAGGCCTACGAAGAGTGGCTGGCGATGTACGATTTGCGCGACGAAGAGGTGCTGTACATGGGCGACGACTTGCCCGACATGGAGGTTTTACTGCGCGTGGGGCTGTCGTGCTGCCCGCAGGATTCGGCTCCTGAAGTCCGAGCCATTGTGGACTACATTTCGCCGATTGAGGGTGGCCGCGGATGCGTACGCGAGGTCATCGAGCAGGTGCTGCGCGCCCAAGGAACCTGGAACCTTCCAGAACACCGAAACTGGTGAAAAAGCTTCCGTATGTCCTGCGCGGCCAGCTGGTGCTGGGTAGTGCCTCTCCCCGCCGGCGCGAACTACTTGCTGTTTTAGGGATTCCCTACTCCGTGCGAACCAGCGATGCCGACGAATCGGCTCCTGCGGTACTGAGCGACGTAGAGACGGTGCGCTACGTGGCGCGCCTCAAGGCTGAGGCCCTCGTGCCGGAGCTCTCCCATGGCGAAGTACTACTCACCGCCGACACCGAAGTCTGGTTTGAGGGACGTCGCTTTGGCAAGCCCCGCGACCTGGATCACGCGGTTGAAATGCTTCAAACGCTTCGCGGGCAAACGCATAAAGTGATTACCGCAGTGTGCGCCACCGACGGGCACCAATGGTCGCAGGCTGAATCCATCGCAGAAGTCACGTTTCACCGGGTGGACGACGCATTTATTCGCTACTACGTTGAAACGTTTCAACCGCTTGACAAAGCGGGAGCCTACGGAGCCCAAGAATGGTTTGGCCAATTGGCCATTAAGCGCATCCACGGTACGTTTGACAACGTGAAAGGCCTTCCGTTGGACACCGTCGTCGAGGTCCTTGGGCCGTGGCTTGAAAACGCCTAACGCGTTTCGCGCTTATTCCCGATATTGCGGCCCATGCTTCGCGCCCTGACTCCCCTCCTCGTTCTGATTGTTGCCCTCGTCTTCAACGTTCAGATTTACGGCGACCGAAGTCTTGAAGGCAGCAACCAGCTCATTCTGCTCGCTTCAGCCGGTGTGGCCGCGCTGCTGGCCCCCAAGGACCGCAAATCGCTCATTTGGCACGGAATCCAGGGCACCGTATCGGATTCCGCCAAAGCCCTGCTCATTCTGCTGATGGTCGGCGCCCTCGCTGGCACGTGGATGGCGAGCGGAATCATCCCCACCCTGATCGTCTATGGCCTCAAAATGCTGACGCCGCAGACCTTTCTCGTCGCGGCAACGGTGCTGAGCGCCGGCGTAAGTCTGGCAACCGGCTCGTCGTGGTCCACCGCTGCGACCGTCGGAATCGCTCTGATGGGCATCGGCCAGAGTTTGGGACTGCCCGCCGGATGGATCGCCGGGGCCGTCATATCTGGAGCCTACTTTGGAGACAAAATGTCACCGGTCAGCGACACCACCAACATCGCGGCCACCATGGCCGGAGCCGAACTCACCGACCACATTCGCCACATGATCTGGACCTCAGGACCTGCAATCCTAGTGGCCCTTGCCGTATTTGGAATCAAAGGCCTCTCGGCCAACGAATCTGGCGACCTGAGCGAAGTGGCCGTCATCACAGACCTTCTAGAATCCAAGTTTACCATTAGCCCATGGCTTCTGCTGGTTCCGATTGCCAGCATTGCGCTCATCGCGCTCAAAATCGACGCCCTCGCTGCAATGGGCCTCGGAACCCTTGCCGGAGCCATCGCCGCCAACATCCTTCAGCCCCACATTATCGCCGAAATCGCTGGCCACAGTGGCCCAAGCGCTTGGTATGAGGGCAGCATGCAGGCCATGTACGGCAGCACGCAAATTGCCATCGACCACCCCATGCTGAGCGACTTGCTCAAAGGCAAGGGCATGTACGGAATGCTGGGCACCGTGTGGCTCATTCTGTGCGCGCTCACCTTTGGCGGAGTCATGGACGCCGCCGGCTTTCTCGCCACCCTCACCCAGGGCTTGCTGCGCATCGCGCGCGGAACCTTCGGCCTCATCTCGTCAACCTTAGCTTCAGGCTTGATGCTCAACGTCACCGCTTCAGACCAATATTTGGCTATTGTGGTCCCTGGACGAATGTTTAAAAAGGCCTACGAAGAGCGTGGTCTCAAACCCGAAAACCTCTCGCGGGCGCTTGAAGATTCCGGCACGGTAACCTCAGCACTGGTTCCGTGGAACACCTGCGGAGCCTACCAGTCCAGCGTGCTCGGCGTGGCCACCGGCGAGTACTTCATGTACGCGATATTCAACTGGATGAGTCCGCTCGTGAGCCTGTTGCTCGCCGCTACGGGGTGGAAGGTTACCAAAACCGCTTCTGCTTCATCCACGCAATCATAGAAATTGCGACTGCTGCCATCACGAGCAGCACCACAGGATAGCCCCAGCTCCACTCGAGTTCGGGCATCCACGCAAAGTTCATTCCGTACACACCGGCAATGAACGTAAGGGGCATGAACACCGCCGAAAAGACCGTGAGGATGCGCATCACCTCATTGGTGCGCTGGCTCACCGACGACACGTACAGGCTTTCGAGCGACTCGAGAAGGCTGCGCTGTGCCTCCAATCGTTCATAGAGCGACTGAACCTTGCCCTTCACGTCGCGCACATAGGGTCGGTTTTCGCGCTTCACGATTCCGTGGGTCGAGGTTTCGAGCGAATTCACCACTTCTCTCAACGGAGCCACATGGCGCCGTAGTGCACTGATCTGACGCTTTACCTTCAAAATATTCACGATAATCCGCTGGCTGGGGCGGTGCACCACCTCGGTTTCGAGGCGCTCGAGCACCCCTTCAAGGTGGTCAAGCTGCAGTTCGTAGGGTTTGAGCGCGGCATCGATGAGGCGAATAAAGAGGTAGTCTGAACCCTTGCTTCGCACCAATCCGCGCTGCGCCTCAATGCGCTCTTCGACTGCGTTAAAAAGCCCCGGGCGGCACAGCGTGAGTACGCCGTGGGCGTGTAGTACGAGCCCAACCTGCTCAAATTTGAGCGCACCGAGATCACTCGGAACCACCACGTCCAAATCCATGTACAGGTGGTCGGGGTACTCCTCAAGGTTGGCACGTGCTTCGGTGTCTAGCAAATCGGTGGCAATGTGCGGATGCAGTCCCCACGCCGCAACTGCAGCGCGCAGCATGGACTCTTGTGCGGGTGCATCCCACAAAATCCAGCGCACCGCCTCGGTTCCGACCAGTTCAGGCACGTTTGTGCCCAAGGTTTCGCGCGCGAAGCGTTCCGTCCCGTAATCGATTAATTCGCTCATACGATGAAGGTAGTGCGCAGTCCGTACTTTTGCGGCTATGCCCGTACTCAGCATCGTCATGCCGGCCTACAACGAAGCCGCGACCATACACCTCATCTTAGACAAAGTCCGCGACTGCCGCCTGCCTGACGGATGGACCAAAGAGCTCATCGTCGTCAACGACTGCAGCAAGGACGGCACTGAAGAGGCCATCGAGCGCTACGCGTCGGCCAACCCCGCGCTGCCCCTCACCTACCGCAAGCACGAAGTCAACAAGGGCAAGGGTGCCGCACTGCACACCGGAATCGCCATGGCCACCGGCGACTACGTCATCATTCAGGACGCCGACCTCGAGTACGACCCCAAAGAGTACGTAGCCCTGCTTCAGCCCGTCATTGACGGCCACGCCGACGTGGTCTTTGGATCTCGTTTTATGGGCGGAAACGCACACCGCATCCTCTTCTTTTGGCACTCCATCGGCAACAAGTTTTTGACCTTCCTGTCAAACATGTTCACGAACCTGAACCTGACCGACATGGAAACCTGCTACAAGCTCTTTCGCCGCGACCTGATTCAGTCAATCAATCTTCGCGAAAACCGCTTCGGATTTGAGCCCGAAGTCACCGCCAAGATCGCCCGGGTGCCCAAAGTCCGCATCTATGAGGTCGGAATCAGCTACTACGGCCGCACCTTCGAGGAAGGCAAGAAAATCGGCTGGAAGGACGGCGTGCGCGCCATTTACTGCATCCTGAAGTACGGGGCGTTTAAGGCGAAGTAGCCGATTAGCACGGTTGGCGAGGTTAGCTCGTTGGCTAAATGGCTGCCGGTTTCTGGCTGCTGGCTACTTGTTTTGGTGCTGCGTTAAGCTTAGGCGGATTTGCGAAACTCGCGGTTAAGATTTCGATTCAATACACTAACCAGCAACCGGCGCACGGTTTCCATTTCATTCGCCTTACTTGCTGCGACAAATAAGGTCAGGCTTGCAAGAGCATCGTTGCTGATCACGAGCTGTCCAGACCCCTTGTATAGTAGTCCATTTCGCTCCAAAAACAACAAGAAACAAGCAGCTGCTATGCGCTTGTTACCATCGACAAATGCATGGTTCTTGACCACCAAATAAAGCAGCATCGCGGCTTTTTCTTCAATTGATGGATACACTTCTTGGTCGCCAAACCCCTGCCTAATTTGATGTACGGCGCTATCAAAACCGCCATCTTTTTCTTTGCCAAAGACATCTGAATCAAATTCTGCACGCATTTTTTCGACAAGCACCATGTATTCAGCCATGCTTGGGTAATCCGCTCCAGTCGTGTGTGTTCCTTGTTCATCCAACGACTCATGGTCGTAGTCGTCCAGAAGCTGAAGGCCCACACTAAATTGATGCAACCAGGCATAATTTTCATTATCGATGGCCTGAACTTCAATTGCCCTACTAAGGATACGTATCCCGTCGTGAAGCACTTGTACTTCCTTGTTTTTTTGTGCGAGGCGCTGTTCATTGATAGCCACCCCTTCAATCAGGTAGTCTTTCAATCGTTTCGTGGCCCATTGGCGGAATTGGGTGCCTCGAATTGATTTAACCCTATATCCTACTGAAATGATCACATCCAAACTATAGAGGGCCACAGGTCTATCAGAATGAGCAATATGCACTTTTTGCATATTGCCCTCTTTCACTAACTCTCTCTCCTTAAACACATTAGACAAGTGCCGAGAAATAACTGACTGATCCCTGTCAAACAAAACAGCTAATTGATCCTGACTCAACCAAACCGTTTCATTCGAAAGTTGGACATTCAGAACAATGCCATCTTGACTTTGATATATTTCTATCTGTTGTTCCATTATTTTTCATTCATTACCAATTTTTACCAACTCCATGCGAGCGAAGCCATTCACTCCAATGTGACCCCACCTAAACGCTCGAAAATCATCTGCTAGCCTGCGGTGCATCAGTCAACAGCACACGTAGGACAAACCCAAATCACATCTCACAGCGATCCGCGTACTGAATTTACTTCAACCCCGTCACCGAACAGCCACTGTAGTTGATAAGTTCGAAATTCACACAATTCAATAGCCACCTCACTGCGATCGATTGACTAAATGCATAGTTTATAAGGAGTTGTAAACCGTAAAGCTCACCCGAGGGCCGGATTTTTCCATTCTAAGCATATGGGTTCATGGTGACCTCGAGCAACGAGAAACTAGCAGCCAACGAGCCAACCTGGCCAACCAGCCAACCTCGCAAAAAAAAAGCCGCCCCGAAGGGCGGCCTTTTTTTTGATCCAAGGCTTACTTCACCTCTTCAAAGTCGACGTCGGTCACGTCGTCGGCCGCATTGGCCGAACCTGCACCCGGTCCGCCGGCGCTTCCGCCGTCGGCGCCCTCTTGCTGGGCCTTGTACATCTCTTCAGAAGCGTTCTTCCAGGCCTCGTTGATCTGCTCCATCGCGGCGTCGATGGCGCTGATTTCTTGGCTGGCGTGGGCCTTCTTGAGGTTTTCGAGTGAAGCCTCAATGGCGCCCTTCTTGTCGCCGAGCTTGTCGCCAAACTCGCTGAGCTGCTTCTCGGTCTGAAAGATCATTTGGTCGGCGGCGTTTAGCTTGTCGACGCGCTCCTTGGCGAGCTTGTCGGAATCAGCATTGGCCTCGGCCTCCTTCTTCATCTTTTCGATTTCTTCTTGGCTTAGGCCTGAAGAAGCCTCGATGCGGATCTTCTGCTCCTTGCCAGTGGCCTTGTCCTTGGCGCTCACGTGCAGGATTCCGTTGGCGTCAATGTCGAACGTCACCTCGACCTGGGGTACGCCGCGGGGTGCAGGCGGAATTCCGTCCAGGTGAAAACGTCCAATCGTCTTGTTGTCCTTGGCCATCGGGCGCTCGCCCTGCAGAATGTGAATTTCTACGCTGGGCTGGTTGTCGCTGGCCGTGCTGAACACCTCTGACTTCTTGGTCGGAATGGTCGTGTTCGACTCGATCAAGCGGGTCATGACGCCGCCCATCGTCTCGATTCCGAGCGAAAGCGGAGTAACGTCAAGCAGCAGTACGTCCTTGACGTCGCCGGCCAAAACACCACCCTGGATGGCGGCACCGATGGCTACGACTTCGTCGGGGTTGACGCCCTTGTTGGGCTCCTTGCCGAAGAACTTCTTGACGGCCTCTTGAATCGCGGGAATGCGGGTTGAACCGCCCACCATGATTACCTCGTCGATGTCGCTGGTGCTGAGGCCCGCGTTCTTGAGGGCGCTCTTGCAGGGATCGATCGTGCGGTCGACTAGGTCAGCCACAAGGCGCTCAAACTCCGCGCGGCTGAGGTTGCGCACGATGTGCTTGGGTCCGCTGGCCGTGGCCGTGATGTACGGAAGGTTGATTTCGGTTGCATTGGTGCTCGAAAGCTCAATCTTAGCCTTCTCGGCAGCCTCTTTCAAGCGCTGAAGGGCCATCGCATCTTGGCGCAGGTCGATGCCTTCTTCGGACTTGAATCCGTCGGCCAACCAGTTGATGATGCGGTCGTCGAAGTCGTCACCACCAAGGTGGGTATCGCCGTCGGTTGACTTCACTTCAAAGACGCCGTCGCCGAGCTCGAGGACCGACACGTCGTGGGTTCCGCCACCGCAGTCAAACACGACAATCTTCATGTCGCGGTTCATCTTGTCGATGCCGTAGGCCAAAGCGGCTGCGGTGGGCTCGTTGATGATGCGGCGCACCTTGAGTCCGGCGATTTCGCCTGCTTCTTTGGTAGCCTGACGCTGGGCGTCGTTAAAGTATGCCGGAACCGTGATGACGGCCTCGTCAACCGTGGTTCCGAGGTAGTCCTCAGCAGTCTTCTTCATTTTCTGAAGAATCATGGCCGAAATCTCTTGCGGAGTGTAGGCGCGGTCGTCAATCTGAACGCGGGGCGTATTGTTGTCGCCCTTCACTACTTTGTACGGAACACGACCCACTTCCTTCTCACTGTTGGAGTAGGACTCGCCCATAAAGCGCTTGATCGAAAAGATCGTTTTAGTAGGGTTGGTGATCGCCTGGCGCTTCGCGGGGTCGCCCACTTTGCGCTCGCCTCCGTCCACAAATCCGACTACCGAGGGCGTCGTGCGCTTGCCTTCTGAGTTCGGAATAACAACGGGCTCATTGCCCTCCATAACGGCGACACAGGAGTTGGTTGTTCCGAGGTCGATACCGATAATTTTTCCCATGATTTGGAGTTCTTTGGTGTTGATTTGACCAAGATTGGGCAAGCACTGTACCACTGGCTGCACGGGGGCGGAACCCTGCCAAATTCAGACAATTTGGCAGTGGCGCACAAAAAAACCGCGCCGAATTGGCGCGGTTCATGGCTTTAACTGGTTTGTACCGCGTCAGAAGCAGCGGTCCCAGAGGCGCTGGGGGCCGCAGGCGCAGGTGTCTCCACCTGAGGCGCGGGCAAACTGAAGGGCGCAGGTCAGCTTCGAATTGCCCAAGCTGTCAAGCGAAGGGTTCGATAGACCCAAGTACGGGCGGTAAATCGACGATTTGCTTCCGAAAATTCCGGCTCCGCCCTGAATGTTGGTGTAGAAAGGCGGGTCCTGGTTGATCGAATTCGAGGGCTGCGAGACTGAGATGTAGGTGGCGAGGTCGTCGCTGCCGGCGTTGAGGTAGAGCGCCATTCCGCGAAAGAAGCGCACGTTGCCGGTGGCGGGCGCGGGGATGCGCTCCTTCAAAAACGTATAGAACGTTTGGTAGTCGATGGTGTTGCTGATGAGTACGTTACCCGAAAGGGTTCCGCCCGTGATGTACGGAAGTGGGTAGCGCAGCGTGCGGCGCACCGAGTCGGCCTGGCGGCCCACCGGCATCTCCATGTAGTGAAAGTCCACATAACCTTGATAGACACGGGCATTCTTGGCCTGGTACCACTCGAGCTTGTAGCCGTTTTTGGACGCAATCGCCAGCTTGAACGTACCGAAGTACCCTGGCGACTTGAGCTTGATGCTGTCGACACAGGGAGTGGTCGCCGAGGCCAGCACCGCCGCACCAGGAGCCTCACGCAAGGTCAGCTCGTAGCGGTAGTCGGTGCGGTTGGGCAGCTTTGAGAACCCTGGACGAATAAAACGGTAGACTTTGTGGCCCACCCCGGTAAAAAGGCCCGAGTCCTTGGGAATGTCGGTGGTCTCGGTGAAGTTCTCGGTAAAAATGAGGGCTCCGTTCGGGCCGAAGGCCTTGAGTTCGGCGACCAAGCTTGGGTAGTAGAGTGAGTCGGGGTGGTCAAATCCGCCCGCCGGCCCATTCTCGCCCAAGTAGCTGCGGCCGATGCGCACGTACTGCGTGTCGCTCTTGGGGTTGATGACGCCGTAGACCACCGGCACGCGCTCAAAGTCGGCGGTGACGTCAAGGGTGTTGTCGCAGCTGGCGAACACTAGGATTCCGAATAAAAAGAGGAGGGCGTGTCGAAACATAGACGTCAAAGATAGCGAAGCAGGGCCCTCGCCTACCTTTGCCCCATGTCGACGCAAAAAAAGACCGGTCCAGAGTCCTTTAAGAAGGTGACCACGCATTCACTTGCTGAATTGAAGCACAGCGGAATCAAAATTTCAATGCTCACCGCCTACGACTACACGTTCGCCAAGCTGGTGGATTCCGCGGGCGTTGACGTCATTCTCGTCGGCGACTCTGCGAGCAACGTCATGGCCGGCCACGAGACGACCCTACCCATCACGCTCGACCAAATGATTTACCACGCGTCCAGCGTGGTGCGCGGCGTCGACCGCGCCCTAGTGGTGGTGGATTTGCCCTTCGGAAGCTACCAAGGCAACCCCAAAGAGGCGCTGAGTTCCGCGATTCGCATCATGAAGGAGTCGGGTGGCCATTCGGTGAAGCTCGAGGGAGGCAGCGAGGTTGCCGCCACCGTACTGCGTTTGGTTCAGTCGGGGATTCCGGTGATGGGCCACTTGGGGCTTACCCCCCAAAGCATTTACCAGTTCGGAACCTACGCGGTGCGCGCCAAAGAAGATGCCGAAGCCACCAAGCTTATCGAAGACGCCCTTGCCCTGCAAGAGGCCGGTTGCTTTGCCCTGGTTTTAGAAAAAATCCCGGCGGCCCTTGCTGCCAAGGTCACCAAGGCGCTGCGGATTCCGACCATCGGAATCGGCGCAGGTGCCGACGTCGACGGCCAAGTTTTGGTGCTTCACGACATGCTGGGTATGAACACCGAGTTCAATCCGCGCTTTTTGCGCCGCTACGCACAGTTGGGCGAAGTAATCCCGGCAGCGATTCGCCAGTACGTCGCCGATGTACGCGCCCACGACTTCCCGAACGACCAAGAACGCTACTGATGGCGAGCCCCCGCGTTCTCTGGGAAGACAACCATCTTCTGATTGTGTTCAAGCCCGCCGGCCTGCTGGTTCAGGGCGACGAAACGGGTGACCCCACCCTACTCGACTGGGCCGCCGAAGACGTGGCGCGCCGCTTTGGCAAGCCGGGCAAGGCGTTTATTGGGCTTCCGCACCGCCTTGACCGCCCGACCAGCGGAATCGTCGTGCTCTGCAAAACGTCCAAGTCACTGGCCCGCATGAACGCGCTGTTTGCCGACCGCGGAATCAAAAAAACCTACCAGTGCCTCGTCGAGGGCCACCCCGCCGAGCCCGAAGCCCGACTCGAGCACATGCTCTGGCGCGACGGAGTGAAAAAGAAGTCGTTTGTCTCGACCCGCAAGGACGCCCAGCGCGCCGTGCTGCACTACAAGGTTCTTGCCGCAGGCGACCGCTACACCCGCGTCGAAGTTGACCTTGAGACCGGTCGCCACCACCAGATCCGCTGCCAGATGCAAGCCATCGGCCACCCGATCAAGGGCGACCTGAAGTACGGCGGCAAACGGCCGAACCCCGACGGCGGAATCGACCTTTGCGCCCAGCGCATCCAGTTCGAGCATCCGGTCAGCAAAGCCCCGATCGACGTGTCGGTCGAGCCGGAGTTTTCGATCTCGTTCTAGTACTTTAAGATTTTAGCGACGGTTTGGTGGACGACGTCCATCACTTCGGGATCTACGCACCCGAGTCGCTGCACCAGGCGCGACCGATCCAAGCTGCGCAGATGAACGACCAGCACTTCGCTGGTCACCGCCAATCCATTTTCGGTCGAAGGCTGAAGCTGCGGATTGCCCGCATAACCGTGCAGTTTCGACGTCAGGGGGCATACCCAAACCACATTGAGGTGGGCGTTCATTAAGTTGCCGCTCACCACCAGCACGGGGCGAAAGCCTGCTTGCTCACTGCCGCGCACGGGATTGAGGTCTGCCGTCCAAAGCTCACCCTGGACGGCCATCACCGAGCTGCTCAAGGTAGGCGACCATTCCCTCTTCGGCGACCTGCAGCGTGTCGGGATCTTGTGCCATTCGCTGGTACGACGCCCGAAATTCGGCCTTGTCTAACTGTTCGAGGTAAATGCGCAGGGCCCGCTCAATGAAGCGGTTGCGCGGAAGCCCGTACGCCTCAGCCCGCTGAGCGAGGTCGCGCAGCAGGTCGTCGGGCAAGCTGGTAGTGAAGGCTGGCATAGGCCAAAAGTACAGTGAATTGTATTCGTACGTACGTTTTATACGTATACAAATGCTTCAACGAGTACCGAAGCCCGAACCTGCGTATCTTCGGGGCATGTTCGGCAGCTTTCCGTTCAGCCTCACCCCGATGCGCCGCGAACCCGCGCACCGCAGCGAAATGGTCAATCAAGGCCTATTCGGTGAAGTGTTTGAAATCCTAGGCCACGAGCGCGAATGGAGCCACATTCGCCTCGGACACGACGGCTATGAGGGCTGGGTCCTCACCCAGCAAACGGCTGAACTCAGTCGCGAATCCTACCGCAGCCAACTCGACCGACCCCAACCCGTGGTCGCCAGTGCCGTCGACCTCGTCGACCACTTGCAGCCCATGAAGAGCCGCACCGTGGTCGCGGGATCCTTTCTGCCCTACCTCGATGGCGACCAGCTCGAACTCGCCGATGAGTCCTACGCCTACCAAGGCCCGTTGGCCGACCTAAACCCTTCGCGCGACGGAATCGTTCGCCACGCGTTCACATTTTTGAACGCCCCCTACCTCTGGGGTGGCCGCAGCGCCTTTGGGATCGACTGCAGCGGACTTACCCAAGTTTCCTTCCGCATGTCGGGAATCAACCTTTTGCGCGACGCCCACCAGCAGGCCAACCAGGGCCAGGCCGTCGACTTTCTCGAAGAGGCGCTCGAGGGGGACCTTGCCTTTTTTGACAACGAAGAGGGCCGAATCACCCACGTCGGAATTGTGCTAAGTGAGCACCGAATTCTGCACGCCAGCGGTTCTGTGCGCGTCGATGCCCTCGACCCCAGCGGAATCTACAACGCCGACCTCGGACGCCACACCCACCGGCTCCGCATTATTAAACGTTTTATTTAGGATGCCGACCCAAAGCGTGTGGCGCAGCGCCGCCGTCTGGGTCGCCGCCTTGGGCTACTTCGTCGACATTTACGACTTGCTGCTGTTCAGCATTGTTCGGGTTCCGTCGCTCGACGACCTCGGCGTCGCAAATTCGTTTGAAAGCGGCCTACTCATCATCAACGTCCAAATGTTTGGGCTGATGCTTGGCGGAATCCTTTGGGGCGTCCTCGGCGACCGCCTGGGCCGCACCCGCGTGCTCTTCATGTCGATTTTGATTTATTCCGCGGGAAACCTCGCCAACGGCTTCGTTCAAAACGAACTGCAGTACGCCATCGTGCGGTTTTTGGCCGGAATTGGCCTAGCCGGCGAGCTCGGCGCGGGCATCACCTTGGTCAGCGAACTGCTCCCAGCCGCTAAGCGCGGAATCGGCACCTCACTCGTCGCGGGAATCGGGCTTCTGGGTGCTGTCGCTGCGTTTTTTGTTGCCCAAGCCGTGGAATGGCGCACCGCCTACTTCATCGGTGGTGGAATGGGCCTAAGCCTGCTGCTGCTGCGGCTTAAAGTGCTGGATTCCGGACTCTTTCACCAAACCGTAGCGCGCACCGACGTGGTGCGGGGAAGCCTATTTCAGCTGTTTCGCACCCGTGAACGCAGCATGCGCTACCTGCGCAGCGTCCTGATCGGCCTCCCGACCTGGTTTGTCATCGGAATCCTCGTGAGCTTCAGCCGCGAATTCGCCGTGCACCTTGGCATCACCGAGGCAATTGATCCGGGCCGCGGAATCCTTTACGCCTACGCCGCGATTTCTGCGGGCGACATCCTCATTGGTTTACTGAGTCAAGCGCTTAAGTCGCGCAAAAAAGCGCTGTATGTGTTTTACGCGATTACGGCGTTGGGCATGCTTCGCTTTTTCACGGCGTCTTCGGCTGAGCAGCTGTACTGGGCCTGTGGAATCATGGGCTTTGGCACCGGATTCTGGGCGCTTTTTGTAACGGTGGGCGCCGAAAACTTTGGCACCAACCTGCGGGCCACTGCCGCCACGACGATTCCCAACATGGTTCGCGGATCGCTGAACCTTATCTCAGCGCTGTTTTTGTGGCTTACTGCCAAGGCCGGCTACCTCGAGGGCGGAATCCTGACCGCCGTGATCGTCTTTGCCGTCACCCTTTGGGCTGCAGCAGGCTTGACCGAGACCTTTGGACGTGATCTTGATTTTGTCGAAAAGGACTGAGTTCCGCCCGGTTAACGCCGCTTTTTAGGCGTCTGAAGCTGAATCACCACCTCTTGGAGCGAGTCCGCGCGGCGCTGGGCCTTGAGCATTTTGCGCTCTGCGGCTAAGCGTTCGAGGCGCCACACGTCGCGCTGGGTGGCGTTCTTGAGCACGCGCTCCTGAAGCGAATCCGCGCGCAGCTGGGCCAACTGAAGCTCGTCAGCCTTGCGTTCAAGCTCGCGGGCGAGTTCTACCGACGCTTTTTCAGACTGTTCGCCCCAGTTTTCAATGGCATAAAGGCTGTCGCGCACGGCGAGCACGCGCACATGGGCTGAAGCGC
This sequence comes from Schleiferiaceae bacterium, assembly GCA_030833905.1. Classification (GTDB taxonomy): domain Bacteria; phylum Bacteroidota; class Bacteroidia; order Flavobacteriales; family Schleiferiaceae; genus TMED14. The sequence continues at coordinate 39,196 of JAURGG010000003.1, forward strand.
TGTCCGCCCGAAGGCGATCCACCACTGCCACCTGGCGTTCAACGGCCTGCTTCGGCACGACACACGACGCGACCGCTACCGCGGCCAAACTGAGAAGAATTACGCTTCGCACGGCCTAAAGGTAGGGCGCATCGTACCTTCGCTCAATGCCCCTATTCGACGTTCGAAGCCCTTCAGAATTTGCCAACGGCCACGCGCCGGGAGCCATTTCGCTGCCCTTGTTCAGCGACGACGAGCGGGCTGAAGTCGGAACCGTCTACAAGCAGAAGTCCCCCGCCAAAGCGGTGCGGCTGGGCCTGAAGTACGCAGGACTGCGCATGGCCGACTTGGTGGCTGAAGTGGACGCCCGAGTCAAGCGCGACGCCACCCCCGTCGAAGTCTACTGCTGGCGCGGAGGCCAACGCAGCGGATCCGTAGCTTGGTTGCTCGGTACGGCCGGATACGACGTGCACCGCTGGGAAGGCGGCTACAAAGCATACCGCGGGCGGGTGCTCGAATCTTGGGGTTCGGAACGACCCTACGTCGTGCTCGCAGGCCTCACCGGATCGGGTAAAACTGAGGTACTTCGCGCCATGCTCGAACTGGGTGGACCAGTTTTGGACCTTGAGGGGTTGGCGAACCACAAGGGTTCCGCATTTGGTCAGATTGGCGAGCTGCCGCAGCCCACCAACGAACAGTTTGAGAACGACGGAGCCGTGCGCCTAGCCGAGCTCGACGGGCAGCCACGGATTTGGATTGAGGACGAATCGCGGTCCATTGGGCGTATTTGGCTGCAGCAGAGCTTTTTTGCGCACAAAAAATCGGCTCCGGTGGTGCTGCTTGAACGGAGTCTTGACGAACGGATTGAGCGACTGGTGGCAGCCTACGGCCAAGCTTCCCGCGAAGAGCTTGCCGAAACGTTTGTACGCATCTCTAAGCGCTTGGGCGACCAAAATGCTCGGGCCGCCGTGGACCACGTCCATCAAGGCAACCTAGCTGACGCCGCCCGAATTGCGCTGCACTACTACGACCGAACCTATGCCGAGAGCGTAGCCGCCCGGACCGAAACCATCACCGCCCGCCTGGACGGCACCGGCAAGAGCGACACCGAAGTCGCCCGCGAACTCCAAACACTTGTATGAAACTCACTGAATTCAACCCTGGATCCGGATGCGGATGCAAACTCGGCCCCGAAGCGCTGCAGTGCATACTCGGCGCCAGTGGAGTCCGATCCAGCGATGACTGGCCCCAGCTTTGGGTGGGCCACGAACACGCCGACGACGCCGCAGTGGTTGACCTCGGCGACGGCCGCGGACTCGTGCAAACCGTCGACTTTTTTACCCCAATTGTCGACGACCCCTATGACTTTGGTCGGATTGCGGCCACCAACGCGCTTAGCGACGTCTACGCGATGGGCGGAACACCCATTTCGGCATTGGCACTGCTCGCGTGGCCGATCGAGCGACTGCCTGCAGAGTTGGCGGGCCGCGTAATTGAAGGCGCTCGGGACGTTTGCCGCGAAGCCGGAATTCCGCTCGCCGGCGGCCACAGCATCGACATTCCCGAACCTCTTTTTGGCCTCAGCGTCAGTGGCATCGTCGACAAGCCTCACCTCAAAACTAACAGCCAAGCCCAGACCGGCGACGTGCTCTTTTTGACCAAACCCCTAGGCTTGGGCATTTTGGCCACCGCCACCAAGCGCGGAACCGCCACCGATTCCGACCGAGAATGGGCGCTCGCCACCATGCTCACCCGCAACGACATCGGGCCCAAATTGGCCGAAATACCGGGAGTCCACAGCATGACAGACGTAACCGGGTTCGGTCTTGCAGGGCACCTGCTCGAAGTGGCCAGCGCCAGTGGCTTAAGGGCAGAGCTCGACATGGCCAAGGTGGCGACTTACGACCCCGAACGCCTGCGGGCACTCTACCTGCAGTTCTGCCTGCCGAACTTGACGACGACAAACTACCGCGCTATTCAACCCGACTCGAGTCCGATGGACGGATACACGATGGCTGTACTTTGCGACCCCCAAACCAGTGGCGGACTGCTCGTGTTTGCGAGTGCCGACGCGGCGGCGCAGGTGCGCGAAGCCTTAGCGGCCAAAGGACTAAACGCTGAGCCCATTGGGCGAATGGCGGACTTTGACGCGAGAATTCCGCGGCTTTCGTTCACAGAATAAAAAGATCCGTCGGCGTATCGTAATATTGCAATGTAGCAATAAAGCGAACCCATGGGAACCAGCCATACCGAATCGTTCACCCCAGAGCACCTTGCGCTCGCCGAACTCTTTAAGGCATTGGGCCATCCGGCCCGGCTCGCCATCGTCAATGCCATCGCGGCACAGCAGGCCTGCGTCTGCGGAGAATTCGTAGCGATTACGGGACTTTCGCAAGCGACGGTGAGCCAGCACCTCAAAGAGCTCAAGTCGGCCGGTATCATTCACGGAAGCATTCAGGGACCAAAAACCTGCTACTGTCTTTCGCCGAGCGCGTTAGGGCTCCTCAAGGATAGTGTTGCGCAGCTTCAAACTCCGTCAGATTCATGCTGCTAGGTGCCGCCAAAGACGTGCGGCCCGCAGCCGAGGCCATCTCGGCGGCACTGGCTCAGGGGCCCATTCAGTTGCTCTTTGTGTGCACCCACAATTCGCGGCGCAGTCAGCTTTCTGAGGCCATCGCTGCCCACCGGTTGAGGAATGATGCTCGAATAACCGTTCGAAGCTGCGGTACCGAACAGACCGCCTGCCATCCCTCTACTGCTCAAGCGCTTGAGGATTTGGGCTGGGAGGTCCGCGACTTAGGCCAGGGGCGCTTTCACGTGCACATGGATGAAACCAACTGTACGCTCCATTCAAAAACGCTCGATGAAGTTCCGCGCGACCTTCCCATCGTGGCGATGATGACCTGCGCCGAGGCCGACGAGGCCTGCCCGGCCATTGTGGGGGCGGTGGCGCGGATTCCGTGGCGCTACCCCGACCCCAAAACCGCAGACGGCACCCCCGATTCCCGCGCAACCTACCGCACTGTGGCCGAAGCCATTGCCCGCGACCTCGACGCCCTTTATCTCGAACTCAAGCTGACCCCGTGAAGTTTCTCGACAAGTACCTGACCCTTTGGATTTTTGCGGCCATGGCGGCCGGAGTCTCGCTCGGCGCATTCACCGACGTGGAATCCTACCTCGACACGGCGCCCGGGAGCATGCACCCCGGTCTTGCGCTGGGATTGATTGCGATGATGCTTCCGCCCTTGGCCAAAGTGAATCTGCGCGAACTCCCCCACGTGTTTGCACGCACGAAGCTGTTGACCACCTCGCTCCTGCTCAATTGGGTCGTCGGACCAATCTTTATGTTTGCCCTGGCGTGGATTTTTGTGCGCGACCAGCCGGCCTACTTCAACGGACTCATTCTCATCGGATTGGCGCGATGCATCGCCATGGTCGTGGTGTGGAACGACCTCGCCTGCGGCAACCGCGAATACGCCGCCGGACTCGTGGGCCTCAACAGCATCTTTCAAATGCTCTTTTATGCCGCATATGCGGGCTTCTTTCTCAATGTGGTTCCGGCGTGGCTCGGAATGGCTGAACAGACCGTGAGCATTGACGCCCGGTTGGTGGCCGAAAGCGTGCTGGTCTACCTCGGAATCCCCTTCGCACTCGGCCAACTGCTGCGTTGGGTCAGCATTCGGGCGCGCGGCGAACAGTGGTTCAGCGAAGTCCTCGCTCCGCGGATTTCGCCCGTGACCCTCGTCGCGTTGCTGGCCACCATTGTACTCATGTTTTCGCTCAAGGGCGACCAGGTACTCGCTTTGCCATGGGACGTGCTTCGGCTCGCCGTTCCACTGGCAATCTACTTTGTGGGCATGTTTGGATTCACCTTTTGGCTTGCCAAGCGCCAGGGCGCCGACTACCCGACGACGGCCGCGCTTTCGTTTACTTCTGCCGGAAACAACTTCGAGCTGGCCATCGCCGTCGCCATTGCGAGCTTCGGACTCGGATCCGGCGAAGCGTTTGCGGGAGTGATTGGGCCGTTAATTGAGGTTCCGGCACTCATTCTGCTGGTCCAGGTAGCACTAAAGGCACGTGCTCGCTTTGTAGCTTAGCCCCATGGGAGCCTTCACCACCACCTACCTCGGCAGCCTGCGCTGCGAGAACCTTCACGAGCAATCCGGAACCCGCATCCTCACCGATGCACCTACCGACAACCAGGGTCAAGGTTCCGCCTTTTCGCCCACCGACCTGTGCGCACTTAGTCTGACGACGTGTATTGTCACCACGATGGGGATTTATGCACACATGAAGGAGTTTTCAATCCTCGCCGCCGAGGCAACGACCCACAAGCACATGGCCAACGATCCGCGGCGCATTGCCCGAATCGAGGTGCACCTCACCTTAACCCTTGCGGCAGACGGGACCGAGCGACAAGAGGAAGGGCTTCGCCGCATTGCGAACACGTGTCCGGTTTCGCGCAGCCTGCATCCCGAGATTGACCAGGACGTGCACCTGACGTTTCTGAGGGCCGAAGCCTAACTAAAACCCTTCGGGTATGAACGGATTGACGCGCGGACTGAGTTCCGTGATCGTTTGGCGCGCGTAGTCCACGCCGTAGACAGCCGGAATGGTGCGCGAAGTGTGACGCGACCAGAGGGCGTATGCGTTGGAACCGGTTCCGAGGTAGAGCATTTGGTCGCCCGCCTTGAGTGCGGGTTGCTGCACGCTCTTCTCGAGGTAGTCGCCCGCAAAGCAGAGCGGACCGGCGAGGTCGGTGAGCACGCGTTCACCTTCTAGGGTTTGGCCGTCGCGCACCGGAAGCCAGTGAATTCCGCGCGGCTTGACGTACGCGTCGCGCAGCAAAAAGTCCGCACCGAGGTGCAGGTAGGCCACTTGGCGGTCGCCGCGCTGCAGCACCCATTCCACGTCACTCAGGGCATAACCCGTGTGAAAATGGGTCCACTGGCCAAACTCCGTCACGAGCGCGTAGTCGGTCCAAAGCTCGGGCAGCAACTCGCGAAGCCGCGAGGCGTATGCGGTCATTTGCTCCGCCGTCCCGCCGACAAGGTGTTCGGGGAGCAGGCCTCCGCCGACGTCAAGCGTGTGAATTCGTCGTTCGGAACCGGCCAAAGTGAGCGCTTCGTTGCAGCGCGCCGCCAGGTCCCGAAGCCGGGTGAGGGCGCGCACGGCTCCGTCAAAATTCCGCATCGACGAACCCGAATGCACGTGAAGCGCTTCAACCGGGTACTGAAGGACGGCCTGAACAATGGCGTCAGTGTTCGCGATGGGTTCGCCAAATTTGGACTCGTCGCCGCTCACATGGTAGACGCTGGGCGCGTCCGTCTCGACCATGGGATTGATGCGAAGGCCGACCGTGAGGCGGTTGGCATGCGGCCCGATGCGCTCCAGCTCTTCGATGCTGTTGGCGTTAAGGAGCATTCCGGGGCTGTGGGCCGCGCAGTCGGCGATTTCGTGCGGACGCTTCACGGGCGAGTCAAAGACGATGCGCTCTGGGGGGCAGCCCGCGGCGCGTGCGAGGCGCACCTCTTCCCAAGTTGCGGCTTCGAGTCCGAACCCGCGCTGCACGATGTGCTTGAGCACTTCAACGTGGGGTTGGGACTTTACCGCCACCGCATGGTTGCAGCGGGAGTGTGCCCATGCCGACGCCAACGCGTTCAACTGGGCGTCTAGGGCGTTCAGTGACACAAAGAGCACGGCCGAGTCCTCAGGGGCTCGCGGAACCTGGCGTGCCGCCCAAAGGGCTTCTTCGTGCAGCGGATGCATGTCTAGGACTCAAAAAGTTCGATGGCGGTGCGCTCGATCAAGTCCACCACGTGCAGGTCGTTGTAGGGATCAAATCCGTTGGGCTCCATCAGCTTGCGGATTGAGTACGACCCAAGGGCAAGGCGAATGAACGAGCGCTTACCATAGCGCACGGGCTGGCACAAAAAGATTCGTTTGCATCCGTTTAAACTCGGGTGTTCACGAAGCACCAACGTATCAAAAAGCTTTTTTAGGTCGTCGTAGTCCAGCTCGCGTCCACCGGCCGAAACCGTAAACGAAATAATGCTGTCGTTGGTCAGCTCCATGTCAGGCATCATGCCGAAGCGGTCGCTCAGTGCAAGGCGGCCAATCACCACACGGCTCCAACGGCGAATCAGCGCGTCGGTTTCTTCTTGCGGAATCCCCAGGTAGGCCTCCATCTCGTCAAGGGCAATCTCCCAACGAAGGCGTAGGCCGGCGTTGGCGTGGCCGGGCCAAATTGCGCGAATTTGGGGCAGGTCGGGTGGCGCATCCGCTGCGGTAAACAGGCGGCCGTAGTCGCGCAAATGCTCGGCAGGCTGCCCCATGAGCAGCTCGGTCCAAAACTTCGGAACCAGCAGCGCCCCGCAAAACGGCGGAGCCTGGTAGAACTTCGATCCAGTCACCATGAGCATGACGCCCTTGGACAGCAGCTGGTGCACTAGAGTACGGTGCGTGCGGAACTGGCACATGTCCACAACCCACATGACCCCCTCGCGGAACTCGTCGATGATGTCGAGGTCGTCCTTGATTCCTGACTTGGACCCGAACACCAGATTGCCCACAATGGGCTGACCGGGGCGCGCCGCGATGATGTCGCGAATGGCCTGCTTGCGGTCGGCAATGTGGCCACTCACCTCGCGGGCTGGCAAAAACTGAACGTCGACCTGAAACGAGTCCGTGACGAGCTCGCCCTTAGGCACGGCGTCGCCGTACTGGTTGGTGTTCGCATAGTACTTGCCTTCGGCGGCCAAAATCGAACCTGAACCGAGCTCTTCGGGGCAGCTCACTATGTTGGTAATCGTTTGACCCGGGTGCAGCATGGACTGCATCAGAAGCGGCCAGTACATCATGTCGCTGCCCGACGGGCCATAGTAAATGTGGAACTCGTCGCCGCGTCCGCCGTCGAATAACGTTTGCATACGTTTCGTCTGCTCGCGAATCCACGACGCGTCGTCAGCCGTCCGGTAGTCCCGCACAAATCGCTCGGCGCTGAGGTGGCCGTCGGGGGTAAGGGTTCCGCACGTGCAGGAACCTCGCATCAGAAGCCCCTCATACTTCGTGGGGTGCAGGTGGTACTGGTTGGCGCCGGTTTCGGAGCGAATGGCGATGCGCTCGTCGCAGCCCGAAAGCAATAGTTCTTCAATCATTCTTTAATGCGGTAGGCCCGATGCTTCAGGCCGTTACTCTGTTCAATGGTGAGCCAACCAAAGTGGCTGTCGTGCACGAGGCGCGCCTCAGACTGACCGAGCTGGCGCACCAGCGCCTCTTCGGCCTCAAAATGGCCGGTAAAGTCGTGTTCGCCCGAATAGGCGTGGCGTTCACCCACAAGGATGCGGTCTGCAGATGCCTGCGTGCGGTACCAGGCCCCCTCGCCGATTCCGCCTAAGTACACGAAGTCCCCCGGAACCACTTCGGGACGTACCGAAGGCTCGTCGAGCTTGCCCACCACTTCGTCGCGGTGCAAATGCCCCGTTTTGCTGCGGCTTACCGAGGCAAAAATGTTAGCGGTGACATCCCACCAGGCTTTAATCAGAGGGGCCTGCTTCCATTCGGCATGACCGTTGCGCCATTCGAGGTAGCGCTCGCCGTCTTGGGCCGCGGCCAGTACATTAAAGTACGGAGTCGGAGCCGTGTAGGTCACAGGACGCTTGTAGCGCGAATAGTGGGCGGGTTCGTGGTCAATGCCTGCAAGCAGGGATGTTTGCACAAACCGCGCACAGTTGGTTTGCTTGGGGTCCAACCCGTGGTAGCCAATCAGGCCGCCAAACTGCAGGTCGCGCGCTTTGGTTTCGACCTTGTGCACGTCCGGAGTGTAGTATGCGCTTAACTGAAGCAAGCCTTCACCATGCGTCGTTGCCGACTTGGCGTCGAGCTCGCGGCAGACCGCATCAATGTTGGTCAGTCGGCCCTGCTCGTCCCACTGCGGAACCGTCGCAAACGACAGCGCGGGATCGGTCTCGGCGGACCGAATTCGCCCCATGCGACGCGGAGTAATGTAGCGGCCAAAATCGTAGTACCGAAGCGAAGAGCCCTCAGCAATCATCATGGCTGCATGGCCCACCATCATGTTGACGTTTTTAACCACACCGATTGTGCGCAGAAACTTCACAATTCCCTCTTCGCCTCGAGCAGTCACCTCAGGCCATGCCAGCACCAAAACAGCGGAGTTCCGCGGCAAATTCGCCATAGAATGCAAAGGTGGGGTTAAAACTGCATTGCCACAAATGTGATCCAGGTCACACATAGTTCACACAGAAAGGCATACGTTTATCAAACCCTTACATCCAATTACCATGAACACATTTGACGTACTTATTGTCGGCGGCGGAACCGGCGGAATCATGACCGCAGCGCAAATTCGCCGCAAACTTCCGAAGCTAAGCGTGGCCGTTTTTGAGCCCAGCGAAGACCACTGGTACCAGCCCGCCTGGACGCTTGTGGGCGCCGGGACCTTTAACATGGCCGCGACCAAGCGCAAAACCGCGACCTACATGCCCAAGGGCGCCACGTGGATCAAAGAGCGCATCGGCAGCCTTCAACCCGAACACAACCAAGTCACCACCGAAGGCGGGACCGCCTACGGATACCGCTACCTCATCCTTAGTCCTGGTTTGATCTACGACATGAGCTTGCTCCCTGGCCTGGCTGAAGCACTTGAGACACCGTTTGTCTGCTCCAACTACATCGATCCCGAAAAGACGTGGGAAATTCTCAAGAATTTCAAAGGCGGAAACGCCGTATTCACGCAGCCCAGTACCCCCATAAAGTGCGGAGGTGCGCCGCAAAAGATCATGTACTTAGCCGAACACTACTTCAGAAAGCACGAAATTCGCGAGAAGACGAATGTTGTCTATGCGGCGCCCGGCGGCGTCATATTTGGCGTCAAAGAATTCGCCAAAACGCTCAACCACATTATCTCAAGTCGCAACATCATTTTTAAGCCTTTCTACGCTCCAGTCCGTATCGACAGTGCGGCCAAGACCATCACCTTTCGCTACAACACCGCGATGGCTGGCAACGATTGCTTGACTCAGAAAAATGTCAAGCTTCACGAAGAAGTCAGCGGCGACACCGAAATGGTGATGCCGTACGACATGCTGCACTTGGCTCCGCCCCAGACGGCCCCGAAGTTCATCCAGCACAGCCCCTTGGCCGTAGCCGAAGGCCCAAACAAGGGTTGGCTCGAGGTAGACATCCACAAGTTGAACAGCCCCAAGTTTCCGAATGTCTTCGGAATCGGCGACAGCGCCGCGCTTCCGACCGCCAAAACCGGAGCGGCAATTCGCAAGCAGGCCCCGGTCGTGGTGGAGCAGATTCGCGCCGCCGAAGCCCACACCACCTCGCCCATCAGGTACGAAGGCTACTCGAGCTGTCCGTTGGTAACCGGCTACGGCAAAATGCTCTTAGCGGAATTCAAGTACGACAACGTGCGCGACAGCGATCCGTTAATCAGCACCTTTGTCGACACCACCAAAGAGTCATGGCTCATGTGGATCCTCAAGAAGTACGGCCTGCCCTACCTCTACTGGAACCAAATGCTTCGCGGAAAGATGTAAATCAAGTGAACGGTCTTCAGAACTTCGGTCGCCGTGTGCGACCGAAGTCACTTTAGACCTGTTCTAAAAAGTTCAATTTTGCGGTCATGATCATCATTGCCTACCTCGCTTCACTACTCATTGGCCTATCGCTTGGACTTCTCGGCGGAGGCGGATCAATTCTGACCCTGCCGGTACTTGTGTACCTCTTTGGGATTGACACAGTAGATGCTACCGCCTACTCGCTCTTTATTGTGGGGGCAACAGCACTGGCGAGTATAGTGCCCAAAGCGCGCGCTGGAGAAGTAGACTTTAAAACGGCCCTCTGGTTTGGCCTACCATCTGTTGCGGCGGTCTACTTCACCCGGTCGGTCATCATGCCCGCAATTCCGGACCCCATTTGGACCTCTGGCGATTTCGCCTTTGGCAAGGGAACCACCCTCATGCTGCTCTTTGCCGTGCTCATGGTGTGGGCAGCCCGCGGAATGATCAAGGGACGCAAACCTGCCGACGCGAATGCACCCAAAAAAGAACTCAGTCCGGCCGCCAAGGTGGGCTTAGTTCTCGCTGAAGGCGCAGGCGTCGGAATCCTCACCGGGCTCGTGGGCGCCGGCGGCGGATTTTTGATCATTCCAGCCCTCGTGCTCGTAACCGGTCTCGAAATGAAGGTAGCCGTGGGTACTTCGCTTACCATCATCGCATTCAAATCGCTTATCGGATTCACCGGCGACCTCGACCACATGGACGCCGACTGGACGCTGCTTTTGAGCGTGACCGCAATCGCCATCGTCGGAATGGTTGTTGGAACCATCCTGTCCAAGCGCATTGCCTCTGGGCCCCTTCAAAAGGCTTTTGGCTGGTTTGTGCTGGTTATGGGCATCTTTATTTTGACCAAAGAATTTTTATCGTAAACCTACCCTTGACGTAACTTGAAACCCACTATGAACGTAGAACAGATTTACACCGGATGCTTGGCTCAAGGAGCCTACTTTATCTCGTCAAACGGCGAAGCCGTGGTCATTGACCCCTTGCGCGAAACCAAGCCCTACCTCGATCGTGCTGAGACTTTGGGGGTAAAAATCAAGTACATCCTTGAGACCCACTTTCACGCAGATTTCGTGTCGGGCCACGTCGCACTTTCAAAAGCTACGGGTGCCCCGATTGTCTACGGTCCCAACGCCAACCCTGAATTTGAGGCCCACATCGCCACAGACAGAGAGGTATTAAATGTGGGTAACGTGACCATTGAGGTCTTGCACACCCCCGGCCACACCATGGAATCTACATGCTACGTGCTTCGAAACGAGGCCGGCGAGCAAGTGGCCATCTTCTCGGGCGACACCCTCTTTTTGGGTGACGTAGGCCGTCCTGATCTGGCGCAAAAGGCTGCGAGCATGACCCAAGAGGATCTCGCGAGCATCCTCTTTGACTCGCTGCGCACCAAGATCATGACCCTTCCGCCGTCCATCACCGTGTACCCAGGCCACGGAGCCGGTTCAGCCTGCGGCAAAAACATGAGCAAAGAGACCGTCGGAACCCTCGCCGAGCAGCTCGAAACCAACTACGCGCTTCGCGCCGACATGACCCGCGAAGAGTTCATCAAAGAAGTGACCGACGGACTGGGCGTGCCCCCCGCCTACTTCCCGATGAACGTGGCTATGAACAAAAAAGCGATTCCTGGTGCCGAAGAAGTTCTTGCCGAATCATCCAAAGCATTTGAGCCCGTTGCCTTCAAGGCTATGGTGGGCGAAATGGACGCACTTGTGCTCGACACGCGCAAGCCAGACGATTTTGCGGCCGGTCACGTTCCCGGATCGATCAACATCGGCATCGACGGCCAATTCGCTCCGTGGGTAGGTGCATTGATTCCGACCGACCAAACCTTGATGATCGTGTGCGAGCCCGGTCGCGAAGACGAGGTCATTACGCGTTTGACCCGTGTGGGATACGACCGTGTACTGGGCTACCTCGAGGGCGGAATCGCCACGTGGACCCAAGCCGGAATGGAGACCGACACCGTGACCCGGATTACCGCAACCGAACTGGCTGAGCGCCTCGCGGCCAAGCCTGAGCTGAACATCATCGACGCACGCAAAGAGGGCGAATGGACGGCCCAAAACCTTCCGCAAGCCAAAAACATTGCGCTTGACGATCTGAATGCGAAGTTCAACGAGCTTCCTACCGGCAGCACCATGCACATTCACTGTGCGGGCGGCTACCGTTCAATGATCTATGCTTCCATCCTCAAGAGCCGCGGAATCCACGACCTCGTGGACGTCATCGGCGGTTTTGGTGCCATCAAGGACACTCCAGGCCTCGAAACGAGCGCCTACGTGTGCCCAAGCACGCTCAAGAAGCTTGAAGAAGAAAAGGCAGCAGCTTCTGCAGCCGCCGAGCCCGTGGTTGCGGGGGACGCACCCAAAGGCTTCATGGGCTGGCTGAAGAGCTTGCTCGGTTAACCCTCGGCAGCACACTCCATTAAAAAAGCCGACCCTGTTTGGGGTCGGCTTTTTCTTTGGGTATTGCACCGTAGCGGATCTACTCGCGGATCCAGCGGTGGCCTCGGCCGCCGACTAATCCGACTCCGCCCACGACGTTGGTGAAAATGGGCACGGGCTGCGTGAATGGGCCACCGCCGTTTTGCGCGGCCTGAAGCGACCGCTCGTACTTGACGGTAGCCTCGTCGAGCTTTGAAATTTTGAGCTTCGTGGGCGTCTCTGAAACCCACTTGAACACTTTGACCTCAATGCTGCGGGTTTGGCCCAAAAAGAGCGCGTTGTCGAAGTCGATTCGGTCGCCAAAGTCACCACCAAACGCCGGCTGCAGCACGAGCGGATCGTCAGAATCAGAGTAAATCGGGTACTGACCCCAGGTCGTGTCGGCGATGTCTTCGTAGAATTCAAGGCGGTAAATGCCAGGGACTCCGTCGTCCTGCAGCGTCACTTGCATGAGAACATAGGGCATTCCGAACATGCCGTTCCCCGGGTTGTACCCAATGGAATCCATGCTAAAGCTTCCTCCCAGGGCAAAGCCCTTCGCTGAACCCTGAACCTGAGGTAGCCCACCCCATTCGGCCTTGATCGTGACCTTTTGGGCGGCCGCGGGCTTCAGCGGGCTGTAGTAAAAGCCGTCGGGGTTTCCGTCGGAGCGCAGTGTATCAAGGACGTTGCCCAGAGAGTCTTCGGCCCACACGAGGGCGTCGGCGATTCGCTGGGGCTCGCCTTGGTCGAGGATTCCGACGGTGCGGCTCAAGTGAGCCTTAAGCAACTGGCTCGGGTTGATGTCGGCGTAGAGCACGAGTATGGGATCCACCTGCTCGGCGTCAAACGGAATAATGCGTTCGCATGAGGTTCCGAGGAGTACGGCAGCTGCCGCAAGAGCAAACTTTTTCATTGATCTAGAATTCAAATGAGTACGAAATAGACGGAATCAACGGAAAGAGTCCGTAGCCCTTGAGCACCCGGTTGTTGCGGTCGTCGTAGCCAAAGTCCATGTAAAATATATTGATGCGGTTGTAGGCGTTGTATACGCCCAACTGCCATGCGCCATCTCCCCATTTGGTGGGGCGCTTCCAGGTGAGTGAAATGTCGGCGCGATGGTAGGCGGGCTCGCGGAACGAGTTGCGTCCGTCGATGGATTCCACGGTCTGAAGCCAGGTTCCGTCAAAGGCGTCTTCGGGCCGCGCAAACATTTTTCGGGTGGCGAGGGTCACGGCGCGGCCGGTTCCGTACACAAATACGGCGCCCATCGAGAGGTTCTCGCTGAAGCTGTGGTTGAACACCACGCTGAGGTCGTGGCGGCGGTCGTAGGTGTAGGGAAACGGGTTGCCGAAGTTGAGCTCGTCAAACTGCCGCGTGGTCTTGGCCAGCGTGTAGCCGATCCAACCCGTGGATTTGCCGGTCTTTTTCTCGAGCAAAAATTCGCCACCGTAGGCCCATCCGCGCCCGGTGGTGACTTTGGTTTGCCAGTCGCTGAATCCGAGAAAGAAGGTCGCGCCCTCTTTGTACTCGATCAGGTTGCGCATGTCTTTGTAGTAGCCCTCGATGCTGAGTTCCCAGCCCTTACCGAGGTTGTGGGCGTAGCCGATGGCAGATTGCCAGGCCTCCTGGGGGCGGACGTTTTCGGTGACCGGAACCCACAAATCCGTCGGCAAGCCGATGGTCTGGTTGGCAAGCAGGTGCAGGAACTGCGCCATTTGCACGTAGCTCCACTTAATCGATCCGCGCTCGCTGACGAGGTAGCGCGCCGAGAAGCGGGGCTGGACGCTGAGGTAGTTTTTGGTTCCGACATTAAAGCCATTGGCGTGAAAGCCCGCATTGACGCGCAGGCGATCGTTCAGCGCGATGTCGACAAGGCCGTAGGCGACTTGGTCCAGGGCGCGCTGCGTCGTCGACCCAAACGACGTGTCGAGGTTGGTGCCTCCGTCGCTCCAGTTCCAGCTGCTGACGCCGGGCTCAAAGGTGTGCTGGGTGACGCTGGCGCCCCACTTAAAGGCGGTTTTTGAGTCCCAACGGTACTCAAAGTCCCACTTGCCCCCGATGTCCTCGATCGAGCTGAGGTAGGCGATCGCGTACTTGCTCGTGAAGGCGCCGGTGGGCGACTCTTCGCGGTCCTCGCCCTTGATGTCGGTGATGAACCGGTAGCGGCTGTAGGTTGCCGTGGCGTTCGAGAACAGCTTGGGGCTCATCACCCACGACCAGCGCGCCGTGGCGATTTGGTTACCCCAGTTGAGCGAGTTGTCAAGTGAATTGGTATAGCGCGTCCCGTTGAATTCGTAGGAGTCGCTCGTGCGGGCATAAGCCTCGTCCAAACCTTGGTAGTAGCTCAGGTAGATTTGGTGGTTGCGGTTGATCTGGTGGTTGATCTTGCCGTTGAGGTCGTAGAAGTAGTATCCGCCGCGGGTATTCGGATCTTGGGCGGCGATCAACGGCTGGGCCAGCACGTCGAGGTAGGTGCGGCGGGCGCTCAGCAGCACTGAAGTGCGGTCCTTCCACAGCGGACCTTCGACCGTGAGCTTGCTCGAAATCAGTCCGATGGCTCCGGTGGCCTTCCACTCTTTGCGGTTGCCCTCTTTCATGCGGACGTCGAGGACGCTCGACAGGCGGCCGCCGTAGTTGGCAGGGAATCCGCCCTTAATCAGGTCCACCGAGTTGATGGCGTCTGCGTTGAATACGCTAAAAAATCCGAAGAGGTGGTTGACGTTGTACACAGGGACCCCGTCGATCAGCATCAGATTTTGGTCGGGACCGCCGCCGCGGACGTAGAATCCTGAGGTACCCTCGGTTCCGCTCTGTACGCCTGGCATGAGCTGAATAATTTTCAAAATGTCGGTCTCACCGAGCAGCACGGGCAAGTTTTTCACGGACTTCATACTGAGCGAAACCGTGCTCATCTGCACCTCTTCTTGAATGGGGCGGTCGGCTACCACCTCTACTTCATTGAGTTGCACGTCAAGTGGCGTGAGCAGTAAATCCGCCTTTGCAGCCCCCGATCCCGGCCGCACGGTGCGCAACGCAGGGTTGAACGTGGGGTAGCTCGCCTGAAGCCGGGCGGAGTCGCCCTGCACGGTCAAGCTGTAGAATCCATAGGCATTGGTCTGTGTCGAACGGCCGGTAACCGCGTCGTAGACGTAGGCACTGATGAGCACCTCACCTGTAGAGGCATCTCGAACAAAACCACTTGCGGTCCACGTGCGCTGGGCCCACGCGCTGCTGCCCAATGCAACTGCAAGAACTGCGAACAGCGCAGACTTCTTTAGTAAAAACTGCATGAATTCAGAAATTTAAGTACAAAGATGCGGCCTTGACCGCGGCTTTAACTATGTTTGGATGCACAAAATCACCCCAACGTTGCATATGCAATTCAACAAACTACTCCTTTTTGCGGGCGCAGCCTTGCTCAGTCTGCAACTCAGTGCCCAAACGCTGACTCAAACCGTTCGCGGAACTGTCGTGGACGTCGACTCCAAGTACCCCCTACCCGGAGCCGTGGTGCGCGTCGGCGATCAAACGGTTCAAACCGATGAAAACGGGCAGTTCACCCTGCGCAACATCCCAATTGGACGCCAAACCGTGGTCGTCAACTTGTTCGGATACGAGCCGCGCAACCAAGCGATTGAACTGAATTCTGCCAAAGAGGCCGTACTGCAGTTTGCCCTGCTCGAGTCGGCGGTCAGCCTTGAAGAAGTCAGCGTCACCGCGACCGCTTCGGGCCAAGCTAAAAACGAAATGGCTACGGTGAGCTCGCGCCAATTCAGCGTTGAAGAGACGAACCTCTACGCCGGCAGCCGCGGCGAACCCGCACGCATGGCGACCAACTTTGCGGGCGTTCAGGGATCCGACGACCAGCGCAACGACCTCGTCGTGCGCGGCAACACTCCGTCGGGCGTGCTCTACCGCATGGAGGGCATCAACATCCCGAACCCCAACCACTTCAGCATTCCGGGCACCGGCGGCGGCCCCGTGACCATTTTGAATAACAAGTTCCTCGCGAACTCTGACTTTTTCACGGGAGCCTGGCCCGCCGAATACGGCAACGCCATCGCCGGTGTCTTTGACCTGCAAATGCGCGACGGAAACAACCAAAAGTTTGAAGGCAGCGCCCAGCTCGGCCTGCTCGGCACCGAGCTCATGCTCGAAGGCCCGCTCGGCAAGGGCGCCAAGGCTCCCAGCTTTTTGGCCGTCTACCGCTATTCGACGCTCAGCCTCTTTGAGTCGCTGAACATTAACCTCGGAACCAATGCGATTCCGCGCTACCAAGACGGAGCGTTTCGCCTGACGTTTCCGCAGAAAAACGGAGGCAAAATCGCCGCCTGGGGTATGTTTGGCGTGAGCGACATCGACATCCTGATCAGCGAGCAGACCGACACCTCGGGATTTGAAAGCTACGGTTCAACCGACCGCGACCAGTACTTCGGCAGCGACATGTTTGTGGGCGGCGTCAACTACAGCAAACCGATCAACAAGACGAGCTTCGTCAAAGTGGGAGTGGCCGCCTCGACGGCCGTGATTCGCGCCGTCAACACCAAGCTCCAGCGCGAAATTGGTGACTTGGGCGACGGCAGCTACGGCTGGCTCGTGACCGCGAACGACACCATGCTCAACTACACCTTTCGCGAGAACAAGCTGCACGGATTCCTTTCGTACAACAAAAAACTCAGCACCCGCAGCACGCTGCAGGCCGGAATCAACGTGGACCTCTACATGCTCGACTACCAAGATTCCGTGCGGCAATTCGACGGCGTGACCGGAATCCTGCCCCCGTGGCGTAAGCAGTGGAACACCCAAGCCGCTTGGCCAGTGGTTCAGCCCTACGTTAGCTACAAAAACCGACTGAACGAAAAAACCACCTTCACCGCTGGTGCCACGGCGCTTTACCTCGGAGTGAACAAAAAATCATTTATGCCCCTGGAGCCACGCGTCGGCCTGAGCTACCAGGCTACGGCAAACGACCGCTTCTTTATCGGTAGCGGACTTCACGCTCAGGGCCAAGCGCCCTACCTCTACTACTACGCGATGACGACCCAGAACTTCGACCCCTTGGAGCACAACGTCGAGCGCATTGGGCTGATGAAGTCGGCGCAAATCGCGGGCGGATGGGAACGCTCCTACAAGGGCCTGCCCGTGCGCACCAAAATCGAGGCCTACTACCAGCATTTGTACGACATCCCCGTCGAGGTTCGCCCGAGCGCGTTCAGCATGCTCAATGCAGGCAGCGGATTTGGACGCATCTGGCCCGACACCCTGCAAAACACAGGAGTTGGCCGCAACTACGGGCTTGAATTCACCGCCGAGCGCTTCTTTGCGGGCGGATTCTACTTCTTGGCCACCGGTTCACTGTTTGACGCCAAGTACAAGGGTTCGGACGAAGTATGGCGCAATACCATTTTTAACGGCCGCTATGCCTTCAACCTGCTCGCGGCCAAGGAATTCAAGCTCGGCCCCAACAACCGGTTCACCCTGGGCGGCAAGTTCACCACGGTGGGCGGACGCTGGTTTGGCGATAAGGTCGACCAAAATGCAACGCTGCGCGCGGGCGAGATCATTTTTGAGCAAGACGGATTCAACACCGTGCAGTACCGCGCCTACCAGCGCCTGGACCTCAAGTTGGGCTACAAGTGGAACTACCCCAACCTCGCATGGGAATTCGGCCTCGACATATCCAACTTGACCGGCGCCCAAAACATTTTGACGTTGACGTACGTACCTGGTCTTGACAATCCCGCCACGAGCGACCGGGACGAAGGCATTCGCGAAGAATACCAGCTCGGACTCTTTCCCGTATTCTACTTGCGCTGCGACTTTTAACCCGCTAACGCAACGGGGCTGAGGCCCAAACGGCAAAAGGCCTAGTTTTGCAGCTTCATGCGCAAACTGGGCCTTCTTTTATTTATCGCGGGGTGCTCCGCAAGCTTTGGTCAGACCATCTCGGTGACCGAGCATGAAGTACCGACCAAACCCGACCGACTCGAACTCGACGGCAGCATGGCCGACGGTGAATGGACGGGAGCGCTGAGTTTGCCGCTGAGCTGGGAAATCAATCCGGGCTACAACAGCCCCGCACCTTTGGCCACCGAAGGCTACATTTTTAAAGACGACCAGGCCCTGTACGTGGCCTTTCGCTGCAGCGTCGACCCCAGCGACTTCAGGGCCAACCTCAACCGCCGCGACGCCGCGTGGGACGACGACTTTGTCGGAATCGCCCTCGACGTCTACGGCGACACGCGCAACATGGTGTTCTTGGGATCGAATGCCTACGGCGTGCAGCTCGACGTGCGCAAGAACGACCCGGCTAACCACATGGACGACCAAATGGACGTGTCGTACGACGTCGAATTTGAAGCCCAAGCCGCCCGCAACGGCGACTACTACACGGTGGAGCTCCGGATCCCCTTCAACACGCTTCAGTTCGGCAGCAGCAACCGCCAGCGCTGGAAGTTCACCTTCTTTCGCCAAACCTACTTCAAAGGCGTGCAGGTCAACACCCAGGCCAACCCCCAGTACCGCGAAATCTTTTGTGCCGACTGCCAGTTCGCGCACTCCCTCATTTTGGACGGAATTAAGCCCAAACTGCGCCGCCAGATCATTCCCTATGCGTTTGCAAGTGCCTTGGG
Source organism: Schleiferiaceae bacterium (assembly GCA_030833905.1). Taxonomy (GTDB): domain Bacteria; phylum Bacteroidota; class Bacteroidia; order Flavobacteriales; family Schleiferiaceae; genus TMED14. The sequence continues at coordinate 57,832 of JAURGG010000003.1, forward strand.
CCAGCCGGGCGAGGCACCCAAGCCCGGAGCTAAAGTTGGCGGATCTGCCTTTGTCGGCCTTAACGCCGCCACATCGGTAGAAGTCGCCCTCAATCCGGACTTCAGCAACGTCGAGGCCGACGTGGCCCAGGTCGCCGTGAACTCGTCGTTTGCGCTTTTTTACCCCGAACGGCGCCCCTTCTTCATTGAAGGCAGCGACCAGTTTGCTACGCGCCAGACCTATGTCTACACGCGGAGCATTGCCAATCCCTTGGGCTTGACCAAGTTCACCAACCAAGGCCAGAAGTACCGCAGCTACGTGCTCACGGGCTACGACGCGGCGTCGCCGTACTTGGTTCCGGGCCGGAATTTCTCGGCCTACGGAACCTCGGGCGCCAACTGGTCCACCATCGCGCGGATTCAGCGCCGCCTGCCCTACTCGTCGGGCATCGGGTTGCTGGCCACCCAGCGCACCTACTTTGAGGGCGGAAGCGGATCCCTTGCCGCCGCCGACGTCAACCTTCGGATCAGCGACGCCCTGCGTTTTAAGGCAGAATTGGCCTTCAGCGACACCCGCGAAGCCGTGGCCGATTGGATCACGGGCGGCGAAGACTTCAAAGGCCGCACCGCGGCCCTGGACGGCGAGCGCTACCGCGGAATGGCCATGTACGCAGGCCTCATCCGCCAAAGCAAGCACTGGACCCTGCGGGCGGACGTAATGGGCCAAAGCCCGACGTTCCGCGCTGAAATGGGCTTTGAGCCTCAAAACGATTGGATGCGCTACGAGCTGGGCGGCAGCTACAACGCCTTCCCCAATAAAAAGGTGGTTAAAACCTGGGGGTTGTACAACGAGGCCACTCAGTTTCGCTACTTTGACGGAGGCGTGCGCCAAACGCACCACCTGGCGTGGGGCTGGATCCAATGGGGCGGCAACCTGCGCACAAGTTTTTTCAACCGTTTCAAACTTGAAGAATCGTTTAAAGGTCAGCGCTTTACCAACTTCGGGCGGCGCGGAATCACCACCAACTGGCGACCCAGCCAAAGCTTTACGCTGGGCGTAGAATGGAACTTTGGCCAGTCCATCGCCTACAACGAGGCAGACCTTCGCCTCGGCCGCGACCAAAACGTTTCGGTTACCGCGCAATTCCAATTTGCCGGCCAACTCCGCTGGAACCACATGCTGACCCACGCCACCATGCACGAAGTGGACGGTTCGGCGCTCATTTACCGAGGCTACATCTACCGCAGCGGACTTGAATGGTCGATGACCCGAGCGACGGAATTGCGCCTGGTGGCCCAATGGGACGATTTCTCGTCGCAGCTGCTGCTTCAGCCGGTCGTCACCTACCGACCCAACGCATTCACCCTTGTGTATGCGGGCGGACAATCGGTGGGCGGAACCTGGCAAGGATTCGTGAAAGGCCAGTGGGCGCTGGGCTCGTAGCGAGTTACTCGTTGGGAGTTACTGGTTTTACATGTTTAAACATTTACCCATACCTTTAGCGTATGGAAGTAGATGTATTTAGCGACGTGGTTTGCCCCTTTTGCTACATTGGCAAACGGCATTTGGAATCCGCCCTACGGGAACTCGGCGTCGCGGATGCACAAATTCGGTTCCGCAGTTTTGAACTGGATCCCCATGTGGCGGATTCCGACCTGGGCACGTCGAGCATAGCCAGTTTGGCGTCCAAGAAAGGGATGAGCCTCGCCGACGCCGAACGCATGACCCAGGCCGTGGCCTACCGGGCCAGTCAGGTCGGAATTCCGATGGATTTTAGCCAAACTAAAGTGCTGCGCACGCGCGACGCCCACCGCCTGCTGCAGTGGGCGCGCACGCATTCGCTTGAAGGCGCCGCTGCACTCAAAGAGGAACTGATGCGCGACTACTTCTGCGAGGGGATAAACTTGAATGAGTCTGAGGCCCTTTTGGCCGCCGCCGGTCGCGCGGGACTTCCTGCCGACGAAGCCCGTGCGGTTCTGGCCGACCCGAGCGCGTTCGCTGCTGCGGTCGAAGCCGACATCTCCTATGCCCAAAAGCTCAACGTACGCGGGGTTCCGTTTTTTGTGTTCAACCAACGCATCGGATTGAGCGGTGCGCAGTCGGTTGAAACGTTTGTCGCGGCCATGAAGGAATCCCTGCAAGCGCCCACAGCGTGACCGCACAAGAGCTCGACGGCTGGTTAGGCGGCGTGCGCACCCAGCGCATGCCCTTGCTGTTTTTGGGCCACGGTAGCCCCATGAATGCCATCGAGGACAATCATTTTACGCGCGAATTCCGCAAGTACGGCCAAGCCCTACCCAAGCCGCGGGCGATTTTGTGCATTTCAGCCCACTGGGAAACTCGAGGAACATTGTTCACGGCGATGCAACAGCCCCGCACCATCCACGATTTTGGAGGGTTTCCTGAACGCCTATACAAAGTTCAGTACCCAGCACCAGGATTGCCTGAACTTGCGGCCACCGGAGCCGCGCTAACCCAAGGCGATATCGACACCGAACACTGGGGACTGGATCATGGAGCATGGAGTGTGCTTATTCACCTCTACCCCAACGCAGACGTACCCGTGGTACAGATGAGTTTGGACCGCGCACGCACGCCGAGCGAGCACGTGGCACTCGCAAAGCAGCTTTCAGACCTGCGCTACCGCGGAGTGCTGATCGTAGGCAGCGGAAACATGGTACACAACCTCGGCCGCGTGGCGTGGAACCGCCTCAACGAAGTTGGCTACGCCTACGACTGGGCCGCCGAGGCCCGTGAGCTGCTGATGGACCGGATTCGAGACGGTCGCCTCGACGAGCTCGCCAAGTACAGCACCTTGGGCTCGGCGGTCCAGCAAGCGATTCCAACCCCCGAGCACTACCTGCCCCTGCTGTACACCCTCGCGCTGAGGGATTCCGACGAAGACCTGGACGTGTTCAACGACTATGCGCTGGCGGGGTCCCTAACGATGACGTCCGTCGCAATGGGCCTTTGAAGCGCGTGACCCATGTCACCTTAATCACCTTGGGCATTTCGGTGATTTGCATACCTAAATCACCGCGTTATGAAGTATTTACCGCTGCTCTTCTGGCTCCTTACTCGGGCGGCCGTGGGCCAAACTCAGGATAACTCTAGCACCCCGACTGCTGACCCGCACCACCACCGGCACCCCTTTCGGGTATCGCTCTTATTAGGACACGGTGTGGTCCCCGAAATTGGGGGCTCTGAAATCCTCTTTGTGCCTACCTACAGCCTTGACGTGGACTACCACCTAAGCGATCGATGGTCTCTTGGGATTCGCAACGACATCGAATTTGAGCACTACATCGTGTACACCAACAACCATGAATCCATGGCCTTCAAGACGCCGTTGGTAACTACGGCGGACGTGTTTTACCGACTCACCCACAATTTAATGGTCGGCATGGGTCCGGGACTTGAACTTGAAGCCGGACACCTCAAACCAGTCCTACGGATGGGCTTTGAGGCTGAAGTCCCGATGAACGACCGCTGGGAGTGGACGCCCAATATTTACTACTACCAGCGCGCCGACAACAAGCACGTCTTCAACCTAGCCGTCGGCGTCGCCCACTACCTCTAGGGCCCGTACTTTTGGGGCATGATTGAAGTAACTGCCCTCACTTCAGCCAGCCGCAGCACGGCGTGGCGCGCATTCACGGACCCGACCCACGTGGTGAATTGGAACTTTGCCGGCGACGACTGGTGCTGCCCGAGCTGCACGAACGACGTGCGCGTGGGCGGAACCTTGACCTCGCGCATGGAAGCCCGCGACGGCTCGTTTGGATTTGACTTTGAATCCACGTACACCGAGGTGGTCGAGGGTGAACAAATCCACCTCATGATGGCCGACGGCCGCCGTTGGGAGGTCCACTTTGCCGACGCCGGCGAGGGCACCCGCATCACCGAGCGCTTTGACCCTGAGGCAGAAAACCCCGAAGACATGCAGCGCATGGGCTGGCAGATGATTTTAGACCGATTCGCGGCCTACGCGTCGGGACTTTAGCGCGAAATCTTTACCACGCGGCCGTACCTCGCACCCTGGCGGTCGCTGCACTGCACCACGTACACGCCCTCGGCCAAACCGGCCAGCGAGAGCGCCACTCGGGCTTCGTTCGCGGCGACCTGGCGCACTATGTGGCCTGATGCCGCAATCACCTGTAGTTCGCTCGGCCCGTCTAGGCCTTCGACCACCACCCAGTCTGAGGCCGGATTGGGCACCAGGCGCAGGCCTTGGCGGTCGGACTCGTTCAGGCCGATGTTGACGCAGCTTCCGACCACATAGCTGTCCTTGTGGGCGGCATTGTTCTTCTCGACGGCCCCGGGGAACGAGTACGTGTAGTAGAAGTAAATCGTCGTTCCCTTGGCCGCATTCAGTGTGAACGGCACGTTGGGCGTCACCGGGTAGCCGGGCATTGAACCGGGGTCGGTTCCGTAGTACAAAATGCACGTGGGCACCCCTACCCCCGGCCCGCTCGGGATAAACGTGAGCGTCGGGTTGTTGTCGTCTGGCGAAAAGCGGTACGAGAAATCGCCGTTCCATGAGGTTCCTTCGCAGGGCGGAGCCGGATCCACCACCACTTGGCGGGGCGCCGAAACGCTCGAATCGCCCAGGCCGTCGAAGGCGATGGCGACCAAGGTGTAGGTTCCGGCCGGGGGCGTCCACGTGACTGACCACGGGGCTTGCTGGGCGGTGCCCACCGCCTGGCCGTTGGCGTACCATTCCACGCGGACGACCGAATCGTTCAAGTCCGAAGCCATCGCCGTCGGCTGAATCGGGTCGTACTCTAAAAAGGCGTCGCCGGCGCGCGGACTCACGATGCTCACCGTGGGCTCGAGGTTGGCGCTGCTGCTTGAGATGACGTAGACCTCGTCAAAATCCGACGCGGTGCCGTCGGTGACGTCGAGGCGAACCAAGTAGACTCCGGACTGCAGGCCAGATACCGACGGTTGGGCCGTCTGGGCGCCAGTCCACTGAAGTACCGAGGGGCCGTAGACCTGGGTCCAGGCGTACTGCAGGGCGCCGAGGGACGTGCCTTGGCTGGCGGTT
>JAURGG010000040.1 GCA_030833905.1 Schleiferiaceae bacterium
CGAAATCGAGGGTTCGAGGCGTTCGACGCGGCCGCCGCGCACCCAGAGGTCGCAGACTTCGGTCCGTCCCCGGTGCGTGACCGTGGCCCCGCGTACAATCAGGTCGTTTACGGGTTGCATCGGTCGCAGTATGCGGGGTCAACCCCCATCTTTTGGTCGTCAGAATCACGGACTTCCACCTGACCGCATTCGGTACATTCCGCCTTGAAGAGCCGGGGGCGTCGGGTAGCAGAACCGCACGCGGAACAGGGCGCGCCCGGCTCCGCCGGGCGGGCCACAAACCCGGGGAAACGGCAATTCGGGCAAAGCGCTTGAAACGTTTCAAATGTTTTATGCGCCAAAGCGTGAAGAACCTCCCTGCGCTTGGGATTGCGGTCGGCACGCATGTCGGTCTCGACGCGCGGCGCGCCGCCCTCGGCGGCCGCGCGCCACATTCGTTCAAACTCAGTGGGATCGCTAATGCCCTTGGCAAGAACCTGACCGTTTGGATCGCGAAGAATCACATGCGCCGTCGGAAACCCCACACGAAGCGCCCACCTCTGCACCTCGGTCCACTCGGAAGCATCCGTAAATGAAAAATTGGTATCGTGGCTGCGGTGCGCCACCCAGAGTTCCTTGCACTGATGGGGCCATGACCACAGCAGCACTTCTTCGTGCAGGGGCACCCAACCGAGTACGGGATCGGGTCCAAAAGAACCTTCGGTTGCCAGCACCACATCGGCATCAGGGTGCACGGCGAGCGCCATAGAGACCTTGGACCTAAGCGTACTGCGCACATCGCCTGGGCGGGGGACCTCGCCGCTAAAAGTTCCGAGAAGGTCAGTGTCGACGTCGGCCGCTTCAAGGCTAAGGCCCCATTGCGTGCCAAACACCGACTTCAAAACTGCGTCTTTACCGTGCTTCGTGGCTACAAATGCCCTTTGGTCAGGCGACGGAATCCAATTCACAGCGCAAAACTGCGCCGTTTTAAACTTTTATATTTATTTAGCGTTACCGAAAAGAGCATTAAATGTTTTTATGAAGTATACCCTCCACCAGCTCGAGATTTTTGTGCGCCTTTCGCGCACCCTGAGCGTCACCCAGACCGCCGAAGAGCTCAACCTTTCGCAGCCGGCGGTGTCCATTCAGCTCAAAAACTTTCAGTCCAACTTCGCGATTCCGCTGACCGAAATCGTGCACAAGCGGTTGTACTTAACCGAATTCGGAAAAACAGTTGCCGTCAAAGCGGCCGAAGTGCTACGCAGCACCGAAGGCGTCAATCAATGCCTTGCCGCCTACCAGGGCGAGATTACCGGCCCCTTGCGCATCAGCACGGTGTCTACGGGTAAGTACATTGCGCCCTACCTCCTGGCTCCGTTCATCAAGCAGCACCCTTCATTGGACATTAGCCTCAACGTTTCGAACAAAAACACGGTTCTGCAGGAGTTAACGGGCAACGAAATCGACCTCGCCCTCGTTTCGATCAAGCCAGAGCTTCGCGTTGAAGAGTACGTGCTCATGGAAAACGAATTTGTACTCGTTGGCGCCAAGCCCCCTGTTTCTGCCGAAGTCTGGTCACCCGACCGACTCGGAAGCATTCCGATTCTCTTTCGCGAACCCGGCTCGGCCACCCGACAAATGATGGAACGCTACCTTCAGCAGCACGGAATCACCGTGAAGCGCAGCCTTGAGCTCACCTCAAACGAAGCCATCAAGCAGTCGATTAAGGCCGGTCTGGGATATTCCATCATGCCCAAGGTCAGTATTTTGCCCGACCTCGAGCAAGGCAAACTGTTTATTCAGCCGGTGCGCGGTCTGCCCATTCGCAGCCAATGGTCCTTTATTTGGCCTGAGGGCAAGCAGCTGAGTCCGCAAGCCAAAGCGTTTTTAGAAAACGTCAACGAGCACGCCCACGAACACCTCGTGCGCTTTCAGTCCAAGCGCATGGTGGCGAAGCACTAACGTTCACTAAACCCAAAATAAAAACCCCGCCGTATTCGGCGGGTTTTTTTTTGTACTTGTGGAGATAGTCGTTGTACGCTCGCTGCGCTCACGTGCACCGCGGCCTCCCGAGAAGGGAATCCCAAACCTCCTCACTGCGCAAGGGTGGTTTTCTTTTTTAACAGCGACCGAACGCACGCTCTCGTCGCGTTAAAAAAGAAAACCCCGCCCTCATCGGGCGGGGTTTGGGATCATCTAGTGGAGATAGTCGGAGTCGAACCGACGACCTCTTGCATGCCATGCAAGCGCTCTAGCCAGCTGAGCTATACCCCCAAGTGGACGGCAAAGGTAATAAACGCTTGCTTACGTTGGCAACCGACTCGAAGAAAGTCGCCGTGCCAACTTGGTCCCATGAACGACGACCTCAACTACCGCCTCGCGCTCGACCGCATAGAGCGCACCAACCGCCAAAAACTGACCTGGCTGCGCCAGCTGGCGCCGAACTGGAGCGAATTCGAATCGGCCTCGGCACGGATTCCGGGGCAATGGACCAAGGTGGTGCTGCAGACCGTGCGCGAACTGCAGCGCGCCGACGAACAGCACCGGGCCCACGGAATCCAAACGCTCGTGCTGGGCAGCCCCGACTACCCGCGGCGCTTGGCTGAAATTCCAGATCCGCCCCCCGTACTTTATGTGAAGGGCCAGCTTCGAGAGGAGCCGCGCTGCCTCGCGGTGGTGGGTACCCGAAACCCCAGCCCCGACGGACTGCTGATGGCCGAGTACTGGGTGCACGAGTTAGCCTTGGCACAGCCGTGTATTGTCAGCGGACTCGCGCTGGGAATCGACGCAGCCGCCCACGAAGAAGCTCTGAGGTCGGGCCTTACGACCTGGGCGGTGCTGGCCCACGGGCTCGAGACGGCCCACCCGGGCCGCAACGCGCGCCTTGCCGAACGAATCCTGCTCGAGGGGGGCGCGTGGATTTCGGAATGGCCCTTTGGAACGCCTCCGCGGGCCGAGTTCTTCCCGCGGCGCAACCGCATCATTGCGGGTTTGAGCGACGGAGTGCTCGTAGTTGAGGCTTCGATGAAGAGTGGGGCTTCGATTACGGCCAAGGTCGCGCACGGCTACCACCGAAGCGTGTACGCGCTTCCGGGGCGCATCAGCGATGTCCACAGCCAGGGCTGCCTGAGCTTGGTGGCCGACCACATCGCCGAGCTCGCGCTGCACCCCGCACAGCTGCTGGATGGAATGAATTGGGATTCCGTGCCAAGTTCGCAGCGCACCCACCACATGGGCCCAACGGCTGACGCTTTGATGGCCCATCTCAGCAGTCCAATGCGCGCCGAAGAACTTCAGCGGCGCACGGGACTGGCCATTGAAGACATCTTGGCGACCCTTGCCCAACTCATGTGGTCCGGCCGCGTCGCAGCGCGCAGCGGGAGCTACGTCCGAAAATCCTAAAGCAGTACGTCAGTCGTCGAGGTCCTCGGCAACGTCCTCGTCGGGCGTTGCGTCGTCGTCTGCTGACGCGTCTCTCTCGTCTTCTTCGTCCATGAAGGCCTCCATGCGGCGCTCCATTTCGATCGAAACCTTAAACAAATATTTGGTGTCGCTCGTCTCCAACGGAACCGCGCGCACGGTCTCTCCCTTGGAATTTTTGAACGAAATCATGTCCTCGGGCGCAAAACCCTCAGGGTAACGGTCGGTGATCAGCGAGAGCTGTTCCGAGGTAATGTTCTTGTAGTCAACGATAATGCGTCGCTTTTCCATGGGAGTAGATTACCATTTAAGTATCCACGCAAACATAAGCGGGGCAACGATTGTAGCATCAGACTCGACAATAAATTTTGGTGTGTCGATGTCGAGCTTGCCCCAGGTGATCTTTTCGTTCGGAACGGCTCCGCTGTACGAACCGTACGACGTGGTCGAATCCGAGATTTGGCAGAAGTATCCCCAGAACGGGATGTCCTCCATTTCCATGTCTTGGTACAGCATCGGAACCACGCAAATCGGGAAGTCGCCCGCAATGCCACCGCCAATCTGGAAGAAGCCCACCGAAGGGGCGGTCGGGTTTTTGGGATTGCGGCAGTTGGCCACGTACCAGTCAGCCAACCAGGCCATGTACTCGATGCCCGACTTCATGGTGCTCGCCTTCAACTCGTTCTTGATCACGTAGCTCGCGAAGATGTTGCCCATGGTGCTGTCCTCCCAGCCCGGAACGATGATGGGCAGGTTGCGCTCTGCGGCAGCCAGCATCCATGAATTGGCGGGGTCCACGGCAGCGTCGTACTCGGCAGCAAACTCAGGCAGACGAATCATCTGGTACATGTACTCGTGCGGAAAGTAGCGCTCGCCCTTGGCCTCGGCCGCCGACCACACCTTGTGAATGTGGTGCTGCAGCTTGCGAAACGCTTCCTCTTCGGGAATGCAGGTATCCGTTACGCGGTTGAGCCCGCGGTCGAGAAGGTCGCGCTCCTCGGACGGAGTCAAGTCGCGGTAGTGCGGCACGCGCTCGTAGTGGCTGTGGGCCACCAGGTTCATGAGGTCCTCTTCAAGGTTGGCCCCTGTGCAGCTGATGATGTCCACTTTGCCTTGGCGAATCATTTCGGCAAACGACCGGCCAAGCTCTGCAGTCGACATCGCGCCCGCGAGGGTGACCATCATTTTTCCGCCTGCGGTCAGGTGCGCTTCGTAGCCCTTGGCGGCGTCGACGAGCGCAGCCGCGTTGAAGTGCTTATAGTGGTTTTCGATGAACTGAGAAATGGGTCCGCGTGACATGGCAGAAGAGATTTAAGAGGATTGCTGAACAAACGTACGGAGCCTCGGGGGCTCCCCAAAGGCTTAGTAGCCGAGAATTTTGAGCATGGACTTGTAGCTCTGCTCCTTGGCGAACAGGCGGGTGTTCCAGTCTCCATTGGCGTCGCGGCTGATAACCACGTGCTTGGGCGCAGGGATCAGGCAGTGCTGGATTCCGCCATAGCCGGCGATCGACTCTTGGTAGGCTCCGGTATTGAAAAACCCGATGTACTGTGGCGTATCAGACTTGAGTTTGGGCAAGAAGATCGCGTTGGAATGCTGCTCTGAATTGTAGTAGTCGTCGCTGTCGCAGGTGAGACCGCCCAAGAGCACGCGCTCGTAGTCGTGGTCCCAGTTGTTGATCGCCAGCATGATGAAGCGCTTGTTGATCGCCCAGGCGTCGGGCAGCGTGGTCATGAAGCTTGAGTCAATCATGTACCACTTCTCGCGGTCGTTCTGCTTTTTTTCGCCCATGATGCTGTAGAAGGTCGCGCCGGACTCGCCCACCGTGTAGCTGCCGAACTCGGTAAAGATGTGCGGCTCTTCGATGCCCTCGGCGTTGCAAATCTGCTTGATTTGCGAGATGATCTCTTCGGCCATGTACTCGTAGTCGTAGGCGAACGACAAGCTGTTCTTGATCGGGAATCCGCCACCGATGTTCAGGGAGTCGAGCGACGGGCAAATCTTCTTGAGCTGGATGTATACGCGCACGGCTTTGTTGAGCTCGTTCCAGTAGTAGGCGGTGTCGTTGATGCCCGTGTTGATGAAGAAGTGCAGCATCTTCAGCTCCACATTCGGAATATTTTGGATGTAGTTCTTGAACATCGGAACCACTTCCTTGTAGCCAATCCCCAAGCGGGACGTGTAGAATTCGAACTTGGGTTCTTCTTCAGCTGCGATACGTATACCCACTTTGACCGGATGCGCGTTCTCTGGATTGACCTGCTCCATGAGCAAGTCGAGCTCTTCGCGGTTGTCCAAAACCGGAATCACACTCGTCCAACCGTTGTTGATCAGGCGCGCAATGTTCTCTGTGTACTGCGCGCGCTTGTAGCCGTTGCACACGACGAACTGATCTTTGGTGATGCGTCCCTCTTCTTCGAGTGTCTCGATCAAGTTGATGTCAAAGGCCGACGAAGTCTCGAGGTGAATGTCGTTTCTAAGGGCCTCGTCAAGCACGAACTGAAAGTGCGAGGACTTGGTACAGTAGCAAAAATGGTAGTCCGCCTGGTAGTCCACCTTGGCCATCGCCACGTTGAACATGCGCTTGGCTTTTTGAATGTGCTCCGAGATCTTGGGCACGTACGACACCTTAAGCGGCGTGCCGTACTGCTTGATTAATTCCATCACCGGAATTCCGTGCCAGAGCAATTCAGAGTCCTCGGTCGAGAATTCTTGCTGGGGCCACTCAAAGGTTTGCTCGATAAGGTCTTGGTACTTGGTACGCATCGGCGAGGAGTTTAAAAGGGCGCCAAAGGTAATCCAACTTAGTTACTTTAAACTTTTTGAGTCAAAGTAACTCACTCGGATTCTGCCCGAAAACGTCGGCCACTGAATTCGTGTACATCCATCGGATTCGCTTATTTTCGGAATCCATAATATTTATGCCTACGTTCCGCCCCCAACTTCATGCTGACCTGCCCGCCTCTCTGGTGGTCTTTTTGGTTGCGCTTCCTCTTTGCCTTGGAATTGCCTTGGGCTCTGGCGCCCCGATGCTGAGCGGAATCGTGGCCGGCGTGGTGGGCGGCGTAGTCATCGGCGCCCTCAGCGGGTCGCCGTTGAGCGTTTCGGGACCTGCCGCGGGCCTCACTGCCGTGGTGCTCGCCGCAATCAGCGACCTGGGCTCGTTCGAAGTCTTCTTGGTGGCGGTCGTCCTTGCCGGTGTCGTACAAATAGTAATGGGCTTGCTCAAGTTGGGCGTGGTGGGTCACTACGTGCCCAACACCGTAATTAAAGGAATGATGGCAGCCATCGGGCTCATCCTGATTCTGAAGCAGATTCCGCACTTGGTGGGATACGATGCGGACTTTTTTGGCGACGAGGGATTTAACCAAGCAGACCACGACAACACCTTTACCGCCCTCGGCCACGCCATGGGCGCGCTCAGCCCGGGTGCCGCTGCAGTCGGAATCGCCGCGCTGCTTTGGCTGCAGCTGGCCGAAGTCATGGGCTACGCCACGACGAAGCTGGGTCGAATCATCCCGTCGGCACTCATTGCCGTGGTAGGCGGAACCCTTCTCGCCACCGCGCTACCCCAACTATTGGGCGACGCCTGGGCCGTGGCGGCCACCCACCGGGTTCAGTTGCCCCAGTTGTCGTCGGCGTCGTGGGTGGTTCCGCGCTGGGATGCGGTCAGCCAGCCCGCCGTCTGGGCCACCGCACTCACGCTGGCCCTGATTGCCAGCCTCGAAAGCCTCTTAAGCATCGAGGCCGCCGACCGCCTCGACCCGCTCAAGCGCGTCACGCCGACCAACCGCGAGCTGCTGGCTCAGGGAGCCGGCAACATGGTTTCGGGATTTTTGGGCGGGCTACCCGTGACTTCGGTCGTGGTGCGCACCAGCGTCAACGCCCAGGCTGGAGGTCAAACCCGATGGAGCGCCATTCTGCACGGCGTGATTTTGGCCCTCAGTGTCGTGCTCCTGACGAGCGTCTTGAACCAAATTCCGCTCGCTACGCTCGCGGCCATTTTGATCGCCACGGGCTACAAACTGACGCACCCCAAAAAGGTGATTGCCCCACTGGTGAAGCAGGGCGCGCTGCAGTGGGTTCCGTTCGCACTTACCGTGGTGGCGATTTTGCTCACCGACTTGCTCAAGGGCATTGCCCTGGGCCTGCTGGTCGCCACCGTATTTATTGCCTTCAACGACTTTCGCTCAAGCATTTCGCTGACCCACCTCGGAACCAACTACATCCTGCAGCTGCGCCGCAACGTGAGCTTTCTCAACAAGGGAAAGCTCAAGGAATCGCTTGAAAAGCTTCCGCGCGGATGCGACCTTTTGGTGGACATCAGCCAGGCCGACTTCATTGACCCCGACATTGTCGAGGTCATTCACGACTACGCGACGCACGCGGGCCTCAAAGGGGTCAGCGTTACGGTGCGCCGAGCCGCCCACCAGTCCCATATTCTCGAACCCTGGTCTTAATTCACAATGCGCGACATCGATCAACTCCTCTTAGCCAACAAGGCCTGGTCTGAAGGCCGTCGCTACGACGACCCCCAGTACTTCGACCGCCTGTCGAGCATTCAAACGCCCAAGTACTTGTGGATTGGGTGCAGCGACAGCCGGGTTCCGGCCGACACCATTACGGGTACTGCCCCCGGCGAAATTTTTGTGCACCGCAACATCGCCAACATGGTGGTGCACACCGACCTCAACCTGCTGTCGGTGCTCGAGTACGCCGTGCACTACCTCAAGGTCGAGCACGTCATCGTGTGCGGCCACTACGGCTGCGGCGGGGTAGCGGCCTCGCTCACCAACAATTCGTTCGGAATCATCAACAAGTGGCTGCGCAATATTAAAGATGTGCACCGCCTGCATTCCGCCGAAATTGATGTGAACGACGACCCCACCGAACGCATCAACCGCCTGGTGGAATTCAATGTGCGCGAGCAGGTTCAGAACCTGGCCAAGACCAGCGTAATCCAGCGCGCCTGGAAGGAGCGCAAGGCCCCCACCCTGCACGGATGGGTGTACGGACTCACTGATGGACTCATCAATCCGCTCTGCGAACTGCAGCACGACCACGAGCTGGATCCGCTGTACCGATTTGATAATCTGGACTAGAGGAGGCCACGTCTAGGGAAAAGCGTACCTTCGCGGCGCTTTTTACCTACCCTATGACTCCGATTCGAAATATCGCCATCATTGCCCACGTTGACCACGGCAAGACCACTTTGGTGGACAAAATCCTTCACCACTGCCAGCTGTTTCGCACCAACCAAGAGACGGGTGAACTGATTCTCGACAACAACGACCTTGAGCGCGAGCGCGGAATCACTATTCTCGCCAAGAACGTCAGCGTCAACTATAAGGGGGTAAAAATCAACATTATTGATACTCCGGGTCACGCCGACTTTGGCGGTGAGGTCGAACGCGTTCTCAACATGGCCGACGGCGTACTGCTGCTGGTCGACGCCTTTGAAGGCCCGATGCCGCAGACTCGATTCGTGCTTCAGAAGGCGCTTCAAATGGGGCTGCGCCCAATTGTGGTGGTCAACAAGGTCGACAAGCCCAACTGCGACCCCGAGCAGGCCTACGAAATGGTCTTTGACCTCATGTTCTCTCTGGACGCGACCGAAGAGCAGCTCGACTTTCCGTGTGTGTACGGTTCCGCCAAAAACAACTGGATGGGTCCAGACTGGAAGACGCAAACCGAGAACATTGAGTACCTGCTTGACGTAGTGCTCGACCACGTCCCCGCCGCCGACGTACTGGCCGGAACCCCCCAAATGCTGATCACCAGCTTGGACTACAGCAGCTACCAAGGCCGTATGGCCATTGGCCGCCTGCACCGCGGTAGCCTCAAGGAGGGCGCCAACGTATCGGTGGTCAAGCGCGACGGCAGCATCACCAAAGCCAAAATCAAGGAGCTCTTCACCTTTGAAGGCCTTGGAAAGGCAAAAGTTTCAGAGGTCCATGCGGGCGAACTGTGCGCCGTTGCCGGAATCGAAGGTTTTGAAATTGGCGACAGCATCGCCGACGCCGAGAAGCCCGAGGGACTTCCCACGATCGCCATCGACGAGCCGACGTTGAGCATGCTGTTCATGATCAACGACTCTCCGTTCTTTGGTCGCGAGGGCAAGTTTGTCACCAGCCGCCACATCAAAGACCGCCTCGAGAAGGAACTTGAAAAAAACCTTGCTCTGCGCGTGGTTCCCGGCGCCACCGCCGACTCGTTCTACGTCTACGGACGTGGCGTACTCCACCTTTCGATCCTCATCGAGACGATGCGCCGCGAGGGCTACGAGCTTCAGATTGGCCAGCCCACCGTCATCACCAAAGAGATCGACGGCGTGAAGTGCGAACCCATCGAGGAACTCATCATCGACCTTCCCGAGGCGAACAGCGGAACCGCCGTCGAAATGGCATCGCTTCGCAAAGGCGAAATGACCAATATGACGCCCAAGGGCGACCGCATGGTCATCACGTTCAATATTCCGTCGCGCGGAATCATCGGCATGCGTTCGGCGCTGCTCACCGCCACCGCAGGTGAGGCCATCATGAACCATCGATTCACCGGCTTTGAGCCGATGCGGGGCGAAATTCCGCGCCGTATGAACGGATCGCTGGTCAGCATGGAACAGGGTACCGCGTTTGCGTACTCGATCGACCGCCTGCAGGACCGCGGAATTTTCTTCATCGAGCCCGGCGAAGAAATCTACAAGTCGCAAATCGTGGGCGAGCATACGCGCGGCAACGACCTCGAAGTCAACCTGACCAAGGGCAAGAAGCTGACCAACATGCGCGCTTCGGGCAACGACGAAAAGATGCGCATTGCTCCGGCCAAGGTGCTGCGCCTTGAAGAGGCTCTTGAATACGTGCAATCCGGCGAATTCGTCGAGATCACGCCCAAGAGCATCCGCCTGCGCAAGCGCTAGATCCCGCCCCCAGCAGGTTTGTGCTACCTTTAGTCCGGTATGGGCTTAACATTTTCAACCCCCTCGGTACTCATCGCGCTGGCGCTTGTCGTCATCGTGAGCTACCTGTTTAACTTGCTTTCGCGAGCCACGCGAATCCCGAGCGTGCTCATGCTGCTCGGAATGGGGCTTGCCGTGCGCGCTCTGAGTGAGGGGCCGCTCCACGGTCGGATTCCCGACGTACAGCCGATGCTCGAAGTCTTGGGCAGCATCGGACTCATCATGATCGTCCTCGAGGCCGCGTTGGACCTCGAACTGGTGCGCGAAAACCGCAAAATGATCTTCGGCAGCCTCAACCTAACGCTCGCTGAAATGGGCGTCAGCGTGGCCTTTGTCGCCGCCGTGATGCACTATGGCCTTGGCGCTAATTGGGAGTCATCCTTCGTCTATGCGATTCCCCTCGGAATCTTAAGCTCAGCCATTATCATTCCGTCGGTCGAGCACCTGCGCAAGCATTCGGTCAAAGAATTCATGATTTACCAGTCGACCATCAGCGACATCCTCGGAATCATGCTGTTCTACTTCGTCACCGAAGGCCTTCAGCACCCCACCGGCGGCTGGCAACCCTGGCTTCAGGGGTTTTTGTGGTCGTTTGGCGGATCAATCGTGGTGTCGGCACTCTTTGCCTACTTGCTCGTGCTGCTACTGCAGCACATTCGCACTTCGCTCAAAATGTTCTTGCTCATCGCTGTGCTCATCCTCCTGTACGCCGTAGGTAAGCTGCTTCATTTGAGCAGCCTGCTCGTGATTTTGTTCTTCGGACTCATGCTGCGCAACCCCCAGCTCTTCTTTCGCGGATTTTTGCAGCGGTGGATCAACATGGACGTCGTTAAGTCGCTTTTGGGTGACTTTCAGCTTATTACGCGTGAAACGGCCTTCATCGTGCGAACCTTCTTTTTTGTGGTCTTCGGATTCTCGATTGCCCTCAGTTCGCTCACCAAGGGCTCGACCATTTTTGTCTCTGCCCTTGTAGTCATTGGCCTCCTTTACTGGCGCGGGGTGGCAGTCAAGGCCTTGATGCCCAATTCCGACCGAATCATTCGCTACATGGCGCCGCGCGGACTGATCACCATTCTATTGTTTTACTCGATTCCACCCGAACTCAGCATCGCCGGATTTGACCGCGGACTGCTGCTGTACGTCATTCTCGCCAGCAACATTTACATGGCCTGGGGCATGGTGCGGAACCGCAGTCTGTCCGAAGACAAAACCCTGCGCCAGGTGCTGCAAGAAACGGCTTCGGTCGAGCCCGGAGCTGCACCAGACTCAGTCGACCCAGTCGGCGACAAATAGGTTGGTTGCACGGGTTCCGCCGTTGTTGCGGTTGCTGCCCCACACCAAACGTTTGCCATCTGGCGAAAACATCGGAAACGAGTCAAACGCCGTGTCGTAGGTGACCTGCTCGAGGCCCGTGCCGTCGAGGTTGACCATGAACAAGTTGAACGGGAACCCCATCGGCGACGCGTGGTTGCTGCTGAACAGAATGCGCGTGCCGTCGGGCGTAAAAAACGGAGCCCAGTTGGCATTGCCCAGCTGCGTGACCTGGCGCATCTCGCTTCCGTCGACGCGGGCCACGTAGAGTTCCATGTCGGTCGGCTCCACCAGGTGCTCGGCCAAAAGACTCGTGTACTTGGCCACTGCCTCAGGAGTCCGAGGGCGCGAGGCACGCCACACCAGCCACTCGCCGTCGGGGCTAAAGAAGGCTCCGCCGTCGTAGCCCAGCGCAAAAGTCACCTGGCGCACGTCGCTTCCGTCGAGCTTCATCGTGTAGAGTTCGAGGTCGCCGCTGCGGTCGCTCGTAAACACAATGCGGTCACCTTTGGGCGAAACCGTGGCCTCGGCGTCGTAGCCCGGCGCATCCGTGAGCTGTCGGGTGATGCGGCCGTCGAGGTCCGCAGTAAACACATCAAACGTTGGGTAAATGGGCCACACGTAGCGCCCGTGGGTGCGCTCGGGCTCGGGCGGGCAGTCCGCATCCCCCTTATGGGTCGACGCATAAAGAATCTCTTGGTCGCCCGGCATAAAGTAGGCACAGGTGGTGCGGCCCATTCCGGTGCTGAGCATGCGGGGCGTGGCCTCAACCTGACCGGCATCAAAGTACAGGTAGATCTGGTCGCACTTTGCACCCCACTCAGGGTTGTTCGACTGAAATATGAGAGACTTGCTGTCAAAACTCCAGTAGGCCTCGGCGTTGTCGGCGCCAAAGGTCAGCTGGCGCACGTTTTTGAGGTGCTTCTCGCCAGTGTAGGTGAGTTTTTCGGGGTTCCAGGTGCGCGGATTCTCGGTCTTGATGGTTTGTGCGTGGGCCTGGGGTAGGACGACCAAAAGGGTCATCGCAGCGCCGAACAGGGTATGCTTCTTCATAACTCAGGGGTACTTTAGCGGACACAAACGTAGTACCATCCGCCGCATGAAAACCTTCAATGCCCCAATCCGAAGCCTGTTTGCCCTGCTAATGCCCTTAGCCTTGCTGGGGCAGTCGCCCGAGGCCGATCCCAAGGTCGCGAAGCGGCTCCGCGCCGACGTGTACACGCTGGCCGACGACGCGATGGAGGGCCGCAAGGTCGGAACCCGCGGCGAGCAAATGGCGGCCGACTACCTCACGGGGCGTATGGCGAAGCTCAAGTTGGTGCCCCATGAGCTTGCTCCGGCCTTTCGCAGCACCTTCACCGCGCAGCCCAAAGTCCACGGCGTGGCCCACGGCGCGCCCGTAACCGGAACCAACGTGCTCGGCGTCGTGCGCGGCCGTCAACCCGAACTCGCCCCGCTCGTCATCGGGGCCCACTACGACCACTGGGGCTGGGGGGGCGAGGGAAGCCTTTACCGCGGCAAGGATTCCGCAATCCACAACGGCGCCGACGACAACGCCAGCGGAGTGGCTGCCGTGCTCGAGCTGGCCTACCGACTGCAGCGCGCCAAGCCCGAGCGCAGCGTCATCGTCGTGGCCTTTTCGGGCGAAGAGCAGGGCCTTTGGGGATCAAACGACCTCGCCAAGAAGCTGGCCGCACTGCCGGTCAAGCCCGCTGCGATGGTCAATATGGACATGGTGGGTCGCCTGGGCGCCACCCGCCAACTGGCCCTCTATGGGGTCGGAACCTCGCCCGCCTGGCCCGAAGCCCTGGCGGCGGCCGGAGCCGCCGACCGCTTTCGCCTCAAAATCGATTCCAGCGGCGTGGGGCCCTCAGACCACACGTCGTTTTACCTGACCGACGTTCCGGTGCTGCACCTGTTCACCGGGCAGCACGCGGACTACCACCAGCCCAGCGACGATGCCGACAAGATCAACTTCGACGGCCTCGCCGAGGTGGTGGACCTGGTCGAAACCGTGCTGCGCCAGCTCGACGAACGCACCGAGGTTCCGTTCACCAAAACCAAGAGCAGCGCTAGCGACACCCCGCGATTCAAGGTGACGCTCGGCGTCGTGCCCGACTACCTCTACGACGGCCAGGGAATGCGCATTGACGGCACCACCGACGGCAAGCCCGCAGCCCGCGCAGGTCTGCAGCGCGGCGATGTAGTGGTGGCCCTTGGCGAGCACCCCGTGGCCGGCATGACGGGCTACATGGAGGCCCTGTCAAAGTTTGACACCGGCCAAGAAACCACGGTGACGGTGCTGCGCGACGGCGGAGTGCTGACGCTTCCGCTGAAGTTTTGATGAGCAACTAGTAGCTAGGAACTGGTTCTCTGCAACCCGCGTCACAAAGCACCTCGCCGCTTT